>DATEGY010000078.1:0-7072 GCA_035279865.1 Gemmatimonadales bacterium | reverse complement strand
CCCCCGCGGTCCCGCGTTCGATTCCGTCATCCCCGATAAACCGCTGGGCGGGCGATGTGTGCTGGGTCAGGACGTGCTGGTACGCACCCAACAGGAACCCGCCGGTCCCGCACGCCGGGTCGCAGACTTCCTCTCCCAACTTGGGGTCCACCAGGCTCACGATCATCTGGATGATGTGGCGGGGAGTGCGGAACTGGCCGTTCTTGCCGGCCGTGGCGATTTCGGACAGGAGGTATTCGTAGAGATCCCCCTGAACATCCTGCGAGGTCTGGCCACCGCTCTGCCGCTCGCGCTCCATCTCGGCGTACAGCTCGTCGATGATCCCCACCGCCTCCACCAGCAGCGACGCCTTGGGAAGGATGAACACGGCGTCCTGCATGTACTGCGAGAAGATCTCCCCGCCGTTCTTCAACGTCTTCACGAACGGGAAGACGTGGTCGCGCACGTGATCGAGCATTTCGTCGGGAGGCAGGTTCCGGAAGCGCGACCAGCGCAATTCCTCCCGGGGGCGGCGCTTCCCACCCCGGGTTTCGTAGGTTCCGGAGAACAGGGACTTGAAGTCCTGCTTCAGGAACTCGGCATCCCCCCGCCGTTTCTCGTCGAGGGTCTCGAGCCGCCGCATGAACAGCAGGTAGCTGATCTGCTCGATGGCGGTGAGGGGATTCGCAATGCCCCCGGACCAGAACCGGTCCCAAAGCTGGTCGACCTTGGACTTGATCGCTGGTGTCAGCATCAGATTCCCCTCACGCCCGGTACCCGTACCCATTTGGCCGCACGCCCTCGGCCCTGAATCACCACTTCTCCCCGTCCGCGCATCTTCCGGAGCACATGCCGGACCATGTCCCGGCTGACCTCCGGACAGTCGCGCTCGATGTCCGATATGCCGAAGGGCTTGGTGCGCCGACGGACCGCGCCTTCGATCAACGCCGTCTTGGCTCCCGGCGCCTCACGCATCTCCTCCACCCGCGCCTCGAACTCCTTGTAGGCCGCCAGCAGCATGCCCCAGAAGTAGTTCAGCCAGGGATGGGGATCGTGCCGGCCTTCGTGCCAGCCCGTGGAGCTGGCCTCCAGCGCTTCGTAATACGTCTCCTTGCTCTCCTCGATCACTCGCTCCAGACTGACATACCGTCCCACTGCAAGGTCGAAATGGTACAGGAGCAGCAGGGACAGGAGCCGGGCCATCCGGCCGTTGCCGTCAGGGAACGGGTGGATGCAGAGGAAGTCCAGGACGGCGAGGGGTACCAGGGTGAGCGGCTCCCGCCCCCCATCGACGGCTCGCGCGAATCCCGCCGTCAAATCATCCATGGCGGGTCCCGTGGCCACGGGGGCCACCGGGGTAAAGCGGATCCGCCTCATCGAGCCGTCGAGATTCCGCTCCACGATGTCGTTCTGGGTCATCTTCCAGCGGCCTCCGCCCCCTGGGAGGAACCGGTACAGCATGGTATGCAGCTGGAGGATCACGTTGACGGAGAACGCCATCTCGGAGGCCGATTCGTGAATCAGGTTCAGCGCGTCCCGGTATCCGGCAATCTCTTGTTCGGAACGGTTCGCGGGCGCCGTGGGACGCAACACGAGCGCCTCCACACGCTCCCGCGGCGCCGTGACCCCTTCCAGTCGATTCGACGATTCCGCCGATTCGATGACGGCAGCCTGCTTGAGGGAGGCGAGGATCTCGGGCGCACGCTCCCGGAACAACTCCTGTCGACCGCGATACTCACCCAGGCGCTTCAACGACGACGCCTGAACGCCGCTGTAGGTGATTCGGTCGAGGAACTCGGGGAGGAGCGACTTGGCGAGCATGATCAGCTATCTGACCTGTTACAATGAGGTAATTGAAACATATATATTACCTCATTAATTGTCAATATTACCCAGTTTATTACCCCATTTCAGTGCACGGATTACCCCCATTCCATGCTCAAGCCACCAGACCATCGGCAAACCCGAGAATCTCCTCAATCTGGTTGCCAGGAAACACCCCGCGCACCCCCTCCGGATGAATCTGGGTGAACGGCGAATCCACGAGGTCCCGGCGCTCGACCTTCCCGCGTTGCAGCACGAAGGTTCGCAAGGTCTGCAAGAACCGGATCTGCAGAGCCGTGTAGGTCGAGTGCGCCGCGATGAACTCGTCGAATCTCCGTGTAACCTGAGTGGACCAGCGCTCCAGCGGCTGAACCCCCAGGACGTGCCGGAGGAGGTCCACAAAGCTCGCCGTGCGGACGTCGTATACCTGCTTCAGCCGCGCCTCGTCGATCTCGGGATCCTGGCGGCGGAGGAGATCCGCCAGCTCGTGCAGATCGGCCTCGGACACCGGCTCCCCCGCCTGAAGGCGCCGGAGCACCGGATTCCCGGTCACCAACGCCCGCACGGTTTCCTCGACCCGCTTGCGGTAGGCCGCGATGGGCAGATCCCGTCCCTCAGGGCCGACGGCGATCCGTTCCCGGACGGCGGTAAGGTCCGCCAGGTTGAGGGAGAGCATCGCCTCCGAGCGCTCCCGCCGGAACCGCATGAGCGGGCTGAGCCGCGCCGCCGCATCCCGCAGATTGACGTCGTTCACGTCTCCCCACCAGGCATCCCCAGCCACGGCCTCGATCAGCGCCCGTTCCCGGGCCACGAGGTTGACGCCGAGGGGGAGCTCGGAGACCTGGTCGACAATGGACTGGCGGAGCGCGGCCACCGCTTCCCGGTTGCCTGCCAGGAGGGCGGTGCCGAGTTGCACCACGTCCGTTTCGAACCGGAGACTCTTCACGTCCGCGCCGGTCTGGGCCCTGAGCAACGGCGCGATGGCCTTCCGTAAGAACCCCACCTGCTCGGCGCCGGCGCGGGTCCAGAACGCGTCATCCCGCGTCCGGGCCAGGTCGCCCAGGTTCTCCAGGACCACGACGTTGTTGGCGGGAAGACCGGCAATGGCGGCGCGGAGCTCGGCGGTCACGGCCCGCACCACCTCCGGCGCGTTCCGCGCGAGCGCCGTCTCCAGCTGATCGACGCGCGCCTGGAAGAGCCGCACCGGGAGTGGGACGCCCATTCCCGGCTCGCGTCCGCGGGGATTCATCCCAAAGTACTCGAAGTTCCCCCAGCAGTCGATGATGAGGAATCGGTCCTTATCGGGGCACCACGGCTTCCGCAGCGCCCGGTCGTCGTCGAGCACGCGCGTCCCCCGTCCGATCATTTGCCAGAACTTGACGTACGAATAGACCGGTTTGGCGAAGACGAGATTGACGACCTCCCGGATGTCCACCCCCGTGTCGAGCATGTCGACCGAGATCGCGATGCGCGGCTGGTCCTGGGACTTGAACTGATCGAGGAGGCCCCCTTTTCCGTACACGCGCGAGTCGTCCGACACGATCACCCGGGCCAGGCGTCCCTTGTGCTCGGGATAGAGCTGATTGAACAACTCTTCCAGCCGCCGGGCATGACGGACCGAGACCGCGAACACAATTGATTTCCCGGGGAGCGTGCCCGAGGGGTCCTTGATTCCTTCTTCCATCACCTCCCGGACGATCACGGCGTTGGTGCCGCTGTTGGTGACCTTCTGCTCCAGGTCCGTGCCTTCGAAGTCCACGGCGTCGGGGTCGAGACCCTCGAGGGCGAGCTGCTCCCGCTCGGGCTCATCGAGCCTGGGGCCCCTGATCCCTTCGACCTGAAACTTGGTCCGGACCTTCAGGACCTCGAAGTCGCAGAGATAGGGGGGCACGTGGGCCACTGCTTCATCGAAACTGTACGCGAACGTGGGCTCGTGGGTGGCACAGTCGAAGAGGGCGAAGGTGTCGTGATCCACGTGGTCCCGCGGCGTGGCCGTCAGGCCCAGGGTGATGCCGTAGAAGTAGCGGACGACCTGCAGATACTGATTGTAGATGCTGCGGTGACTCTCGTCGGCGATGATCAGATCGAAAAAGAACGGCGAGATCCAGTCGGCCGGGGTGGTCCCGGCCTGAATCAGGTTGAGCATGGTGGGATAGGTGGTGACGTAGATCCGCCGGTCCCGCGCGAACGTCTTCTCGCCCTCCTCGGGCCAGCGCGGCGCGGACGGGAGGTGCTCCTTGAAGGCGGTCAGCGCCTGTTCCTGGAGGGCGATCCGGTCCACCAGAAAAAGCACGCGCTTGGCCCAATGCGCCCGCGTCAGCACGTCCACGAGCGCCGCGGCGGTGCGGGTCTTCCCGGTCCCGGTGGCCATCACCATCAGGAGCTTCCGGCGCCCGGCCTCGACCGCCTCGAGCACGGCCCGCACGCCGGCGATCTGGTAGTCCCGCCCGGCGATGGAGGTATCGATCAGCTCGACCGAGAGTGGCCCTCGGGTCTCGCGGCGCTGGACCATCCACTCGAGATCCTCGCGGGACGGAAATCCGGTGACCCGTGAGGGCGGGGCGGCGAGCGCGTCCCAGAAGTAGTGGTCGTATCCGTTGGTGTAAAAGATGAAGGGCAGGTCGCCGCCGTTGAGCTTCTGGAGCGCTTCGGCGTACTGCTTGGCCTGTTCCTGGCCGAGGCGCGCGTCGCGGCTCGTCTTCTTGGCCTCGACCACGGCGGCGGCCCGGCCGCGGAGCATCAGGGCGTAGTCGGCGAAGCGGTGCCCCGTGTACCGAGTGGCGGCTTCCCGGACGCGACCGGCACCGCCGACGTAGATGTCGAGCTCCTGGATGACCTGGGTGGGGTCGCGCACGTTCCACCCCGCGAGGGCGAGACGGTCATCCACCAGTTGCTGTCGGGTATCCGACTCGGAGTACGGCTCGACCATCGGGTCCGGGGCGAGAGGTGCACCAGGATGTACCCAACCTACTCGGCGCGCCAGAGCGTCCCATCCTGAGCCAGTGCGCCAAGACGCGCGAAGTGAAGGGCGCTATCGGTTCAGGGCCCGCAGGCGGGCTTCAACCGTGGTTCTCCGGACTTGGAAACCCGGATCGGCGTTCCTCCATGCCTTCTCCACCCACCGGTAGTGCACCGCCGCGCTGTCCGCGTTTCCGCTCGCTTCGAACGCATATCCCAGCTGCTCGTGCAGATCCGCGAAGGTGGCGTACAGGCCCGACGCGTCGGGCGGGCCATTGAGGCCGCCCCGGAGCACGGGAATGGCTTCGGGAGCGCGGCCCAGCGTGATCAGGGCGCGCCCCCACTCGAGGTTGTTCCGCGAAAAACCGCCGGTGAGTGAGTAGCTGGCCCGCGCGAACAGCGCCGCGGCGTCCGGGGTCCGGCCCCGGGCGGCGGCGAGCAGGCCGCGAATGTGATAGTGGAGCAAGTGGTCGCGCCCGTAGGAGCTCTCGCGCCCTACGCGCTCGACGCTGTCGGCCAGGCGCTCGAGCATCGCGGTATCTCCTGCGGCGGCCATCGCACTCGCGGCGTGGGTGAGATACCAGGCGCGGTTGCGCGCCGCGCGGGCCGGGGAGAACGGCGTCGTCGGAGCCCCGGCGATGGAGTCGAAGAGGGCCCGGGCCGGCTGGTACTCACCCATCTCGAAGCGCACCTGGGCCTCGGGCTGCGCGCCCCCCAGGCCGGCAGGCCCGAAGTCTTCTCCTATCCGGTAGCGTTTCGCCTCCACCAGGGCTTCTCGCAGGCGCCCCTGATTCCTGAGGCTGATCACCAGGTCCCAGCGGCCCGGGTTCACCCCCGCCGGTCCCATGTTCGGCGGGCTCCGGAACACCCGGTCCGCTTCGTCGAAATGGCCGGTCTGCATCGCGACGACGCCCGGCAGGAGGGCGTCCTCGATGTCTCCCGTGCGTAGCCGAGCGGCGTTCCGGTTGGCGACCAGGGCCTCCTCCGCGCGGTCAGCGAGCTCGTAGCCCGCGGCCAGCTGGTGCCAGGCCTGCGCCGAGCCCGGCTCGGTCCGGACCCAATCCCGCGCGACGCGGATCGCGGCGTCCAAGGAGTCAGCCATCTGGAAGGCGTAGATCATCGCCTCGAGCGCGGACCGGCCCTGCGCGGAGTCGGCTCGCGCGAGCTCCAGATGGGGAATCGCGCCGAGAAAGTCCCCTTCGTCGAGGAGCGCCAGGCCGAGAAGGCGGTGCACCGCCTTTTCCTCGGGATGACGGCGGAACAGCGAGTCGGCGAGGGGCAGGGCATCGGGTGCGCCGAGCTGCTCGGCAAATGAGGCGCGGATGAGGAGACGCTCGCGTTCGGTGACGTGTCCGGACTGACGAATGGCGAGCGCGGAGTACTTCCGGTACACGGGGTCGTCGAAACGGGACTGCGCGGAGAGGGCCGCGTAGTAGGCGGCAAGGGCGAAGGTCGTGTCGAGTTCGACGGCCCGGACCATGATGCTCTCGGCCGCGGCGAAGTCTCCACGCTGATAGCCGTTCAATCCTTCGCCGAAGAGCTGATACGCGGCGTGTGATGCGGTCGTCACGCCGAGTGCGGGCGTGTGGCCCCAATGCCAGAAGCTCCAACCCGCCAGACCGATGATCACGGCGGCCAGCGCGGCCCGAGAGCGGGGTCGTGACTGGCGAGCGGGTCCGCCGGGGAGTGCCTGGCGCTTGGCCGCGATCGCGGCGCGTTGCGCCGCTGGGTCGTCCATGGACGGCCCCCCTGCCGCACGAGCCCGCAGACGATCCCGCTCGGTCTCGAGCCACCGCTCAAACTCGGGTGCGCCGGAGATAAAGAACCCGTCGAGCAGGTCCCCCCGATAGAGCCTCAGTCCCTCGGCAACATCGGCTTCGTCGAAGGCACGAACGTCCACCCACCAACGATCGGGGTTGAGTCCCAGCTCCTCGGCGCCCCGTCCGATGATCGCGTCTTCCCCCAGCACTGCCCGGAGCCCGTGCACGGCTTTCCGGAGGGCGGTGCGCGCGTGTTCCTGATCGAGCTCGGGCCAGAACAGAGCGACCAGGCGGTCGCGCCGGTGGAAGCCGAACGGTTGCGCGACGGCGAGATAGGCGAGGAGCGCGAAGCGCTTGGGTTGGACCAGGGCCTCCTTCAGGTCCCGGCCCTCCTCCTTCAGGTCGATGCCGCCCAGCGTCAAAAGCTCGATCATCGAGGCCAGGGAACGCTCAGGGAACGCTGTGGGGACGCCACACTCCTAAGGTGCGCAGAGTGAAACCTGCCTTCAAGGAGCCCCCCTGTATGCGTCCCGTCCGGTCTGGAATGGTCC
>DATEGY010000077.1:0-7338 GCA_035279865.1 Gemmatimonadales bacterium | reverse complement strand
GGCGACTTCCGCCAGGCGGAGCGGCAAGTCGCGGTAGCTGCGTTGCTGGGATGCATAGATGAGGATGTGCATCGGGCAGTTCATCGGCTTCACGCGATAGCGTACCGCCTCCGACTCCCCCTCTCCCGCCGCCATGGCCGGAAACTGGTTCTCGGCATACAGCGGCAGGTGTCCGGAGCGCAGGAAGAGCTGCTCCCGCGTGATGTTCGGCGTGTACACCAGCTGATAGCCGCGCTCGAGGATCACGTCCTCGATGAACCGGCGGAGCTGGAAGTTCAGCATGGCGCCCTTGGGGTGCCAGAAAATGAGACCCGGCCCCACGTCCTCCTGGATCGAGAACAGGTCGAGCTGTTTGCCGATCACCCGGTGGTCGCGCTTCTTCGCTTCCTCGAGGCGATGCAGGTACGCGTCGAGGTCTTCCTTCGAGAACCACGCCGTCCCGTAGATGCGCTGGAGCATCTGCCGCCGCTCGTCGCCGCGCCAATAGGCCCCGGCCGCGTGCAGCAACTTGACGTGCTTGATCTTCCCCGTGCTGGCGACGTGCGGTCCCCGGCACAGGTCGACGAACGGGCCGTCCGTGTACACGGAAATCGTTTCGTTCTCGCCCAGGTCGTCGATGCGCTCGAGCTTCAGCGGGTCGTCCGTGAACCGCTTCTTCGCTTCGGCGCGGCTCACCTCTTCGCGCACGAACGGGTAGTCGGCGGCCGCCACCTCCTTCATCCGGGCTTCGATCTTCTCGAGATCCTCGGGCGTGAAGGGCGTCGGTACCTCGAAGTCGTAGTAGAACCCGTCCTCGATGGGCGGTCCGAACCCGATCTTGGCGCGCGGGAAGAGCTGGCGGACCGCCGTGGCCAGCACGTGCGCCGACGAATGCCGGAGCACGTCCAGGGCCTCGGGGGTCTTGTCCGTCAGAATGGCGATGGTGGCCCCGTCCGGGACCGGACGGGACAGATCCCGGACTTCGCCGTTCACCTTGATGGCGAGCGCGGCCTTGGCGAGCCCCGGTCCGATCGCTTTGGCGACGTCCGCACCCGTGGCGCCGGACGCGAGGGTCTTGAGGCTCCCGTCAGGGAGCTTGACCTGCAGGTCGGCCATGGCCGGCTACGCCGACTGGGCCGCCGGTACTCCGGCGTCCATGGTGGGAATGTGCTGGCCGTCGCGGAAATAGAAGGCGATGGCGACCGCGATCAGCAGGGCCACGGCGGCCCAGCGGACCAGGCGGCTGAGCGGCATGAGGTCGGAATCTTCGGGCATGACGGAATCTAGACGGCTAGACGGTTAGACGGTTAGTCCTCCCCGCTCGCGTCCATGGCCTCTCTAACCGTCCAGCCGTCTAACCGTCTAACTTTCCGGAATGCCCGAGTTCTCTCTCCCACCACAGTATGATGCCGGGTCCGTGGAGGGCCCCCTGTACCGCCGCTGGCTCGACGCCGGGATCTTCACGGCCCACGTCGATTCCCCGAAAAAGCCGTACGTCATCGTAATTCCGCCCCCCAACGTGACCGCCGTGCTCCACATGGGACACGGGCTGAACGACACCCTGCAGGACGCCATCATCCGGTTCGAGCGGATGCGGGGCCGGGAAACCCTCTGGCTGCCCGGCACCGACCACGCCGGGATCGCCACCCAGAACGTGGTGGAAAAGCAGCTCGCGGCTGAGGGACAGACCCGCTTCGACTTGGGCCGGGAGGCGTTCGTCCAGCGAGTGGCGGACTTCGTGAGCCAGACCGGAGCGGTCATTCTCGACCAGCTCAAGACCATCGGCTGCTCGTGCGACTGGAGCCGGACCCGGTACACACTGAGCCCGGAGCTTTCCCGCGCGGTGCGCGAGGCGTTCGTCCGGCTCTGGGAAGAGGGCCTGATCTACCGGGGGCACCGCGTCATTCACTGGTGCCCGCGCTGCCTGACCGCGCTCTCCGATGAAGAGGCCGAGTTCCAGGAGACCAGCGGGAACCTCTACTACATCCACTACCCGCTGGCCAACGGCTCCGGTCAGGTGACGGTGGCGACGACCCGCCCGGAGACGCTGCTGGGGGACACGGCCATCATCGTGCACCCGGAAGACCCGCGGGGCGCGCGGTTCATCGGCAAGAAGGCCAGGCTCCCGCTCACGGGGATCGAGATCCCGATCCTCGCCGATGAGAGCGTCGACAAGGAGTTCGGCACCGGCTTCGTGAAAGTGACCCCGGCGCACGACGCCAATGACTTCGAGGTCGGCGTGCGGCACAAGCTCGCCATGCCGCTGATCATGACGGAAGACGCCAAGCTCTCGGGCGAGCGGGTGCCCAAGGAGCTGGTGGGGCTCGATCGTTTCGACGCGCGGAAAAGAATCGTGAAGATGCTCGAGGCCCAGGGCCTGCTCGCGAAGGTCGAGTCGCACCAGCACGCGGTGCGCCGCTGCTACCGGTGCGACAGCATCGTGGAGCCCCGGCTCTCCGATCAGTGGTTCGTGAAGATGAAGCCCTTGGCCGAACCGGCCCTGGAGGCATTCCGGAAGGGTGAAGTCCGGTTCGTGCCGGAGCGCTGGGAGACGACCTACGTCCAGTGGCTCGAAGGGATCCGCGACTGGAACATCTCCCGGCAGCTCTGGTGGGGACACCGGATTCCGGTGTTCACGTGCACGACGTGCAAGCATCAGTGGGCCGATCGCGTCGATCCGACCCAGTGTCCCAAGTGCGGCGGTCCAGTCACCCAGGATCCCGACGTGCTCGACACGTGGTTCTCGTCGTGGCTCTGGCCCTTCTCGACCCTGGGCTGGCCCGACCAGACCGCCGATCTCGAGCACTTCTATCCCGGCCACACACTGGTCACCGCTCCGGAGATTCTCTTCTTCTGGGTGGCGCGGATGATCATGTCCGGCATCCACATCATGAAGCAAGTGCCGTTCAACACCGTGTATCTCCACGGCACCGTGCGGGACACGAAGCACCGCAAAATGTCCAAGTCCCTCGGCAACGGGATCGACCCCCTCGACGTGGTGCGGCTCTACGGCGCAGACGCGCTCCGTTGGACGGCGATCGCCGGAGTGTCCGTCGGCTCGGATCTGATGCTCGACAACGAGGATCTCGAGGCCACCTTCGCGCCCGGGCGTAATTTCGCGAACAAGCTCTGGAACATCGGGCGCTTCATTCTCTCCCAGCTGCCCGAGCAGGTGTCCGCGATCGACTCGATCGACCGGAAAGCGCTGACCCTCGCCGACCGGTGGATTCTCTCGCGCTGTCAGGCCACCATCGACGCGGCCACCAGGGCCAACGAGCAGTTCCGGCTCGACGAGGCCGCGAAGCTCTGCTATGAATTCGTCTGGGGAGACCTGGCGGACTGGTACCTGGAATCGGCCAAGGGACGGATGGGGCCTGCCGCGTACGCGGTGCTCGCCCATTGCTTCGACGTCGGCCTGAGACTGCTCCACCCCGCCGTGCCCTTCATTACTGAAGAGCTTTGGCAGAAACTCCCGGGCCGGAAGCCCTCTGAGCTTCTGGCGGCGGCCGCGTGGCCCGTGTCCAGTGCCAAGGCCCGGGACCCGGAGGCCGACCTGGCGTTCAGCCGCGTGCAGGAGCTGATCACGGCCATTCGCTCGATTCGCGCCGAGTACCGCATCCCGCCGAGGACACGCCTGATCGCTGCGCTGACCAGTAAGCACGCAACTGCGTACGCGGCCGAGTCGGAGACGATCATCAGGCTGGCCGGACTCGAGACGCTGACCCTGGGGCCTGCCCCGAAGGGTGTGGGCGCGCATGCCGTACTCAAGGATGGCAGTGATGTGTTCGTGGCCCTCGGCAGCTCGATCGATGTCAGCCAGGAGTGCAAGCGCCTTACCACCGACCGCGACCGCCTCGACAAGCAGCTCACCGGCCTCTCGGCCAAGCTCTCGAACGAGAGCTTCGTGTCCCGCGCGCCGGCGGACGTGGTGGCCAGGGAACGCGAGAAGGAACAGGCCTGGCGCGCGCAGGTGGGAGCCCTGAACGACAAGCTGAAGGCGCTCGGGTGCGCCTGACCCGGCCCGTCCTCGCCGGACTGGTCATCCTGGCGGCCTGCGCGAGCGAAGGCGTCCCCCCCGGCGCGCCGCCGCGCCTCACGCCCCCGGCCATCATCCTCGTCTCCCCGGACTCAGGCGCCATCCTGCCCGCGTTCTCCGGCGACGCGGTCATCCAATTCGACGAAGTGATCGACGAGATGGCGCAGGGCTCCGGGGGCGCTCCGGGCGCCGTGACCGGACTGGGCCGGCAGATCGTTCTCTCGCCGGTCGCGGGACCCGTGAAAGTCTCGTGGCACCGCTCCGCCATCCACATCAAGCCGAAGGAAGGGTGGAAGCCGGGGCGCGTGTATCATCTCCAGCTGCTCCCCGGAATCGTAGATCTCCACCGGAACATCCTGAAGCGCGGGGCAACGATCATTTTCTCCACCGGCCCCAAGATCCCCACGGCGTCCCTCCGGGGACTGGCCCTGTCCTGGGTGGAGCAGCACACGCTGACCTTGGGACTGGTCCGCGCCGTGCTCAAGCCCGACACGATCGCCTACCTCACGTACACCGACTCCGCGGGGCGCTTCCGGCTGGACGACGTGCCGCCCGGACAGTACGTCGTCTACGCCGTGAACGATCAGAACTCGAACCGCACGCGCGACCCCCGGGAGGCGTACGACTCCGCCCTCGTCACCCTCGACAGCACGGCGACGACCACGCTCTGGGCCTTCGTACACGACACCACCGGTCCGCGCATCCGTCAGTCCGAGCCGATCGACTCGGTGTCGTTCCGCGTCACCTTCACCGCGCCGCTGGCCACCACCGGCCTCCCCGATACCGCGACGGTGCACGTCTTCGAGCTCCCCGATTCGACTCCGGTCAAGGTGGCCCGGGTCCTCTCGCCCGCGGCCAATGACTCGCTGGTCTCCCGGGAACGGGCCGTGACGGATTCCCTGCTCCGCGCGGCGGACACCACGAAGCGTGCCCAGGCGAAGGACACGACGACGCACAAGCCCGCACCGCGACTGCCGGTCCAACCTCAACCGCTTTCGCACCCGGGCGGGACCGCCCCGGCACCGGACAGCACCGTCATCAAGCTGCTCGCCACGAGGCCCATACCGACCGACAAGCTCGTGGTCCGGATGGGAGTCCCGCTCAAGCCGTCGACCAAATATTTCGTCCGGATCACCGGAGCCACGAACCTGGCCGGCGCCCGCACGGACGCCGTCGCGGTCCTCACCATCCCGGTGCCCAAGAAAGTCCCCACGGACTCCACCAAAGCGCCGGCCAAGACGCCGCCGGACTCGACCAGGCACCAGTGACCGACCCGCGCCGGAAGCTCCCGTCGGTCGACGCGATGCTCGCGCAGCCCGGCATCGCCGGGCTCCTGCCAGGCCATCCTCGGCCCCTCGTGGTCAACGCGATCCGGACTGTGCTCGACGGCGCCCGCGCCGCCGGAGGCGTCGAGCCCGCCGAGGGCTGGAGCTCGGCGGTGGAACGACAGTTGTCCCGTGTGTCGGCGCCGTCATTCCAGCCCGTGATCAACGCCACCGGTGTGGTGCTCCACACCAACCTGGGCCGGGCACCCCTGGCCACACGGGCCTTGGAGGCGATGACGACGATTGCGGCGGCGTACTCCACACTCGAGTACGACGCCGGCGCTGGCGCGCGCGGGTCCCGTCACGTCCACTGCCGGGACCTGCTCGTCGAGTTGACGGGCGCCGAGGACGCGCTGGTGGTGAACAATGCGGCGGGAGGGCTCTTGCTGGCGCTTGCGGCGCTGGGACGCGAAGGCGAAGCGATCGTGTCGCGCGGCGAGCTGGTCGAGATCGGCGGCGCCTTCCGCGTGCCGGATATCATGGCCCGCTCGGGTGCGAAGCTGGTCGAAGTCGGGACCACCAACCGCACGCATCTGGACGACTACGCCAAAGCCATCGGCCACAAGACGCGGGTCCTGCTGAAGGTCCACCGGTCGAATTTCAAAGTCTCGGGGTTCACGGCCGACGTGTCACCCCACGAGATCGCGCAGCTCGCACACGCGAGCGGCGCGGCGGCGCTCTTCGACCTCGGCTCGGGACTCTTGCTCGACCTCGCCCCCTGGGGCCTGTCGGGTGAGCCCCTGGTGAAAGATGCCGTCGCCTCGGGAGTGGATCTCGTGGTCTTCAGCGGCGACAAGCTGTTGGGCGGGCCCCAGGCGGGGATCCTCGTGGGCACCCGTGCCGTGATCGACGCCTGCCGCAAGGATCCGACCGCCCGTGCCGTCCGCGCGGACAAGCTCACGCTCGCGGCACTGGAAGGCACGCTGCGGCTCTATCGCGAACCCGAAACAGCCCGCCGGGAGATTCCGGTGCTGCGGATGCTCACGACGTCCCTCGACGATCTCAAACGTGCGGGGGAGACGTTGGCGAAAGGCGTTGGTTCCGAAGCCGACGTGATCCCCGGTGAGTCTGAAGTCGGCGGCGGGTCGTTCCCCGGTACCACGCTCAAGACCTGGCTGGTGCGGATCACCGTCAGCCATCTCTCGGCGGACGGGCTCTCGGACCGGCTGCGTGCGGGGACGGCCGTCGCGCCGCCCGTGATCGCGCGGATCGCGGACGGGCGCGTGGTGCTCGATCCCCGCACCATCTTCCCCGATCAGATCGCCGCCACCGCGCGCGCCGTCCGTTCCGCCATCGATGCCTGAGCCGGGACGGAGACGGCCCGCGGTCTTTCTCGATCGCGACGGGACCCTGATCGAAGATCCCGGTTTTCTCTCCGACCCCGCGAAAGTGAAACTGCTTCCGGGAGCGACGCAGGCGGTCCGCCGGTTGAACCAGGCGGGCCTCGCCACGGTGATCGTGACCAATCAATCGGGCATCGCCCGCGGGCTGATCACGGTGGCGCAGTACGACGCGGTGCACGCGCGCCTGGTCCAGCTCCTGGCCGGAGCGGGTGCGCGGCTCGACGGGGCCTACGTCTGCCCCCATCATCCGGACATCACCGGTCCCTGCGAATGCCGGAAGCCCGGCACCCGCCTCTTCCGGGACGCCGCCACCGAGCTGACCCTGGACCTCGGCCGTTCCTTCTATGTGGGAGACCGGATGACGGACATCGAACCCGCCCGTACCCTGAGTGGCCGTGGGATCCTGGTCCGCACCGGGCACGGAGACGAAAACGCGCAGGCGGCCATCGAGAAGGGGTACACCGTCGTGGCCGACATTCAAACCGCCGTCGACTTGATCCTCGAGCACCGGTGACCTGCGTCGGAGTCTCCGCGGTCTTCCTGGTCGTGGCCGTCGAGGCGGTCGCGGCGGTCCGGCCTGTCGCGGCTCAGGCCGACACCGCCCGCGAGATCATCGTCGGATCATCGGTGACGGGTCACCTCTCCAAGCATGACG
>DATEGY010000076.1:0-8249 GCA_035279865.1 Gemmatimonadales bacterium | reverse complement strand
CTTCAGGCCGGGCCCCGTCGATTGCGGCGTCGAGCTCGGCCGGCGTGCCCCGCCGGACCACGCCGTCGGCGAGGAGGAGCCAGAGCCGGTCTCCGGAGCCGGCCCGCGCGGTCACCGCGTGGGCGGCCGCCGCGAGGCCGTCAAGCACCCGGCGGCCATCCACCACCACACCCGACGACAGTGAGTTGTCGAGAACGATCACAGCCGCCGTGGGCTCGTGCCCGGCGGCCCGGCCCCACCCCCTGACCTGGGGACGGGCCGCCGCCATGACGACCGACGCGATCAGGAGGGTGCGCAAGAGCAGCAACAACAGATGGCGGAGGCGCAGCCGCTTCGCCGTGCGCCGCTCGGCGTCCGCCAGATAGCGGACGGCGGGGAAATCGAGCACCGGTGGCAGACGGCGCTGGCGTAGATGGAGCAGTGCCGGGATCGCCGCCGCGGCGAGCCCGAAGAGAGCCAGAGGGTGAAGGAAAGTCACGCGAGCCGGCGGAGCGCGACGCCGAACGGCTGGTCGGTCGTGATGTGATGGTACGCGATCTCATGCCGGCGGCATGCGGAGCGCCAGGCCGCGATCTCGCGCCGCACCGTGTCCCGGTAGGTGCGGGCCAGCTCCCGGGGGCGCACCACGACGGAGCCCGCCGACTCGAGGTCCTGATAGCGCACCTCCGGCGGCCCCTCGAGCTCCACTTCGGCCGGATCCATCAGATGGAGCACTGTGACCTGATGGCCCCGGTGCCCGAGGTATCGCAGGGCGGTCAGTGCGAGTTCACGGTCGAACAGGAGATCCGAAATCAGGAAGACCATGCCCCGACGCGCGAGGCGCGCCGTCACCTGTCGCAGCGCTTGTTCGGCGGCGGTGCCCAGCCCATCGGGGGTTTCGATCAGTCCGCGCACGATGCGGTGCCATTGTCCGCTCTTCACGCGTGCCGGAATGGTCTGCCGGATCGTTTCGTCGAAGGTGATGAGTCCGGTGGCGTCCCGCTGGCGGAGGAGCAGCAACGACAGGGCGGCGGCGAGGCGGTCCGCGTACGCCCGCTTGGTCACCCGCCCGGGCGAGCCGGTCCACGCCATCGACCGGCTGACGTCGACGAGCACCATGGCGCGGAGATTGGTCTCTTCCTCGAACTGCTTGACGTAGGGCCGGTCGGTCCGCGCCAGGATCCGCCAGTCGAGGTACCGCAGCTCATCCCCCGGCTGATAGGCGCGGTGCTCGGTGAACTCCACGGAAAACCCGCGGAAGGGAGACCGGTGGAGGCCGGCCAGAAAGCCCTCGACCACACCGGCGGCCGCGATCTCGAGGCCGCCCAGCTGGGCGACCTCACGGGGATCGAGCAGGTCGAGGCGTGATCCGAGAGGCATTCGGGGCGGAAGCTAACGGACGACGAACCGTCCGGGCCAGGAGACACCGGGCGGGATGGCTGGTTCGTCATCGACACGCAAATTCTTGTCCGACAGTGACTTCAGCGTACCTGACAGGAACCTGTCGGATGGCATGGTCTCTGCAATCAAGGAGTGCCCAGGGAAGCCATGCTCATTCACTACACCATCCTCGCCGGTGGGCTGCTGCTCACCGTTCCCGCCCCGACGCAACCGTCCGCCCCCCCGGCGCGTGGGGGCGACGGGAAGGGGCGTGTGCAGGTGTGGACCGAGAAAGGCACCGATCCCTACCGGGCCGGCGACCACGCCCGCGTGTTCATCCGGGGCGAAGAGGACGCCTACGTCACCGTCCTCCGGGTGGACACGGATGGACGGATTCAGGTGCTCTTCCCCCGGGCTCCCTGGATGGACAACTACGTCCGCGGTGACCGGGAGTATGAAATCGAGCAGACCCGCAACTCGAACGCCTTTGACGTCGACGACGACCCCGGCGTCGGCTACGTATTCGCCATCTCGTCTCCCGACCCGTTCGCCTTCGACCCCATCACCGACGGTGATCACTGGGACTACCGCACGATCGGTGACCGGATTCACGGGGATCCCTACGTCGCGCTGACCGACCTCGCGGGACGGATTCTTCCTGCGGGCGCCGGCGACTGGGACTACGATATCTCCCCGTATTACGTCGAGCGTCACTACGACTACCCCCGCTTCCTCTGTTACGACTGTCACGCCTTCGCGAGCTTCGGAACGTGGGACCCGTACGCCGCCACCTGCCCGCGGTTCCGGATCGTCGCCTACGACGACCCCGTGTACTACCCGTATCGCTACTACCAGGGTCGGACCGTCGTGGTGAACCGCCCGCTCCGCCCGGAGCCGCGGTTCGTCTTCAAGGACCGGGAAGGCGTGGCAGATGATCAGTTCGTCACGGTGACCCGCGACCGGTCGCGAGAGGGAGGGCGCCCGGGGGCCACCGGGCGGGACTTCGGGGGCGCCGGCCAGCTGCCGGCACCGAACCGCGGCGGGCGCGAGCAGCCCGGGTCACGACCGCCGGAGCCTCAACAACCGGATCACCGCCAGCCGGACCAGCGCCGCAGGCCCCCGGAGCAGCAGCCCGCTCCCGCGACGCCACCGCCGAGGCAGCAGCCGAAGCCCGGCGCGGAACCGAGGCGGGAGCCGCCGCACCAGACGCCGCAGGCCAAGTCTCCGCCACCGAAAGAGCAGCCTCCCAAGGGTCAGCCGGAGCTGCGGCGCCGGAAACCGAACTAGCGCAGACTCGCCAGCAGCTCCGAGTTGGTCGGGGCGCGCTTCACGAGCGCCAGCAGTTGCTGTATCCCCTGCTCCGGTGGCATGTCCACGAGTGCCCGCCGGAGCTTCTGTTTGGCCTCGACGGTCGCGGCATCACCGAGCAGCTCTTCCCGCCGGGTGCCCGACGCGGCGATATCCACGGCGGGGTAGATGCGCCGGTCGGCCAGCTCCCGGGACAACCGGAGCTCGGCATTTCCGGTCCCCTTGAACTCCTCGAAGATCACGTCGTCCATCCTGCTGTCCGTCTCCACCAGCGCCGTCGCGATCACGGTGAGCGAGCCGCCCTCTGGAACGGCCCGCGCGGCGCCGAAGAGGGCCTTGGGTTTGGCCAGCGCGTTGGCGTCGAGCCCCCCCGACATGGTCCGGCCACTGCCCCGGCCCCCGGCAGTGTTATGCGAACGGGCCAGGCGGGTGAGTGAGTCGAGGACGATCACGACGTCCCGGCCCAGCTCCACCTGCCGCCGGGCATGCTCGAATACCATATCGGCCACGGCGACATGACGTTCGTGCGGGAGGTCGAAGCTCGACGCCACCACTTCGCCGCGCCCCCAATCCACCATCTCACTCACTTCTTCGGGCCGCTCGTCGACGAGGAGGATCAGGAGCGTCGCCGTCGGCGCGTTCAGGGCCACCGCCTCGGCCACGGCCTGCAGGGTGACGGTCTTGCCGGCTTTCGGCGGAGAGACGATCAGTGCACGCTGCCCGAAGCCCAGCGGGCACACCAGATCGACGACCCGCTGGATGGCGGCGGTCCGCGGGCTCGACGCCCGGTCGGTTTCGAGGCGGAGCGCGCGATCCGGATGGACGGCGCCGAGCTTGGCGAACTCGGGGCGATCCGCGAGTCGATCCGGGGGGGCACCATTCACGGACGATACCCGCCCGCCCTCGAGCACCACGAGATCCCCGCGACGGAGCCCCGGCAGGCGCACCGCCGGGTCACCGTTGGCGGGCAGATAGCCGTTGGCGGCGAGCCGCAGGGCTCCGCCCTTGGGTGTCGGGTCGTACCAGCCGGTGATCGGAGGCATTCGGAAGCTGAAAGCTAAGGTGTCGGGTGCCAGGTATCAGGTGCCGGGTGACGACCCGGCACCCGGCACCTGATACCGGACACCCGGTATATTCCCCCGCCAATGCGCCAGTCCCTCATCCGCAACTTCTGCATCGTCGCCCACATTGACCACGGCAAGTCGACCCTGGCCGACCGCCTGATCGAGCGCACCGGCACGCTGGACAAGCGGCTGATGCGGGCGCAGGTGCTGGACACGATGGACCTGGAGCGAGAGCGCGGGATCACCATCAAGTTGAATGCCGTCCGCATGAACTACCACGCCCAGGACGGCGAGATCTACGAGCTCAACCTCATCGATACCCCCGGGCACGTGGACTTCACCTACGAAGTCTCGCGGTCGCTTGCCGCGTGCGAGGGGGCCATCCTGGTGGTGGATGCGTCGCAGGGGGTGCAGGCGCAGACCTTGTCCAACCTGTTTCTCGCCCTCGACGCCGGGCTCGAAATCATTCCGGTCCTCAACAAGATCGACCTCCCTGGCGCCGAGCCGGACCGGCGGGCGCAGGAGCTGCACGACCTCATCGGCTCCCGTCCCGAGGAGATCCTCCGCATCTCAGCGAAAGAAGGCACCGGAGTGCCCGAGCTCCTGGAGGCGGTCGTCAAGCGCATTCCCCCGCCCAAGGGCGACCCGGCCGCACCGCTCCGCGCGCTCATCTTCGACTCCTACTACGACCGGTTCCGGGGCGCGATTCCGAGCATCCGCGTGGTCGACGGCGTTATCAAGTCCGGCATGCAGATCGTCTTCGGGGCGCACCGGGCCGATCACTACCAGGTCGACGAAGTGGGCAACCTGCAGCTGGGGCATAAGCCGGTGGAGCAGCTCGCGGCCGGGGAAGTGGGCTACGTCGTCGCGAACGTGCGGGGCGTGCAGGAAACCCGGCCGGGGGACACCATCCTCGATGCCGAGCACGCCGACGCTCCACTGCTCCCCGGGTACCGCGATATCCAGTCCATGGTGTTCGCGGGTCTGTATCCGACCAACGCTGAGCAGTACGAGGAGCTCCGGGACGCCCTGGAAAAACTCCAGCTGAACGACGCCTCGCTGCACTATGAACCTGAATCGTCGGTGGCCCTGGGTTTCGGGTTCCGCTGCGGATTCCTGGGCCTCCTTCATATGGAGATCGTCCGGGAGCGCCTCGAGCGGGAATTCAACCTCGACCTGATTTCCACCGTCCCCAACGTCGAGTACCACGTCTACAAGACCGACGGCTCGAAGGACCTGGTCGAGAATCCGTCACTCATGCCGCACGGATCGGAAGTGGACCGCATCGAGGAGCCCTATGTGAAGGCCCGTGTGCTCGCCCCCGCGGACTACATCGGCGCCATGATGAAGCTCGGTCAGGAACGGCGCGGTGTGTACCTCGGCATGCATTACGTCGATCCGACGCGCGTGGAGTTCAGCTGGGAGTTTCCGCTCGCCGAGATCATTCTCGACTTTTACGACAAGTTGAAGACCATCTCGAGGGGCTACGCGTCGCTCGACTACGAATTCCTGGCGTACCGCCGCTCCGAGCTGGTGAAGCTCGACATGCTGCTGAACGGGGATGCGGTGGACGCCTTCAGCGTCATTATCCACAAGGACAAGGCGTACGAGTGGGGGCGGAAAATCGCGGAGAAGTTGAAAGAGCTGATTCCCCGCCAGCTGTTCGAAGTGGTGATCCAGGCGGCGATCGGCACCAAGGTGATCGCCCGGGAATCGATCCGGCCTCTCCGCAAGAACGTGACCGCCAAGTGCTACGGTGGTGACGTCACCCGGAAGCGGAAGCTCCTGGAAAAGCAGAAAGAAGGAAAGAAACGCATGAAGCAGGTCGGCACGGTCGAGATCCCGCAGGAAGCGTTCCTGGCGGTGCTGCAGGTTGACTAGTCTCGTCGTACAGACGGCGTTTCTGGGAGACGTCGTGCTCACGACGCCGTTGCTCCGCGCCCTCGCTGCCCGGCACGGGCCGGTGGACGTGGTGACGACCCCCGCCGCGGCGCCCCTCCTCGATACCCATCCCGCGGTCCGTCAGGTGATCCGGTACGACAAGCGCGGCGCCGACCGGGGATGGAGCGGCCTCGCCGCCCTCGCGCGGCGGCTCCGGGAAGCGCACTATGAAGTCGCGTATGTGCCGCACCGGTCCCTGCGGAGTGCGCTCCTGGCCTGGTGGGCCCGGGTCCCCCGCCGCGTGGGCTTCCGGGACGGCTGGCGGTCGCTCTACACGGAGAGCCGGAAACGCCCGGCCGGCGGCCACGAGGTGGACCGTCTGCTGGCGCTCGCCGGCGATCCGCGGGCGATCCGGACGCCGAGCATCGGGCTCACGCCCGCAGACCATCAGGCCGCCGCGGCGTTCCTCGAGGCCGAAGGCCTCGGAAACGACGTCGTGGCCCTGGCGCCGGGGTCCATCTGGGGCACCAAGCGCTGGCCGCACTTCGCGACGCTCGCGGGTCGGCTGGCACCCGGTCATGCGGTCGCGGTGGTCGGCGGCGGCGGGGACGAGGAGCTCGCCGGGACCATCGTCGAGACGGTGCGGCGCGCGGGCGGGAGGGCGGCCAGCGGGTGTGGGAAGCTCACGCTGCGGGAGTCGGCGGCCCTGCTCTCCAGGTGCCGTCTGCTCGTGACCAACGACAGCGCGCCCCTGCACTTCGCCCAGGCGGTCGGGACGCCGACCGTGGCCATCTTCGGTCCGACGCTGTCGTCGTTCGGGTTCGGACCGCTGCACCCGGGCGATCGCGTCGTGGAAGTGACGGATCTGACGTGCCGTCCGTGCTCGAAGCACGGGCCGGCAGAGTGTCCCCTGGGACATCATCGCTGCATGCGCGATCTTCCCGTGGAACGGGTGATCGCCGCGATCGAGGAGACCGGTGCGCTACGTCGTCGGGATTGATATCGGCGGGACCAACCTGGTCGTCGGCACGGTAGCCGAGGACGGGTCGGAGCTGCTCGGAGAAGTGTCGGAGCCGACGCACTCTGAAGCGGGGGCCGACGCCGTCATCGAGCGCATCGGCCGTCTGGTCAAGCAGTCCATGTCGGCTGCGAAGGGCAAGACCATCGTCGGCGTCGGGATCGGCTCCCCCGGTCCGCTGGACACCCACCGGGGCATCGTCCTGTTCACCCCCAACCTGGGCTGGACCAACTTTCCGCTCCGGGACCGGGTCACGGCGATCACGGGTCTCCCGGCCGAGCTCGACAACGACGCCAACTGTGCCATCTACGGCGAGTGGTGGCGCGGCGCGGCCCGGGGTGCGAAGGCCGTGGTGGGACTCACCATCGGCACGGGCATCGGCGGCGGCATCGTCCTCGACGGGAAGATTTACCACGGGGCCTCGGACGTCGCGGGCGAGATCGGCCACACGACCATCGACGCGAACGGCCGGCGTTGCAAATGCGGGAACTATGGGTGCCTCGAAGCGTACGCCTCCGGCCCCGCCATCGCCGCCCGCGCCGCTGAAGGCATCGAGTCCGGGGTCGAGTCCACGCTCGCCAAGTACGTCGGCGGCGACTTGTCCAAGCTCACCGCCCAGGTGGTTTACCAGGCCGCCCACGACGGCGACCAGTACGCGCAGGAGGTGGTCAACGACACCGCCAAGCTCCTGGGCGCCGGCGTCGCCAACATCATCAACATCTTCAACCCGGATGTGGTCGTGATCTGCGGCGGCGTGACCCTCGCCGGCGACCGGCTGTTCGATCCGCTGCGACGCGAAGTGCACCGACGCGCGTTCAAGGACGCCGTGAAGGCGTGCCGCATCCTCCCCGGTTCACTTCCGGGCACCGCCGGCGTGTTCGGCGCCGCGGCCGCGTACATCGACAAGCACCTGGGACACCGGGCGTGAAGCGGATCGGTGTCGTGGGCGCCATGGTCTGGGACACGATCTACGGACGCGACCCGGCCCAGCCCGCCATCCAGGAATGGGGCGGGATCGCGTACGCCCTCGCGGGGCTCGACGCAGCGCTCGAGGACGGCTGGGAGATCGTGCCGCTGATCAAGGTGGGACGCGACCTCGCCGCGCCGGCCGAGCAGTTCCTGCGGAGCCTCCACCATGTCGCGGCCGGGGCACGATTCGTCCTGGTCCCCGAGGGGAACAACCGCGTGACCCTCCGCTACGAGACGAAGGAGCGCCGCTGCGAGCTGATGTCCGGCGGCGTGCCGGGGTGGACGTGGGAGGAGCTGGGCCCCATGGTCGGAGACCTGGACGCCCTGTACGTCAATTTCATCTCGGGGTTCGAAATGAGCCTCGACACCGCGCGGATGCTGCGCCGCGGATTCTCGAAGTTCATCTACGCCGATCTGCACAGTCTCTTTCTCGCCAAGGACGGGAACGGCCTGCGGACCCTCCAGCCCCTCGTGGATGGACCGGGGTGGTTCGCCTGCTTCGACGCGGTCCAGCTCAATGAAGAAGAGATGAGCCAGATCGGTCCCGATCCGCTGGCGGTGGCGGCCGGGGCGCTCGCTGCGGGCACCCGGGTGCTCTGCGTGACGCTGGGCCGGCGCGGAGCCGCCTATTTCACCGGCTCGCCGGTGCG
>DATEGY010000075.1:0-9437 GCA_035279865.1 Gemmatimonadales bacterium | reverse complement strand
GACCCGGCATCACCGCCTGGAGGCGGCGGCGGATGTTGTCCCGCGCGGCCACTCCCGGCATCGCCGTCCGGACGAACAGCCCGCCCTGATCGGGCGCGAACTGGTCCGCGGAGACGTAGTAGAAGTAGCCCGGATCCTGGTCGAGGTCCTGGGATTTGACGTTCTCCGCCACGCCCACGACCGTCGTGCAGGGGACGGTGTCATCGCCGACCCGGACGCACTCGCCCAGCGCTTCCTTTCCGGGCCAGAGGATGTTCGCCATCGCCTGACTCACCACCATGGCGCGCGGGGAACCCGCGACGTCCGATTCGGTCACGCCCCGGCCCCGCAGCAGCCGGGTTCCCATGGTCGCGAAATAGTCCGGCGTTACGGCGTTCAAATAGAACGATCCCAGCCGCTCCGTGGAATCGATTCCGGCGACGTGAATGTCCTGGTTCCAGGAGCTCCAGAACGGCATGGTGATCTGCCGGGAAACGTGGGTCACGCCCGGGATGGTCCGCGCTTCCGCGAGCATGCGACGGCGGAGCGCCACGCTGCCTGCGCTGTCGAGCTTGACGCCGCGCATCTGCAGGTCGACCACCGACACCGAATCGGGGTCGAAGCCGAGGGGCAGGTTGCGGATGTGGCCGAGCGAGCGGATGAAGAGCCCGGCGCCGACGAGCAGGACCACCGACAGTGCTCCCTGCAGTACCAGGAGGCCCACGCGGGTGCGGGACCGGTGAATGGCGCCTTCGCGCGCGCCCGCCTTCAGATCCCCGGTCAGATCGGCGCGGCGGGCCTGAAACACGGGCGCGAGTCCGGTCAGGAATCCCGCCAGGAGTGTGGCCGCGCCGACCACGATCAGGGTCCGTGGGTCGGTGATCACCGTGGCCTGCGCCGTCTTCGGCAAGAGCGCCGCGCGGAGGATGGCACCGCCGGACTGCGCCACCAGGAGGCCTGCGATGCCGCCGAGCAGGGCCAGGAGCAGGCTTTCGCTGAGGAGCTGGGAGGCCAGTCGCAGGCGGCTGACCCCGAGGGCCAGCCGGATCGCGATTTCACGCTTCCGCTGCAGCGCCCGGGCCAGCAGGAGATTGGCGACATTCGCGCAGGCGATCAGCAGGACGATCAACGCCACGCCGCCGAGCCAGGTGGCCACCTTCGCCTCGGCCGACTCATTGGGCCCGCGTTCCGAAAGGATGGAGGCGACGAAGCCGTGAGGTTTCGTGATGGCGAGCGGCGTGCGGTCCCGGGGTGGTGACTGGGCGTCTTCCGCTCCCAGGCTCTTGATGTAGCCGGCGGTGAGGTCGGCGTCAGCCGCCTCGGTGGTCACGCCCGGCTTCCGCTCCGCGAGCATCCACGCCCAGCGCCAGTGGTAGGTGGACCACCAATTCTCGCCCCGCAGGCGGAGGTTGGCGCCCATTTCCGCCCCGTACGTCGCGATCGGGATGTACGCCGCCGGGGGCTCGTCACTCCAGAGTCCGACGAACCCGCGAGGGGCGACGCCGATGATCGTGTACAGCGTGGCGCCGATCTGAACGGACTGCCCCAGCACGTCGGGGCGGCCACCGAAACGGGTCTGCCAGTACCCGTATCCCAGCACGGCCACCGCCGCACCCTGCGGGAAGGTGTCCTCCGCGCTGGTGAAGTACCGCCCGACGGCGGGTGGCGCATCGAAGAATCCGAAGAAGCTCGCGCTGACGGCCCCGACCTGCATCTCCCGCGCTTCGGTGCCCACACCGATCGCCATGTGCCGGCCCGATACTTCGGCGGTCCGGTCGAACGAATGGGTGAAGTTGGTGAGGTCGATATACCGGGCGTACTGGGTGCTGCCCGAGTTGTACACCTTTCCGCGGTAGGTCTCGGCGAGGTAGACGCGGTGTGCGCGGGCCGGGTCCCGGAGGAGGGCCGGCGGCCGGAAGAGCAACCGGTCCACTACCGAGAACATCGCCGTGTTCGCGCCGATCCCGAGCGCCAGCGTGAGCGTCACGGCGAGCGTGAACATGGGCTTGCTACGGAGGCCGCGGACCGCATACCGCAGGTCCTGGGCGAGGTGTTCCCAGCGGATGGTCATGCATGATAGGACGCACCAGCCGGGTCTTTGGTTGCGCGCACCAGGGGGATGACCTCCTCGGCAAAGCGCTCCATTTCTTCGAGTTGGGGGCTGAACTGGAGCAGCACCAGGTCCACCCCGGCCTGCTCGAGCGCCAGTAGCCGCTCGGCGATCCGCTCCGGAGTCCCCACCAGCCCGGTTTCCAGCCCCCGATTGGAGACCGAATACTCCTCGAGGCTCACCTTCCGTTCCAGCCTGGTATTGGAGAGCCAGTCTTGATAGTTCGCGTAGCTCGAGGCGTTGCTATGGACGTCGGTGATCCGGGCGACTTCGTCCCGCGCCGCTTCCTCGGTCTCCCGACAGACCACGTATCCGGCGACCCCGAACCGGAGGGGCGGCTTCCCGGCCTTTTCCCGCCGGCCGCGCATGTCGGTCACCTTGTCGGCGATCCGCTCCACGGGGTCCCCATGCATCAGGTAGGCATCGCAGGCCTGTGCGATGAGGGTTTTGGCCGCTTCGGATTCGCCGCCGGCGTAGAGCACCGGGCGGGGCCGGGAGAGCGGCTTGGGCTCGAGGATGGCGTTCTCGATCCGGTAGTACCGGCCGGCGTAGGAGAATCGCGGCTGAGACCACATGCCGCTCACTACCGCCAACCACTCCTCGGTCCGGGCGTACCGCGCGTCGTGCTGATCGAACTCCACGCCGTATTGCCTCGCCTCCTCCGCCCACCAGGATGAGACGACGTTGAGCGTGAGGCGTCCACCACTCATCCGGTCGATCGTGGCGGCCTGTTTGGCACAGAGGGCGGGCGCGTGGAAGGTCGGGCGGACCGCCGTCATCAACTCGAGCCGTTTGGTGACGGCCGCGAGCGCAGCGACGGTGCTCCAGGCGTCCAGGGTCGGCGCTTCGGGGCCCCGGATGTCGTTGAGATTCAATTCGGCGATCAGTGTGGCGTCGTAGCCAAGCGCCTCACTCCGGACCGCGAGCCGCGAGACATACTCCCAGGTGGCCTCCATGCCTTCGTCGGGCACGTTGCGGAGCCAGCCACCGAACACGGGAAGCCAATATCCGAATCGCATGGTCAGCGCGCCTCCCGTTCGAGATAATCGACCAGACGGACGAAGGGATCGAACCCGACCACGCGCGGCGCGTCGGCGACGAAGTTCGAGAGGGCGTTGATGTCGTAGTAGTAGCGCTGGCCGTCTTGGCCGTCCTGGCCGTCGCGCGCATCGTGCAGGTATTCCACGCCTCCCACATCGATGCCCGCTTCCTTCATGATCCGCTCGACCTGCGCAATGACCTCGGCGGGGGGCGTGAAGCCTTCTACGCGCATGCCGTTCTTCGGGGCGTCCACCGGGCAGGCGGCGCGCGTCAGCTCGACTCCTCCCACCGTCTGGCAGACGTCCGCGGGGCAGAGGTTGAAACTTCCTTCGTCCGCGAAGACGCGGATGGCGTACAGGAACTTGCCGCCCAGCACCTCGACCCGGACGATCCCCTGGTCTTCGACCGGGATGTATTCCTGCACGAGGGCGGTCTGATCGATCCCGAGGTCGAGCGCACCGGCGCTGACCGCGCTCGCCAGGTCGGCGGGAGTATCGAAACGCCTGACCCCGGCGCCGGAGCCGCCGATGTTCGGCTTCACGACCACCGGGAAACGCAGTTGGCCCGCTGCCGCGATCGCCTGCGACGGGTGGTTGATCACCTCGGCCTTGGGGAACGGCAGGCGCAAGCGACGCAGAAGGTCCAGCTGGAGCGCCTTCGACGTCTCCGTGACGTAGGCGTCGTATCCGTTCACCACCCGGATGCCGGCGCGCTTGAGGGAGGCGAGATAGTGCAGGGTGTAGAAGATGGCGTTGCCGCGGCCGCGCAGATACGCCGACGGGCTCATGCGGTTGAAGACGAGGGAGTAGCTCGGGCTGTGGCCGGGGGTAAACCGGTGAACGCCCGCGTCGATCTTCTCGTACGGCACCGCGCGGCGGTCCAGCTCCTGGAAGAGGGGGCGGAACCAGTCCGGGTGCTCGTAATAGATGGCGATGGGACGATCAACTGAGGCTGGCACGGTGAGCGATCTCCTCCGCTTCGCGGGCGGCACGTTCTACTGCGGTGATGAGGGCGGGCTCGGGGGAGCCATTCGGGAACTGGGCATCGGTGGCGTAGATGGCGGCGGCGATGGTTCGAGCGCCGAGGCTCGCGAACAGGGGCCGGAGTCCGTGGTCCACGGCGAGCGCATGCTCCGGCCCCGCTCCGGTGACGACGGGTACGCCGACGGCGCCCGCCAGCGCATCGCGGGGGAAGAGATCGAAGAAGGCCTTCAGGAGTCCGGTGTACGTGGCCCGGTAGACCGGCGTGCCGGCGACCACGATCTGGGCCTGCGCGGCGGCGTCGAGGGCCGCGGCGACTCGTGAATCGGTGTCACGCCCCAGCAGGGCGTCCGCCGGAAGGACGGCGAGATCCACGAGCTGGACCTGGGCCCCGCCCGTGCCCAGGTGGTCGAGGACGCGCTCCACCAGGAGCCGCGATTTTGATGTGGCTCGGGGGCTGCCCGAGATACCGACTGCCGTGAGCATGAAACGGCCTCTCCGAAAAAGAAAAGGCCGCGAACCTGGAGAGGATCGCGGCCGATTGCCGAGTACGAGGCGCCTGCTGCCTGACGTTACGGCGTGATCGTCCGCTCCTCAGCACAACACATCATGCCGGAGAGTTGACAACAGCCGCGCATCATCAGGGAGGTGTTCATCGTTCTGCCCGCAACGTAGCGGTGGCCCGGGCCGGCGGCAACCGGCCCGGGGCAGAGGCTACATGCCCGGACGGTTCTCCCACATCACGTTCATGATGACCCATTTCCCGTTCCATCGTGTTTCCTGCAGAAAGTCGACCCACGTGTCGGCGTCGATACGCACCATCGCCACGTTGCCGAAGATGTCGAGGATCTTCACGTCGTTCCGGTGCTGGCCCTCGCCCTTGGGATGCCGGACGGTGCCCTGCACGAGCTCCATGGCCGTCAGGTCGACCAGGTGGCTGTGCTTCGTCGAGTCGTCCCATACGAGGCGCTTGGCGAGGTGCGGGTGCAGGGCGCTCTCCATGCGGGGGCCGTCGTTAGTGTACCAGCCGTCGATGTAGTTGTGGGCGGTGGCGACGATGCCGGCGGTGTCTGCGGCGGTCTGGGCGTGGAGTGTCGGACCGAGCCAGAGCGCGAATGCGAGTGGGACGAGGGCCTTCACGGAAGCCGTCCTGTGGAAGTGATGTGACAAGGTCGGCACGCCGGGCCTTTCAGCCAAGACTTCCGTCGCCGGAGGGGCCAGACCCGTGACGAGCGGGGCCGGACCCGTGACGAACCGGCCCTGACGAACACGCGGTTGCACCGGAGGCCCGGCGCTCACCAGATTGCCGCCCATGTCCTTGCTCTCCCGCCGCGGTGTTCGCGTCGTCCTCGTGTGGCTCGGCGTCGCCGCGTTCTTCATCGCGCAGAACGTCCTCATCAAGACGTCCCGTCACCTCGCCGTCGACTGGCAGTGGGACGTCTTTCACGAGATCGTGTATGCGATGGTGTGGGCCGCGTGCACACCGGTCATTCTCTGGGCAGCGGATCGCTGGCGGCTCGAGCCGGGAGCGCGGCGCGGACTCGTGTGGCCTCATCTCGCGCTCATGCCGGTAGTGGGGCTCGCGCAGATCACCGGCACTTACACAACGCATTTCCTGATTCTCTCCGCGATCGGGTCTCCGCCGGCCCAGCCGCTCGGCCGGTTGATCATGGGTGGGCTGATCTGGGGCGTCTTTACGGGGTCCTTGTACTACTGGGTGATCATCGGCGTGTACATGGCGTTCCTCTATCCGCGCCTCTATCAGGCCCAGCGGGCCGCTGCCGCCGAGCTCCAATCACAATTGTCGCGAGCGCAGCTCGACGCCTTGCGGCTGCAACTGCACCCCCACTTTCTGTTCAACACCCTGAACGCCATCGCCGCGCTCGCCCCGGGAGACTCGGCCCGGGCCCAGCGCATGCTCGCCCGCCTCGGTGACCTGCTCCGCCATACGCTCGATACCGACGCCGCCGAAATCACCGTAGAGGAGGAGCTGAGGCTGCTCGCCCCCTATGTAGAAATCCAGCGACTCCGCTTCGAAGAGCGCTTCCGGTACTCGGAGCGCATAGCGCCGGAGGCGCTTCCGGCACTGGTCCCGGCGCTCCTCCTCCAGCCTCTGGTCGAGAACGCCGTCCAGCATGGGGTGAGCCGCCTGCCGGAGGGCGCGACCGTCACGCTGGCGGTAGCGCGGCGAGGTGAGCAGCTGGTGCTCGAGGTGACGGATGACGGCCCCGGCCCCGGCAACGGGAGCAAGAGCGGGAACGGCATCGGGCTCGCCAACACGCGCGCACGACTGGCCCAGCTTTATCCGGGCGCACACCGCGTCGACCTGACCGCGGGCCCGGATGGTGGCGCGCGGGTGACGGTCGAAATCCCGTTCCGGACCGCGGGAAGGGGGGTCTGATGCGCGTCGTCATCGTGGATGACGAGCCCCTCGGGCGGCTGGCGGTACGCCAGCATCTCGAGGGCATCCCGGGCGCCGAAGTCGTCGCGGAGTGCGCGGAAGGGAAGAGTGCCATCGACGCGATCGTGCGCGAGAGTCCCGATGTGGTGTTTCTCGACGTCCAGATGCCCGGGCTCACCGGCTTCGATGTCCTGGAGGGCGTCGGCTCGGAGGCGGTACCGGCGGTCGTGTTCGTGACAGCGTTCGATCGCTATGCCGTGCGTGCGTTCGAAGCGCACGCCGTGGACTATCTCCTGAAGCCCATCGATCCCGACCGGTTCCGCGAAGCGTACGTGCGCGCGGCCACCCTGGCGGACCGTGAAGGGCGGGAACGCACTGCCGGCCGGCTCGAGGCCCTCCTGGAGCGCCTGGCCGAGCGGCCCCGGGAAACGACCACGCCCGTGGAGCGGCTGGTGGTACGGCATGAGGGGCGCCTGCTCTTCGTCTCCGTAACGGGCATCGAATGGGTCGAGGCGGCGGGAAACTACGTGAAACTGCACGCCGGCCCCGCGGTGCACGTCATGCGGCAGACCATGGAGCGCCTCGCGGCCCGGCTGGGCGACCGCTTCGTGCGCATCCGGCGCTCGGCCCTGGTCAACGTCGCCGCCATCCGCGCGCTCGAACCCCACGGGAAGGGCAGTTACGTGGTGTTTCTGAAGGACGGCACCCAGCTGATGTCGAGCCGGTATGCGGGCCGGCTCCTCCGGAAGCTCGCGTCGTAGCGCTACGCGTTTTCGCGCTCGAACTCCTCTGGCGTCACTCCGGCGAATTCCCGGAATTCATTGATGAAATGGGCCTGGTCCGAGTACCCATGGGCCAGGGCGAATTGCGTCCAGGGCACCTGCCCCCGCCGTCCCAGGTCCCGGATGACACGGTCGAACCGCACCAGCCGCGCGAAGAGCTTCGGGGACATCCCGACATGCGTGAGGAATTTCCGCTCGAGCGAGCGCGGGGACACGTCCAGCTCCCGCGTGAGGGCATCCATGCGTTTCCGTCCCGCCGCGTCGCGAACGAGGGCCGCGGCGCGTCCGACGGTGGCGTCGGGAGGCGGGGCGGCACGCCGGCGGTCCCACAGCACGTCCGCCAGCCGCCGCAGAGCCCCTTCGGCCGACCCCTCAAGCACGCGTTCCTCGATCAGTCCCGCGTCCTTGCCGATGATGTCATGCAGCAGCGCGACGCTCTCGCCGATCACGCCGGCGGGAACGCCGAGCAGGGTCTCGACGCCCTCGGGCGCGAGTGAGGCACCGATGACGTGCCGCCAGCCGACCGACCGCACCACGAAGGCCCGCAGGGTGGAACCCACGACATAGCCGCGGTGCGGGGGTGCCACGATCCTGCCAAGCCCTTCGCCGCGCGACGGCTCACTCGCATAGAGCACGATGTCCACGCAGGCGTTCGGGGCGATCCGGACTTGCGCCGCGCCGGTCAATGGAATGCGCATGTCCCACAGGGACACCACGCAGTCGGCGAGCGGCGCGGGGGGGGACGTCTCGCGGTACCACTCTTCCCGGGGAGCGGGGGGCTCGGTCGCGGAGGGGCTCAAATCCGGGCCCTCTTCGCGTCGTATTTTTCCAATACTCTGCAGCGGTTCGCGCCCATGTTCCTTCCGTCCAGCGCACACACGGAGCTTCCCATGGCCAAGCGTTCGGTCCCGGTGCACCTCGAGGACATTCCCAATGTAGGGCCGTCGTTGGCGGCGGACCTGCGCCGGGTGGGAGTGAATCGACCCCAGGATCTGAAGGGGCGGAAGCCCATCGCTCTGTATCACGCGCTCTGTGCGGTGTCCGGGGGCCGTCAGGACCCCTGCGTGCTGGACGTGTTCATGTCCGCGGTGCGGTACGTCGAGGGCGCGCCCGCTCGTCCCTGGTGGCGCTACACGGCGGAGCGGAAGCGGACTTACCCCGACCTTTGACGGAGGCTCACGATGCGGCTGGCCTTGCTCGCACTTTCGATTCTGACCATACCCACTCTCTCGGCACAGCAGGATGGCCCCGGGCGTCCGTTCCAGGATTCGCTCGTCGGGCAATTGGCGGGGGAGTGGTCGATGACGGGGGACATGCGGGGGCAGCCGCAGCACTACCGGCTGAAGGCGGAGTGGGTGCTGAGCCACCAGTTCCTGCGGCTGGAGATGCAAGGTGACCAGTACGAGGCGGTGTCGTACATCGGATATGACAACGCCAGCGAGCGGTATGTAGCGCACTGGATCGACATCTTCGGTGGGCGGGTGTCCGAGACGCTGGGGTATGGGAAGCGGGACGGGAGCTCGATTCACTTCGTTTTCGAGTATCCCGATGGTCCGTTCCGGTCGGACTACACCTTGGATCCGGAGACCGGCTGGAGGATCGACATGACGCAGAAGTCGGATAGCGGGGTGTGGAAGGACTTCGCGCACTACCGGCTGGTCAGGTCTCCGTAACCCCGGGCCGCCGGCCCGGGGTCAGCCGATCCCCGTGCTTCGATGCCCTTCAGAACGGCTGACCCCGGGGCGGTGCCCCGGGGTTAATGGGGGCCCGGAGATCCCGTGGAGGTCTCAATACCCCTGACGATATCCAGCCGCAATTCAGTCCATCCATCCACCTGGTAGTACTGGACTTGGAGCTGGTGGTGGCCGCCTTGGATCACGGCATGATCGACCACCGACTCGTGCGGCTTCCAGGCATCGATCGCGAGCTTCCCGTCCACCCAGACCCGGACGGCGTCATCCGAGATGGTGCGGATCGAGTAGGTCCCCGGATCGAGGTCGACCGAACCCTTGGCGTCCAGGGCCCAGCGCTCCTGGGGGAGAGCCTTGATGGACGGAGCGTACCACTCGTAGTCGAGGTGGGGTTCCTGCCGCGCGAGCACGGGCGCCCCGGCCAGCAGCGTCTCGAAGGCCCCCGGCTTCTTG
>DATEGY010000074.1:0-2393 GCA_035279865.1 Gemmatimonadales bacterium | reverse complement strand
GCAGGTGTTGGGGGGCGGGCGGCGGGGGGCGGGGCGATGGGATTGGCCACCGGTGCCGGAGCCGCAGCCGGGGCCACGTTTCCCGCTTCCCGCTTCCCGCTTCCCGCTCCATCCACCTTCTCCCCCGCCGTACCGATATAGGCCACCACATTGCCGACCGGCACCGTCTGGCCTTCCTGCACCACGACCTTGATGAGCGAGCCGTCGGCCCGGGCGACCAGCTCCATCACCGCCTTGTCGGTCTCGACCTCGGCGAGCGTGTCACCCGTCTTGACGGGGTCGCCTTCTTTCTTGGCCCATTTGACCACGCGCCCCTCTTCCATCGTCGGCGAGAGCGCTTCCATCACCACTGTGGTCGCCATGGGTCAGTCCAGGTAAAGGACGCGCCGCGCCGCGGCCACGACCTTCTCAGGTGAGGACTTCGCCGCGCGCTCCAGCACCTTGTTGTAGGGCATCGGCACGTCGGCCTGCGTCACGCGGAGCACCGGAGCATCCAGATGATCGAACGCGTCGCGCTGGATGATGTCCACCACCTGGGCGCCCACGCCGCAATGGTGCCACCCCTCTTCGACTACGACGCAGCGGTTGGTCTTGGTGACCGAGTTGATGATGGCCGTCTCATCGAGGGGCCGAAGGGACCGCAGATCCACGACCTCGGCGGAGACGCCCGATTCCTGTAGCAGATCAGCCGCCTTGAGCGCGACCGAGACCGTCTTGGAGTGGCAGATCACCGTGACGTCGGTCCCGGGACGCTTGATGTCCGCCTGACCGATCGGGATGACCAGCTCGCCGTCCGGCACTTCGCCCTTCGTGTTGTAGAGCATCTCGCCCTCAAGCACGATGACGGGGTTGTTGTCCCGGATGGCGGACTTGAGCAGGCCCTTCGCGTCCGCCGGTGTGGCCGGTGCCACCACCTTGAGCCCCGGGATGTGCGCGAGCCACGACTCCCACGCCTGGGAATGCTGGGCACCGAGCTGCAGGGCGGCACCGTTGGGGCCGCGGAACACGATGGGCATCGGGAACTGCCCGCCCGACATGTAGAGCATCTTGGCCGCTGAATTCACGATCTGGTCGAGGGCCAGGACGGCGAAGTTCCAGGTCATGAACTCGACCACGGGCCGGAGCCCGGTCATGGCGGCCCCGACGCCGATGCCGGCGAATCCCAGCTCGGCGATGGGCGTGTCCACGATCCGCTGCGGCCCGAACTCTTCGAGCAGGCCGCGGCTCACTTTGTAGGCGCCCTGGTAGAGCCCGACTTCTTCACCCATCAGGAAGACGTTGGGATCCCGCTGCATCTCTTCGCGAAGGGCCTGATTCAAGGCGTCGCGATACGTGAGGGTCGGCATCAGTCGTGCCCGTCGGCCAGGACGTGCTGGAAGAGGGCGTCAGGCTCCGGGTCGGGGCTCTCATCCGCGAACTTCGCCGCCTGGTCCACCTCTGCGTGCACCTCGGCGTCGAGCGCGTCGATCGCCGGCTGATCCATCGTCCCCTCATCTCTCAGGTGATGGGTCAGCGCCGCGATCGGGTCCCGCTTCTTCTGTTCTTCCACTTCTTCCTTGGTGCGATAGACCCCGTGCAGGGGGTCGGACATGGAGTGCCCCATGAAACGGTAGGTGCGGACCTCGAGGAGGGTGGGCTTGCCTTCGCGGGCCTGGGCGACGGCCTTCTGGGTCGCCTCGTAAACCGCGAATACGTCCATCCCGTCCACCTCGGCGGACGCCATGTCGTAACTCTTGGCGTGCTCGGCGACGTCGGTGAGGGCGGCCACCCGCTCGAACGCGGTGCCCATGCCGTAGCGGTTGTTCTCGCAGATGAACACCACCGGGAGCTTCCAGACCGCCGACATGTTCAGGGCTTCGTGGAAGGCGCCGATGTTCACGGCGGCTTCGCCGAAGTAGCAGAGGCAGACCTGATCGCCGCCCTTGTACTTGATGCCGAATCCGATGCCGGCGGCGAGCGGGATGTGGCCCCCGACGATGCCGTGGCCACCCATGAAGTGGCGTTTGGCGTCGAACAGGTGCATGGAGCCACCCTTGCCGTGCGAGCATCCCGTCGCCTTGCCGCACAGTTCGGCCATCACGGCATTGGGGGGGATGCCGCGCACCAGCGCCTGGCCATGCTCGCGGTACGAGCAGATGACGTAATCATCGTCCCGGAGCGCGGCGATGGATCCCACCGCCACCGCTTCCTGGCCGATGTAGAGGTGGCAGAACCCGCCGATTTTGCCGAGCGCGTACGCCTCGGCGGCTTTCTCTTCAAACCGGCGGATCAGGAGCATCTGGCGGAGCAGAGCGCGTTGCCGGTCTGGCGTCAGCGCGTCCCTCTCCTTGGACTTGTTTTGTGCCGCGGTGGCGGGGGTGGGGGTGGGGGTCATGTCTCTTTCTGGTTAACGG
>DATEGY010000073.1:0-3395 GCA_035279865.1 Gemmatimonadales bacterium | reverse complement strand
GGACGTAGGCGAGAGGTGCCAGAGCCATCGGCGTGCCGGGGTGGCCGGAGTCGGCCTGCTGCACCGCATCCATCGCGAGGGTTCGAACCGTGTTGATGCAAAGCAGATCCAGATCGGTTCGAGGGCCGGTGGCGACGTCCGTCATGGAGTCTCCGTGGAGGGCTGGACGGAAATCTAGCGGAGCAGCCCTTTCGCCGCCTCGCCGGGTCCCCTAGCTTGCCGGGCGCCATGGTCACCTTCCTGCTCGCGGCCGCGCTGTTTCAGTCGGCAGCTACGGCCGTCCCGGCTCGTCCCGATGAACCGCACCTCCGGAATCTCCGGCGTCTCACGAACGGCGGACAGAACGCCGAGGCGTACTATTCGCATGACGGCTCCCGGCTGATTTTTCAGCACACGCCTCCCCCGGATACCGCCGGCTGCGATCAGGAATTCACCATCAACGTCGATGGCACGGGGCTCCACCGGGTCTCGGACGGCCAGGGGAGGACCACCTGTGGCTGGTTTTTCGCGGGAGACCAGCGGGTGTTCTATGCGAGCACCGAAGCGGTGGGGGTGGCCTGTCCCCCACGCCCCGACTACTCCCACGGGTACGTCTGGGCCCTCTACGACTACGACATCTACGCGTCCGATGCCGACGGCAGCCACAAGGTGCAGCTGACCCGCAGCAAAGGCTATGACGCCGAGGGGACGCTGTCGCCGGACGGGAAGACGATCGTCTTCACGTCCGAGCGGGACGGGGACTTGGACATCTACACCATGAACGCCGACGGCACGAACGTCCGGCGGCTCACCAACGCCCTCGGCTACGACGGCGGTCCCACGTTCTCCCCCGATGGGAAGCTGATCGTCTACCGCGCCTACCATCCGTCCACCTCCGCCGACTCCGCCGAGTACCGCACTCTTCTGGCGCAGGGGGTGGTGCGGCCGACGAAAATGGATCTGTGGGTGATGAACGCGGACGGTTCCAACCAGCGGCAGATCACGCATCTCGCCGGGGCGTCCTTCGCGCCGGCATTCTATCCCGGATCGAAGCGGATCATCTTCTCGTCGAACTACACGGATCCCCAGTCCGACCATTTCGACTTGTACGCGGTGGATCTCGACGGCGCGAAGCTGGAAACGATCACGACCGATCACTCGTTCAATGCGTTTCCGATGTTTTCGCCGGATGGGAAGCATCTCGTGTGGGCCTCCAATCGCGGGGCGCCGGTGGCGCACGAGACCAACCTGTTCATCGCCGACTGGGTGGAGCACCCGTGAGCCAAAAGCACGCTCCCACCCCCCTCGATCCCAAGGCGGCGCCCAGGACTTTTGCCGAGGAAGTGAAGAGCTGGGCCAAGTCGATCGGCATCGCGCTCCTGTGCTGGATCGTGATCCGGTCGTACCTCGTCGAGGCGTTCCGCATCCCTTCGTCCAGCATGGAGAACACGCTGCTGGTGGGGGATTGGCTCTTCGTCAACAAGATGATCTACGGCGGCACGCTGGAGATCCCGCTCACCGGGATCCGCCTCCTCACGGTCAAGGGATACGCGCAGCCACACCGGGACGGGTTGGTCGTGTTCCGGTCGGTCGAGGATTCGACCCCCAATCTGGACATCGTGAAGCGAGTCATCGGCGAGGCCGGCGATACGTTGCAGATGGTGCACGACACGGTGTACCGGAATGGCAAGGCGCTGCCGGAGCCGTATGCGCTGCACCTCAACCCGGGTGGCGACGCCGACATCTACAAGCTGCAGATGCGCCGGAACGAGCTCCCGCACTACATCGGCAAGAACGCCGACAAGTACAATCCGACCTCGCACGATTGGGGTCCGCTGGTCGTTCCCGCCGACAGCTTCTGGGTGATGGGGGATAACCGGGACGACTCGTACGATTCGCGGTTCTGGGGCTTTCTGCCGCGCTCGCACGTCGAAGGCAAGCCGGAGCTGATCTACTTCAGCATGGGGTTCTCGCCCCTCCGCATCCGCTGGAACCGGTTCTTCCGGCACCCGTCCTAGCCGATTCACCGGCATGCGGCGCGCGTGGCTGGTGTGGTGGGGGCTCACGGTTCCGGCGATGTCGGCGGCGCAACAATCCGATTCGGTTCCGAAAGACACCCTTCCGGCGATAGTCGTGTCGGCCACTCGCGCCGACCGTCCCCTCTCCCGGACCGCGGCCGCCATTGCGACGGTCGGCCGCGCCGACATCAGTGCCGCCCGTCCCACCTGGGGCCTCGATGAAGCCCTCAGTGGGATCCCGGGGGTCGTCGACCAGAACCGCTACAACTTCTCGCTCGACCAGAAGCTCTCGATCCGGGGTGCCGGAGCCCGGGCCGCCTTCGCGATCCGCGGCATCAAGGTGCTGGTTGACGGAATTCCCCAGACGCTGCCCGACGGTCAGGGCCAGCTCACCAATCTGGATCTCAGCGAGGTGGACCACATCGAGGTGGAACGCGGGTCTTCCTCGGCCCTCTTCGGGAACGCCTCGGGCGGCGTGATCAGCGTCTGGACCGATCCGACGGCCCCGTCGCGCCTGTCCGAAGACGCGCGCGTGGTCGGCGGGCAGTTCGACGGCGGACGGACCTGGACCAAGTGGTCGTCCACGACGCGAGCGCGAGTGGGGGAAGGCAGTGTCATGCTCACGGCCTCCCGCCTCTCATATCAGGGAGAACGGGATCACAGCGCGGCCGATCTGCGCGACTTCAACTCGCGTCTGCGGCTCCCGCTGGGCGAGCACTGGTCGCTCGCCGCCGTGGCCGCGTACGGCGACGATCCGAGAGCCGACAATCCCGGCGCCCTGACGAATGCCGAGCTGCACGCGAACCAGGATTCCGCGGCGCCTACGAACCTCAGTCGCAACGCGGGAAAGGCGGTGACGCAGGGGCAGGGAGGCGTGACGCTCCGGCGGGTGTTCGACAATGGCGGCGAGGCCGACGCCACGGTCTACGGGTTCAGCCGCGATCTCTCCAACCCCCAGACGTTCGCATTCATCCGGCTCAAGCGTCTCGACTACGGCGCGCGGTTTACGTTGGCGCAGCCCTTCGCGGTCGGACCCTTCGCGCAGGTCCTCACCACCGGCTTCGATTTGCAGCGGACGCGCGATGACCGCGTGAATTTCAACTACGTCGGCGCGAGCTCCACCGCCGATACGTCGCGCCAGCTCGACCAGCTCGAGCATGTGACCGAGGCAGGACCCTTCGTGCAGAGCGCCGTCACGCTGACTTCGCGCCTCACCGTCACCGCCGGCGCGCGGTACGACTGGGTGAGTTTTCAGGCGGACGACCGGCTGGTCGATTCGGCGAAAGCCCCTACGAACCCCATCTATCTGAACGACTCCGGCCGCCGCCTCATGCGCTCGTTCTCGGGGTCGCTGGGCGCGGCGGAGGCCCTGTCGGACCGGCTGACGGTTTACGCGAA
>DATEGY010000072.1:0-8530 GCA_035279865.1 Gemmatimonadales bacterium | reverse complement strand
TCTGATCGGCGTCGGATTCATCGTCGGGCTGAATGTCGCGGTCCTGATCTTCATCGGCGGCGTGATGAACTGGTATGTGGCGATTCCCTGGGTCGCGTCCCACACCGCGCATCCCGACGGCGTGGCGGCGGTGGACTTCGCGGCCGGCATCTGGAAGAACCAGACGCGCTACATCGGAGTCGGCGCGATGATCGTGGGCGGCATCTGGGCCCTCATCAAGGTCCGGAACAGCGTGGTGCAGGGAATCCGCTCCGGGATGGCCGCCTACCGCCAGACCAAGTCCGGGGGCCCGAGCATTCTCCGGACCGATCGCGACACGCCCATGCACTGGGTGGGGATGGCGCTGGTCGTCCTGGCGGTGCCGCTCTTTTTCATCTTCAACGCGTTTACGGGCATCTGGTGGGTCGCGGCGGCCATGGCGCTGATCATGCTGGTCGCCGGCTTCCTCTTTTCCACGGTCGCGGCGTACATGGCCGGCCTCGTGGGATCGTCCAACAATCCGATTTCGGGCGTCACCATCGCGACGATCCTGACGTCGGCGCTGCTGCTCCTCGCCTTTCTGGGATCGGGGAGCGCCAAGGGTCCCGCGGCGGCGGTGTTCATCGGCGCCGTGGTCGCCTGCGCGGCGGCCATCGGCGGCGAGAACCTGCAGGACTTGAAGGCCGGCCGGATCGTGGGCGCCACGCCCTACAAGCAGCAGGTCATGCAGATCATCGGCGCGGTGTCCGCGGCGTTCGTGCTGTCCCCCGTGCTCACGCTGATCCAGAAGGCGTACGGTATCGGCGTGCCCACACCCGATCATCCGCATCCGCTCGCGGCACCGCAGGCGACGTTGATGGCGGCGGTCGCGGGCGGCGTGTTCCACGGCGGATTGCCCTGGACGATGATCAGCATCGGCATGGTCGTGGCCGTGGTCGTGATCAGCTTCGATCTGTGGCTCCAGGCGCGGAAGTCGGAGTTCCGCACACCCGTGCTGGCGGTGGCGATCGGGATCTATCTGCCGCTGCAACTGTCGGTGGCGATTTTTCTCGGCGGCGTGGTCGCCTGGCTGACGGGCCGGTTCTTCAAGCGTGCGGGAGCCTCGGCTGAAGCCCACGCGACGGGCGAGCGGACCGGTCTGCTCTTCGCGGCGGGCCTGATCACCGGCGAAGCGCTCGTGGGAATACTCCTGGCCATCCCGATCGTCCTGACCTCCAATGCCAACGTGCTGGCGTACTGGGGCGAACACGACGGCGTGCTCCCAGGTATCATCCTGCTGGCCGCCGTCGTGTACTGGCTCTATCGGACGGCTACTCGCATGGAGCGCGCAAAAGCCTAGCGCGTCCGGAGCGGCATGAGCGACGCCCCCGACCGACTGTTTCTGGATTTCCAGGGAGCTCTTGCGGGGCGGTACTCGCTCGAGCGGGAGCTGGGGCGCGGCGGCATGGGCGTGGTCTATCTCGCCCGCGAGGTGTCCCTCGACCGACCCGTCGCGATCAAGGTCCTCCCTCCAGCGCGCGCGAAAGACGCCCGCCTCCGGGACCGCTTCGTCCGCGAAGCCCGCACCGCCGCCAAGCTGTCCCACCCCAACATCATTCCCATTTTCTCGGTCGAGGAGATCGGCGGGTTCGTCTTCTTCGCGATGGCCTACGTCGACGGCGAGACGCTCACCGAGCGGGTGCGACAGCGCGGGCCCCTCCCGCCGTCCGAAGCGGCGCGCCTGCTCCGGGACATCGCCTGGGCGCTGGGCCACGCCCACGAGCGGAACGTGATTCACCGGGACGTGAAGCCGGACAATGTGCTGCTCGAGCGGGCATCGGGCCGGGCTCTGGTGGCGGACTTCGGAATCGCCGGGGTGGTCAAGGACGCCGGCGCCATCGATGGCGGCGAAGTGATCGGCACGCCGGAGTTCATGAGTCCCGAGCAGGCGGTGGGCGAGCGGGTGGACCCGCGGAGCGATCTCTACGCACTCGGGCTCGTCGGCTACTTCACGCTCACCGGCCGCCTGGCCTTCACGGGCGACAAGGCGACCGAAGTCCTCGCCAAGCAGATCACGGAGCCGCCGCCGGCGTTCGAGAGCGCTTCGGGTATCCCGCGCCGTCTCGCCTCCACGTTGAGCGCCTGTCTCGCCAAAGACCGGGACGAGCGGCCCGCCAGTGCGGCGGTGGTCGCCGAAGGGATGAGTCTCGTCCTCGAGGCACGGAGGGAGCTGCCGGTGGCGCTCCGCGTGTTCGTGAAGCGGGGGGGACGACTGGGTGGGACCGGCGGTCTGGTCTACATGCTGATGGTACCCTTCGCGATCGGCGTGGCCGTGGCCGCGGTCCCGGGCCCGTGGCAGGTGACCGCCGCCTGGGCCACCCTGGCGAGCGGCGTGCTGGTGGTCCCGTTCGGGATGCTCGTCGACAAGGCGCGACGGTTCCTGTCGTCCGGATTCGATCCCCAGGACCTGCCGGCGGGTTTCCGCCTGGAGCTCGAGCAGGGCCGCGACGAGCGGGTCTTCGAGTATGGGCGCACGCCTTCCCTGTACGAGCGGATCATGCGTCTCCTCGCCGCGGGGAGCGCGGCGAGCATGATGGCCGCGCTTTGGGGCGCGTTCAGCAACGGCCCGTTGAGCGGCCGCTACTTCGGAATCTTCGCGTGGTCGGCGGTGTCGTTCCTGACCACGGGATTCCTGTGGGTCACGCGACTCAACCGCCGGGTGGACCTGGACACGCGGATCTGGCGCTGGGTCTGGGAGGGACCGGTGGGGCGGATCCTGTTCGGGCTGGCCCGTCCGTTCGTGAACCAGAAGGCCCTCCCCGCCGCCGCGACACACCGTGCCACGGAACTCGCCCTGTCCCTCGCGGCGAGTCAGTTGTTCGAGAGTCTTCCCAAGGCCACGCGCGCCGCGCTGAAGGACCTCCCGGACGTGGTGGAAAGACTCGAGTCCGACGCGGGCCGGATGCGCGAGCGGCTGAACATGCTGAACGACGCGCTGGGTCCCGATTCGGCCACCGACGTGGACCGCGCCACCGCGGAGCTCCGCGAGGTGCGCGGCCAGGTGCGGGCGCGCCTGAAAGACGCGGTGGCGGCTCTCGAAAACATCCGGCTCAACCTGCTGAAGCTGCACGCCGGGAGCGGCACGGTGCAGAGCGTGACGACGGACCTGGGACTGGCGCGGGAGGTAGCAGCGGATGTGGACCGGCTGCTCGAGGCGCGGCAGGAACTCGAAGAGGGGAGTTAGCCCTTCAGCTTCTTCAGGCGCCGGGCCGCTTCCTGGAGCATGTCGTCCGTCTTACAGAAGGCGAACCGCACCTCCTTCCGCCCCATCTCCGGCTTGCTGTAGAAGCTCGACCCCGGCACCGGCGCCACGCCGTGCTCCGCCGTGAGCTGCCTCGCGAATTCGTCGTCCGGGAGCGTCGAGAGCGCGGAGAAGTCCGCGAGGACGTAGTATGCGCCTTCCGGCGGCCGGCACTGGAAACCCGCTTCCACCAGTGCTCCGCACAGGAGGTCCCGCCGGGCCCGGTACTCGCGTGCCAGGCGGTCATAGTAATCCCGCCCCAGGGTCTCGATCGCGACCGCTACGCCCTCCTGCAGTGGCGCCGGTGCGCCGACGGTGAGGAAGTCGTGCACCTTGCGGATGGCGTCGGTCGCCGCCCGGGGCGCCACGATGGTTCCGATCCGCCAGCCCGTGATGGAGTACGTCTTGGAGGCTCCACTCACGGTGATGGTGCGCTCCTTCATGCCGTCGAGCGTGGCGATGGGGATGTGGGTGCCTTCGTAGTAAATGTGCTCGTAGATCTCGTCGGTCACGGCCCAGGCATCGTGCTTTCGGCAGAGCTCCGCGATGGCCTCGAGCTCGGTACGGGACAGTACCCGGCCGGTGGGGTTGTTCGGCGTGCACACCACGACGGCACGGGTGCGTGCCGTGAACGCCCTCTGCAGCCGGTCGAGATCCAATGGCTGACCGGCCAGGAGGGGGACGTAGACCGGGACGGCACCGCAGAGGATGGCATCGGGCCCGTAGTTCTCGTAGAACGGCTCGAAAACGATCACTTCGTCACCGGGATTGATCAGGGCCAGGAGGGCCGAGGCCATGGCTTCCGTGGCGCCGCAGGTGACGGTGATGTCGGTCTCCGGATCCACGTCGAGCCGGTACCAGTCCGCGTACTTGGCCGCGAGCGCGTTGCGAAGGCGCTTCGCACCCCAGGTGATGGCGTACTGGTTGATGTCGTCCCGGATGGCTTTGGCCGCCGCTTCCTTCAGAACGTCGGGGGCGGGAAAGTTGGGAAAGCCTTGGGCGAGGTTGATGGCCCCGTGCTCATTGGCGAGCCGGGTCATGCCACGAATAACGGATTCGGTGAACGAGTGGGTACGGCGGGCCGTCGGGACCGTACGGCCTACTTCAACAGCATCTTGGCGATGGTGTTCAGCTGCATGTTGCTCGTGCCTTCGTAAATGGCGCCGATCTTCGCGTCCCGGTAGAACTTCTCCACCGGGTATTCCTTGGTGTAGCCGTAGCCGCCGAACAGCTCGACGGAGAGGGAGGTCACGCGCTCCGCCACCTGCGACGCGTAGAGCTTGGCCATGGCCGCTTCCATGGTATACGGCTCGCCGGCGTCTTCCAGGCGGGCGGCGTTGTAGACCATGAGCCGGGCCGCCTCGAGCTCGGTGGCTGCCTGGGCGATCTGGAACTGCACGGCCTGGAACTCGGCCACCGGCTTGTTGAACTGTTTCCGCTCCTTCACGTATGCGATGGCGGCTTCCAGCGCCCCCCGGGCGACGCCGATCATCTGCGCGCCGATGCCGATCCGGCCGGTGTTGAGCGTCTCGATGGCGACTTTGTAGCCGTGCCCCACCTCGCCGACCACATTGGCCGCGGGGACCTCACACTGGTCCAGGATCAACTCGCACGTGGATGAGGCCCGGATACCGAGCTTGTCCTCCTTCTTACCCACGCTGAAGCCCTTGAAGCCCCGCTCGACGACGAAGGCCGTGATGCCCTTGTAACCCTTCGCAAAGTCCGTGTTCGCGAAGATGACGTATAACCCGGCCTCGGCTCCGTTGGTGATCCACAGCTTCCGCCCGTCGAGCACCCAGTGGTCGCCGCGCTGCGTGGCCCTGGTTTCGAGCCCGAAGGCGTCGGAGCCGGAGGCGGGCTCGGACAAGGCATAGGCGCCGACCACGTCGCGGGAGAGTTTCGGGAAATAGCGTTTCTGGAGGTCGGGAGACGCCCATTTGACGAGGAGGGCGTTGACCAGGGTGTTCTGCACGTCCACGAAAATCGCGCTCGACGCGTCTACCCGGGACAGCTCCTCCACCGCCAGGACGGTGAGAAAGAGGGAGCCGCCCGCCCCGCCCAGGCCTTCCGGGACCTCGATGCCCATGAGGCCCAGCTCGAAGAATTTCGGGATCAGGGCGGGGTCCAGCTGGGCGGCGCGCTCCATGGCGCCCACCCGGGGCCGGATCTCCTGCTCGGCGAAGTCCCGCACGGCGTCGCGGAACATCTGCTCTTCTTCCGAGAGGCGGGTCAGGGCCAGCTGGGTGGTCGAGTCGGCGGACGTCGTCATAGGACCGGGGAATGTAGCCGCAGGGGAAGACCCCCTCAACCAACCTTTCGGCTTCGTACACAATCCAACCTTGGAAGCACCCGTCCCTCACGAAACGCCCGTCCCGGGCCGACCGTAGGGCCCTCGCACCCCAACAGGAGCCCATCACCATGCGCGTCCTCTCCGCGCCCCTCGTCGCTGGAATCTTCATGCTGGCCGGCGCGCCCGTCCTGTCGGCACAGAATGGCACATATCCGATCAAGGGCGATGACCTCGCGATCTATAACCTCGCCGGACTGCTCCGCGTCGAGCCCGCGACGGGGAGCGACGTCGTGGTGGTGGTCCAGACCGGCGGTGCGGATGCGGGGCGGCTGAAGGTCGCCACCGGCGTGGTCCGCGATCATGACGGACTGCGCGTGATCTATCCTGACGACGTCATCGTCTATCCGGTGCTCGGCCGGCATTCGAATACCACGATGGAGGTGAACGACGACGGCACCTTCGGGATCGATGACGACGAGCGCGGGGGGCACCGGGTGCGCATCCGGGGAGACGGGTCGGGTCTCGAGGCCTGGGCTGACTTGACGGTCAAGATCCCCGCCGGGAAGACCGTCCAACTCCGCGTCGGGGTCGGCAAGGCGACGGTCACCAATGTCGACGGGATCATCAAGGTCTCGGTCGGGTCGTCGGACGTGAGCGCGACCGGCGTGAAAGGGACCCTGGGGCTCGCCACCGGTTCCGGGGACATCCACGTTACGGACGCGACGGCGGAGCTGAAGCTCGAGACGGGGTCCGGTGACGTCACGATGAGCCGGGTCACCAACGGCGGCGTGAAGGTCGAAACGGGATCGGGGGAGGTCACCGGTGATCACATCACCACCGGAAAGCTGCAACTGAGCTCGGGTTCCGGCGGCATCACGGTCGGCACCGTCAAGGCAGCGAAGATTTCGCTCGAGACGGGAAGCGGCGACGTCGATATCGGACTGGTGGACGGCATTGAGACCCTCGAGGGGACCACGGGATCCGGCACCATCACGTTGTCGGTCCCGTCGACGCTCGGGGCGGATGTGGAGCTCGATACGGGCTCCGGGGACATCGATCTGGGGGGCGTCGAAGTGAAGGTCCGGAAGCTCCGCAACGACCACCTGTCCGGCACGATCGGCAACGGCGGGGGCACGATCAAGCTCGAGGCGGGCTCCGGAGACATCAACTTGCGGAAGACGTGACCGGTCGTGAACGTGGGTGAATGACCGACGACTCGATCAGGGCCGATGTCTGGTTGTGGGCCTCCCGATTCTTCAAGACGAGGGCTGCCGCCGCCGAAGCGATTGCGGGCGGCAAGGTCTTGATGGGGGATGCGCGGATCAAGCGGGCGAAGCCCCTTCGCGTCGGCGACCACCTCCGGATTCGTCGGGGGCCATACGATTTCCTCATCACCGTCCGCGGTCTCACGGCGCGCCGGCTGGGCGCCGAGGCGGCCGCGGCGCTCTATGCCGAAGATGCGGAAGGGAAGAAGGCGCGGGAGCACCTCGCGGAACAGCTACGGATCGCGCCGTCGCTCACCTATGAGGGGAAGGGGCGGCCCACCAAGCGGGAACGGCGGGAGCTCGACCGGCTCAAAGGGGAGGCGGACTAGGGCGTCAGGCAACCCTCTTCCCGCGCGTGGTGTCTGACCTGCGATCCATCTCATGACCCCCATAGAGGAGTTCCGTCCCATGCGCGTGCATCGCCTGCTCGTCCCGGTCGCCCTCCTGGCGCTGGCACTTCCGGGCCGCCTCGCGGCTCAACAGTCCGACCAGGCCTGGCTCGATAACTGTCGCGACAACGATTACGGCTCCCGTCGCGAGGTGAGCTGCGAAGTGCGTCACCTGGCCATGAAGCGGTTCTCCGGGGCCATCGAGGTCGATCCCGGTCAGAACGGTGGCGTGGCGGTCGAGGGTTGGGAGCGGGACACCATCGGACTCACCGCCCGGGTTCAGGCCTCGGGCTACACGCAGCAGGAGGCCAGCGACCTCGGGCAGCAGATCAAGGTGTCGGTGTCCGGTGGGACCATTCAGGTCGACGGCCCGGCGATGCACCGCCATGGTGGCTGGAGCGTGGAAATCGTGCTCTCCGTGCCGCGCAAGACCGACCTCTCCATCCATACCGAGAACGGACCCATCTCCGTCGAGAACGTAAGTGGCAAGATGGATCTTTCGACCCAGAACGGGCCCTTGAGCCTTCAGGGTGTGGCGGGTGACGTGCGGGCCCGCGCCCAGAATGGCCCGGTAGATGTCGAGTTGAAAGGGACGAGCTGGGAGGGTGCGGGCTTGGACGCCGAGACCGTCAACGGTCCGGTGGACCTGGCGATTCCGAAGGCCTACTCGGCCAATCTCGAGACCGGCACGGTGAACGGTCCCTGGGATCTGCGGATGCCCTTGACCGTCACGCTGATGGGCCATGCGCCCCGGCATATCACGACCAAGCTCGGCTCAGGGGGAGCCACGGTCAGGGTCGTGACGACGAATGGGCCGGTGACGGTGGAGCCTGCTGAATAAGAAAAAGGCGTCAAGAAGCAAGTCGTCAAGAAACAAATCGTCGAGAAACAGAGCGTTGGCTTACGCTTTGCTTCTCGACGTTTTGTTTCTCGACGTAGTGCTTCTCGACGCCTTTTTGTAGGCAGTGCTTCTCGACGCCTTCTGGTGGTTCAGTCCCCCGGATGCGGTACCGGGGCTCCGAGCGGGGCCCGCGCCTTGCCGAGCCAGTGCTGGAATTCGTCGAGGTACGTGTAGATCACCGGTGTGATGTAGAGCGTGATGAACTGTGAGAATGCGAGTCCGCCGACGACCGCGAGGCCCAAGGGGCGCCGCGACTCGGACCCCGCGCCGAACCCGATGGCGATGGGCAGGGTTCCCATCAGGGCCGCCATCGTGGTCATCATGATCGGCCGGAACCGCACCAGACACGCTTCGACGATCGCCGCTTCCGCCTTCTTCCCTTCTTTCCGCTCGGCCTCCAACGCGAAATCGATCATCATGATCGCG
>DATEGY010000071.1:0-13234 GCA_035279865.1 Gemmatimonadales bacterium | reverse complement strand
CATCGCTCTTCCCGACGTCGATCAGTCTCGACACCTTTATCGAGTCCATGGCCTCCTGCTCGCGACGGGCAATTCCTGCGCGGTAGGAGTTCAACGCCTCCTGCACCTGCGCCTTCACCAGGTTTCTCGCTTCATGGTCGGGGATCCACGACGGAAGGTTCGCGGGCGTGACGTACCGCTCCAGTGTCTGGACGACCTTCGCCTTTTCGTTGTCGGGAACGCCCCACGGGATCTGAGTGAGACCGTACCGCTTGAGGTCCGGGACGCGCACCAGTGCAGGATCAGGCGGTGACGGGGCCTGCTTGGGTAACGGGAACACATCATCGCGCTCCGGATCGTGGTAATAGCCCTCGGCCGGGATGATGGGCTCTTCCCGAGGTGGTGCTGGCGCACGAGTCCGCGCCTGCGCTCGCGACGCCGCGGGAGTCCCGAGGTAATCGCGGCGATACCCGTCCAGGGTCGAGCGCCTGAAGCGACGATGTCCCCCCGCAGTGCGGGTGCACCGGAGAACGCCCCGATCTTCGAGGTCATTGATTGTGTCCACCGAGAGGTGGAGGTATTGAGCGGCCTCGCCGCTCGTGAGCCATTCGTCCTTACCGACTGCCATATGCCCTCCAGATTTTGTCCGCTCTGCTCTGGCCTTGCCGAGGTTTACGAAAACTTGTATACATGATGGTGTCAAGTGACCGTGGATTTCATCATGTGATGAAGGATCAAGTGGCGACAAACAGAACCCTGCGCCGGCACCCACAAAGCGATGGTCTGGTTCCAGTTAAGGCCGACCGCCTCCGCGCTGCCATGGACCTGGGTGGTTGGACCGTCACCACCCTGGCGAGGAAGCTCGGCAAGCGCGAAAACCCCCAAACGATTCATTACCTCAGTCGCGGATCGGAAGTCAGGCGCTGCCGGGCCACGCGTCGAGCGACGGTGGCGAAGATTCTCGAAGTGTCGGAAGACTGGCTGGCGGGCGGGGATTTCGGACTACCCCTCCCGGGCGTCATGCCGATCCTGAAGGAAGTGGAAGGGTCCCCGCGTGTGCTCCTGGCAGTGGGTCGTTTATTCCAGCAATGCTACGCGGCGGTGCAGCGGGATCTAGCGATGGAGCCGAGGCGGCCGGATACCCAAAGCGGGTGGAATGCCGTCAACGACGTTCATTGGTTCATGTTCAGCACGTTGGGGGCACTCTTGAGTCCGGCGCGATGGCAGATCGCCCTGACGCATCTCACACGTACTGGCCCACCTCCGACAGTCGCGGAAGCGGAGGAGCAGATGCGCCAGCAGCAAGACTTGGTGAAGTGGTTTGACCCGTTGCCCCCATCAATGTGGACGCCCCGTCCCACGGCGAAGGCACTCCACCCGGACACAGAAGAGGCCGTGGTGGGATTCGTCCGCGGCTGGCATCGGACCTTGGAGCCATGGTTTAGCGGAAACGCCACATTCGATTACCAGGCGTTCTTAGGGCTGGCGGCAACACTGAACCCGGCGGTTGGCCATCTCCTGCCGCAGAGTTGGCACGGAAGGCCCCCGGTAGAGACTCTGCCGCCCGCTGCAGCGACCAGTCCTTATGCGCTCGTGGATTGGCCACTGAGAAAGGAGCTGATACCCACCCAGCCGTAGGCTGGCGGTGAACCGCAAAGACCGGACGCACTCACAACCGGGCATCAAAATCGCTTCAAGTAGCGGTGGTAGGCGTCTACATCCCACACAGCGACCAACGTGCACGCCGCCATCGGCGGTTGGCCGTCCGTGATCCGAAAGAATTGAGTCCCGTGATAGGCGTGCCCGGGCCTCCGTTGGACCCCGAACACTTCTTGCGCGTTTGTGGTCTGTACCGGAATGTCGTGTCGAAGAAAGAACTTCTTCGTAATGCCGCCGATGGTCACGTCGGCCCCGAATCGCCACGCTGCCCGTTCGAGAAGTTCCAGCGGCGAATAAGCAGGGAGGTCTTGGGGAAAGTCATTGTAGAGCTTCAGCGCGAGGGTGGCCATGGGTTTTGGCCTGATGGCGGCCACCACGACCATCGCCGATAGCTTGGGCCGTTGAGAATTCTTCATGCTTACCCAGACTTCGAGGCCACCATCACCGGTGATCCCCTCCAACCTGTCTGGTTTATCCATGGCCGCAACGATCTCGCATTCGCGCAGGCCGAGGGTGCTAATGAAGGTGTGGTGGAGGACAGCGCTTAGCGGAGGTGTGCTCATTTGAGCGCAGGGCTCGAGGTCGCGGATGCGGAAATACTACGTCGCGTACCTGAAGACTCAAGCTGGTGGACGCGGGACGGCAACACCTCCAGGCTTCTGCGAGTGGCTCTTACTTACAACACCCTTGGGGCGTGGGGAGCCACACCGACCATGTTACACGATGAACTGGGTCGAAGTGGAGACCTTGGCGGGGCCAGTTCACCTGAAAGACAGAAGCGCTCGGGCCCTCTGTCAGGCACCCGAGCGCTTCCCCCCAGACTTAAGTCAGGCGTGCTACTTACACGTTGGCGCGCCCTCAGCGGAGCTCGCAGTGGCAGGCGCGGTCGGCGTCACTGCCCCGATGTAAATGGCGCACGAAACCGGCGTGTTGATGTTGGTGATGCTCGCGGTCCAACCAGCCTGCGTGCCGGTACCCGTGGTGATCGCGCCCAGCGTATTCCCCTGGGTCGCGCACCAAGCGGCCGTGCCAGCGGTGGTAGGATTGGCGCACGAAGTAGTGGTGACGTACTTGAGCGAGTCAGAGAAGTACGCCTCCTCCGCCGTCACCAAGTTGCGGAGATCCGCTTTCATGGAGGCTTGATAAGCTTTCTGCTTCGTGTTCGCGAATTTCGGAATCGCGATCGCGGCCAAGATGCCGATGATCACGACCACGATCAACAGCTCGATGAGCGTGAAACCCTTGCGGTTCATCTTGAACCCCCCAAAGAAGACGAAGAGAGGGCGCCGAACTAAGCCCCAAATCGATGCAACTAGCGAGCCGCAACACTTCGTAGCGGAAACCCCCGCCGCGAAGTCACAATTACGTGGCGGATTGCAAGTTGCCTGCGTTCCGCAACTCCCGGGGGAGTCCTGTTCCGATGTTCGCAGATGGAACATTCGGTGGCGGCGCTGGCTGCCTTCCGTCGTCGAGCGCGCAATCGTGTTGCACCAAACCGGCTAGAAAGCAGGATCTCATAAGGCAAAGCGCGCGTGGATTTGTATCGCGAACAGCACCCCGGAAGAAATCCCCGGTGGCTTAGCGGAATTTGCGGAAATCCCGTGGCCCCTTCCGCCACCAAGCAGCAACCGGGCGCCCTTCGGCAATTCGTCACGACCGATGAGTTGTACCACGGCCACGCGCTTGTCCCAGGGGAGTCTTACGTTTTCATTCGGAATTGCCACTTAGAGTATGGTCAGGTGCCCGCAGACGTCCGAACGAGAATCTTGGACCACGGTGGAGAGAGGCGGCAGGGGTCCGGGTAATTTAGTGATGCGGTCGTTCCCAGCGATCGACGATTGCAGCAGCGTATTCCTGTAGGTCCGCCTCGTCCAGATGCCGTCGTTGAGTCCCCTGCTCACCCGGCTTGGGGTGCAGGGGGTCGCGGGTTCAATTCCCGCCGTCTCGACTGACGAAACGCGACGGCCCTCCTACTCCTCGTGAGCGAGTGGCTGTCCGTCAGGGCCGACCTGAACCTCGGAATGCACTTGCGCCTCGTAGGCCACGAGCGTGCCGTGCTTGGTGATGGATTCGACCTTGGTGATTCTTCCCCCCGCCTTCTTCTGCAGCCCTTCGCGCACCGCGGCCGGCAAGGCGGCGAGGGCAACTTCCTCTTCCACTTCAAGCACGCTGCCGTCCGGGGCGATGCTGACGTCACGGGAGTGCCCGCCCACCGTCATCGCGACTTCATATTCCAGCTGCCCGTTTTCCACTTCGCTGGAGTAACCGCGGATCGTCGCCCCCCTGCTCTGCTCGTCCGCTGTCTTCTGCACCGCCGTTGGTAAGGCCGCCCGTGTGAGCCGCTTCTCTTGGGCTCGCGCAGTCGTCGCGCCGACTAGCACGAGCACCACTGACACCGAGATTAATTGCTTGATGGTTTTCATGATCAGATCCCCGATAACAGGTTAACCGACCGCGCAGCCCACGACTCATGTGCCGCGTCGCCCATGTTACACGATGAACCTGTCCCCGAGCTTACACCTGGTAGGTGGAGCCGCAGATCGGAGCAATCTCCGCATGCCGCGTTGTCATCTTCCCGTCAGCTTGGGAGGATACGTTCTCCCTTCCTTCTGACCAGAGTCGTTCCATGGTTCGCCTCAACCCCTCAGCATGCATCGGGCTTGCCTCCCTGCTCCTTTCGTCCGTTGCCGCCGCGCAAGGCTCCCACTACCACGTCATCAAACGCATGGTCCTCGGTACCAAGCGGGCGGACTACATCATCGTCGACCCGCTCGGCCGCCGCCTGTACGGGCTCGGCGACAATGTCATCGACGTCGACCACGACAGCGTGATCGGCACAGTAGCCGGGGGAGGCGGGGGGTATGCGATCGCCGCGGATGAGAACCGCGGGCTGGTGCGCAACGGTGTCGTGTTCGATTTGAAGACGCTCACGGTGACCGGCCATCTGGATACCCATGGAGATGGAATTCGCTACGACCCGGCGACCCATCGGGCCTTCACCTGGGAAGGGAAGGACGCGTGGGTGGTCGACATGCGGACGGGCGCGCTGATCACGAAGTCCACGATCGGCGATGGGCTCGAATCCGGTGTCGCGGATGGGAAGGGCAAACTCTTCCTCAACGTTGAGGATGCGGGGTTCATCACCAAGGTCGACGCGCAGTCACTCGCCACCGAAGCTACCTACAAGGTGCCAGGGTGCGGCCGAGCACAGGGACTGTCGATGGATCTATCCACTCGGCGCCTTTTTATGGCGTGCGATACCCAATTGGTCGTCGTGAACGCCGACAACGGAAATGTCCTTACCAGGATTCACGTGCCGAGCCGAGCGGACCAGAATTGCTTCGACCCCACCGCGAAGTTGGCGTTCAATCCGAACCGAATCGACAGCACGATGACCGTGGTCCACGAGGATTCACCCGACGCATTCTCGGTGGTGGGTACCGTGCCTACCGGAGGAGGAGCGCGGACCTGTGCCGTGGACGAGCGCACCCATAAGGTCTACGTCTTCTATTACGAGGGTACGACCCGGGAGAACGCCCAGCTCGTGCTGGCCGTGCTCGCGCCCTGACCGGAGGCACGGTGTCCCAAGTGCCCGAGCGGTCACGACGCCCGTTGCTCATCGGCGTGGTCGTCATCCTTGCCGGCGCGCTCATCTTGACCGCGGCGGGTCGCGGCTTGATCGAGGCGTTCCTCGATTCCCTTCGGATCGCCCGACCCTCATCCGTGACGGTCGGCGTGACGGCTGTCGCAGGCCCGGGCACAGGACGCCCCCTGATCGACGTTGTCGCCAATATGCTGGGCGATTCCACCCAACCGATGGCGGGGGACTCCAGCCGCACAGTCGCCACTCCGCGGGCTGCAACGGAGGCTTTGGGGTTCGCTCCCCAGCTTCCCGCCAATCGCACGGACCATCCAACGCTATCGGTGACGGCCGCACCGATTGTTCAACTAAAGGTCGACCGGAGCCGCTTGGGCACATTGCTCGCCGAGGCCGGCGAGGTTGACAACGTACCCCCGGACCTGGACGGGGCGTCCGTTCGCATGAGCGGTCGTCGTGGCCTTCGCGCCCAATACGGTCACTGCCCCCTCCCAGTACCAAGCACGGTGCAAGGTCAATTGCAGGGCCCCCTGCCCCCATCAGCCGACAACGCGGACTGCGTCATCCTGTTGGAGACACCGACGCCAACCTTCGATGCACCGGCAGCGCTCCCGACTGGCGAGCTCCTTGGCGTTGCCCTGCAGCTGTCGGGCTTGAGTCCCGAACAGGTGCGAGTCTTCCAGCACCAAGTGGACACTACCGCATCGTTGCTGGTGGCCCTCCCCCGGTTCGTGCGCTCAAGCGACACCGTGCGGGTCGGGCGGAATCACGGCATTCTGCTGAACACCGCGGGCAGGCGAGGCCCCTCCTACGCGCTGGTGTGGACGGAACCCGGAATGACATACGTCCTGATGGGCTACGGCAGTGCCGCAGATGCGCTTCCCCTGGCCACCTCCCTCAGGGCGACGCCATGAACTGGGAATTCCCTGCGATTGAGACGCGCGACCTCCGGAAGACCTTCGGTCCACGCGTCGCGGTGCAGCGGCTGACCCTCACCGTGCGGCGGGGGGAGATCTTCGGCTTCTTGGGTCCGAATGGTGCCGGGAAGAGCACCTCAGTGAAGATGCTCCTCGGGCTCGTTCGCCCGTCGGCGGGAGAGGCGCATCTCCTCGGCAGACCGGTCACGGACGTGGAGGTCCGGCGTAGAGTGGGGTTCTTGCCGGAGGACTTCCGGTTTTACGACTGGCTGACGGCCGAAGAGCTGGTGGGATTCCAGGGACGGCTTTGCGGCATGTCCCCAGAACGTCTGCAAACGAGGGTGCCAGAAGTCCTGCAGATGGTCGGGCTGGGGGATCGCAGCCAGCACCGCCTCCGTGGGTTCTCGAAGGGGATGCTCCAGCGGGTCGGGCTCGCGCAGGCGATTGTCCACGAGCCCGAGGTCTTGTTTCTGGACGAGCCCACGTCCGGCCTTGACCCGATGGGGCGGCGGATGGTGCGGGATGTGCTGCGAGCGGAGCGGGACCGTGGCGCGACCGTCTTCCTCAACTCCCATTTCCTCAGTGAAATCGAAGTCACGTGTGATCGTGTGGCATTTCTCAAGGCGGGGGAAATCGTCGCCACGAAGGACTTGGGGGCGCAGGGAGACCACGAGCTCCGTGTGGTCGTTGAGGCGAGAAACGTCACCCCGCAGGTCCTCCTCAGCCTGGAGCGATGGGCGACTGTCGTTACGTGGCTGGGTGACCAAATGACAATGTCCGTCACATCCCACACGGTAGTCCCCGAAATTGTGAAGCATCTGGTGGGGGCCGGCGCGGACGTATTCCGGGTGACGGCCGAGCCGTTCTCGCTCGAGGACATGTTCGTGGAGATCATGGGGAAGGACAACGGCTTGTGACCCCCGTGCTGGTGATCGCTCGTATGACGCTCCGAGAGGCCGCCCGCCGCCGTATTCTCTGGACCGCGCTGGGGGCGGCGGCGATCCTATTGATCGTCTTCGCCGTGGCGTTGCGTTTGCAGATTCTGGAATTCCAAACGCGTGTGATGTCGCCGTTCGTGCGGTACCAGGTCGAGAGCGGGATGTTGATGGTGGGACTCTATACGTGCGACCTCTTGGCCGTGGTCATGACGATACTGACCTCCATCGACACCGTGGCCGGTGAGATCAGCTCGGGGACAATCCACGCCATTGCCGCGAAGCCGATTGCCCGCTGGCAGATCCTCGCCGGGAAGTATCTGGGGTTCGTGATCATGGTCGCGGTCTTCGTGTGTCTGACCTTCGCCGCAACGGTATTGGTGGCGTATCGCCTCACCGGGGTCATGCCGGAGCATCCGCTCCGTGGCGTGCTCCTGATAGGATTTGAATGCCTCATCGCCTTGGCTCTGACTTTTCTCTTCGGAACAGCGTTCTCAACCTTGACCAATGGCGTCGTGGTCTTGGGGCTGCAGGGTCTCGCCTTCATGGGAGGGTGGCTGGAGCAGGTGAGCGGATTCTCGCAGAGCCTGTACGTCGTCAAGATCGGGCTGATTGCCAGTCTGGTGATGCCCAGCGAGTCACTGTGGCGAAGGGCCGCGTATGAGATGCAAACTCCACTGGCAGGGTCATTGTCGTTTTCTCCCTTCGCCAATGTGTCCATCCCCAGTCTGACGGCGGTAGCCTACGCCGGCGTCTATTTCGCCGCGGTCCTGGCGATTGCGACGTATCGTTTTCGGCGCAAGGATTTGTAGAATCACCCCCCCGAGCCTCGCCGTGCCGTTTCTCGTTCCGAACCATTGAGAATTGAGGAGCGAACCCCGACGCCGAGGCCGGCGTCGTCACGGCCAACACGCGGCTACCGGGATGGTTGCTTTCAGACTGGGAACCAACCATCGTGTCTCCCAGACCGGGCCCAGGCGGAACCCATGACCCGACGATTCCGGACGCTCATCTTCATATCGACAAACCTTCCCTCCGTGTCGGCTCTATCCCTCATCGCGGGTGTGGTGTTGTGCGCCTCCCCAAGACCGGTGCGCGCTCAGTCGTGTACTACGCCAGGTTGTAAGGTATCGACCACCGTGTCAGTAACCGTCGCGACCGTGCAAAAGCTGATTCTCAGTAGCACCACGACGGCATTGGGCGTGCCAACCATCAACAATCTAGACAGCGCTGCCAATCCAGTGTCTACGGTTGGGCCCACCGTCACGGGAGAAGCCAATGTCCCCTTCAGCGTGACCGTCAGTTCGGCGACCGCGAATTTCACGTCGCCACCGGGTGTTACAAAGCCCGCTGCGGACCTTTCGTGGGCTCTCAGCGCCAATGGAACCTACTTGCCATTGACAACGGGTGGTACGAACATCATCCATCAAACGTCCACCGGCGCGTCCAGCGGTGTCACGATGTTCTATCACACGGCGTGGTACAGCTCCAACGCACCGGGAAGTTATTCCATCAACATTGTCTATACGCTCACTGAACCTTGAGGGCAGATCGGTGCGCGCTCGAAGAAGGATCTCGCGTGTGATCGAAAGGAGCATAAAGGAAAAGCGCGCGTGGATTTGTCTCTCGAGCGGCACCCCAGAGGAAATCCCCGGTCACCTAGCGGAATATGCTGAAATCCCCTGGCCCCTTCCCCCACCAAAGCGACAACCTGGCACCCCCGTACAGTACGTCACTACCGATGATCTATACCACCGCCACCCTGTTGTGCCAGGCGAGGCGTACGTTTTCATGCGGAACTGCCACCTAGAAAGCGGCCAGGTGCCGGCAAGCGTTCGGACGAGGATCCTGGACCAAGGAGGGGGCAGCTGGGGAGATCTCGGCGGCTAGCCTTTGCGCACGCTCCCAGCGATCGACGATTGCCGCAGCGCATCCTGCAGGCGCCTTTCATTCAGTTGCCGACTCGGCTAGGACTCTGGACCTTCCGAGGGATCGAGCGGCCGGTCAGACGGGCGCATTCTGGGCCGGGCAGCGAATTTGCTTGTCGATTCGCACGTAGGACTTCACTGGCCCACTTGGAAGTCATGTAGGCAAATAGATATGCAGCATTTTGCACGATTTGTCGCAATATGCGGTGCGTTACTTTACGATGATTCGTAGCATCTCCTACTCTTGTCTCCAGGCCACCGATACCGGAAGTTGAAGTCCTCACGCACAAGAACGGCCGCCGCAAGGGGTGGAAAAACGCGCGACCGGTGGCGATGGGAACAGCTCTTGCCCTCATGAGGGGGAGCGAGAACCGCATCCCGAAAGGCGCGAGGACCATGGGTCGTCCACAGGTTCACGGCTTCACGATGATCGAGCTGATGATCGTCATCATCCTGCTCGGGGTCCTGACGGCCGTCAGCTTTCCGACGGTGTCCCGGGTGACCACGCACTCGCGGGTGAATCAGGCCGCGATGGTGGTGGCGCAGGGTCTCATGACGACGGTGTCGAACGCATCCCGGGAGCGGAAACCGATGCGCATCGCCCGCGGAGCGGATTTGCGTTCGATCACCGTTACCGACCGTGTGAGCGGGACGCTGCTCTCCACGCGGAAGCTCGGCGCGGGCGGTGATGCGTACGTACTGGACTCGGTGTCCTTTTCGGTGACACCGGTGGATGTGTTTCCCAGTGGGTTCACGTCGAGCGCGTTGACCGTGACGCTGTGGGCGAACGGGTACTCCCGCAAGGTCACAATGTCGCGCGCAGGTTGGGTACGGGTGCCATGAGATACGATCGCAAGGGCTTCACACTCGTGGAGATCATCGTCGCGATGGCGATCCTCGCCATTTTCCTGGTGGGACTCGCCAAGGCGAACTACGTCATCCTGCACCGCTTGAACGTCATGTCGGGCGGGGCAGCGCGGGACGCGGTTCTCATGCAGCTCGAGAATCAGTTCACCGCTATGCCCTTCGATTCGCTCAAGAAGAAGGCGGGGACGATTTCTGTCACGTCGCCCCCCTTCTCCTACACTCGGACCATCACCGTTGATACGACGGTGACGAACCGGCGCAAGGTCACGATCACCATCACGCCGACGAACACCATGTTCAAGTCGGGCACCATCACGCTCACGCGGTCTAAGCCCGCCGCCAGCCCCATCGGCACATGAACCGCCGACCCGGATTTACCCTCGTCGAGCTGCTCGTGTCCATCGTGATCCTGGGCGTGCTCGGGTTGGCCCTGACCAAGCTCTACATCTCACAGGTGCGCTCCTACGATCTGCAGAGCCAGCTGCGGGGAGCTCGGTTCGTCTCGCGCATGGGCATCAACGCGGCAGTGTCGGACCTGCGGATGGTAGAGGCCACTGGCGGCGCGGTCTCCGCGACGGCGACCCAGGTCGTGGTGCGAGTTCCCTATGCGCTCGGGATCGTGTGCCTGAACACGGCGGTCCAGACCACGTTGGCGCTGTTTCCGGTGGACTCCGTACAGTACGCGACCGCGGGGTTTTCGGGCTACGCGTGGCGGGACTCCCTGGGGAACTACACCTACGTCGAGTCCGGAACGTCGGTGGCCTCCGACCTGGCTTCCGTCTGCACGACAGCCGGCATCACCGTCGTGACCAATGGGAAGGTCGTCGCCATCAAGCCGCCCCTCCCGGCCGCGTTGCCAGCACTCACGGCCGTGGGCACGCCGGTGCTCCTCTTCCAGCGCCTGACCTACGAGTTCAAGGCCTCGACGGCCCTTCCGGGACGTACCGCGCTGTGGCGGACCGTCAACGCGACCAGCCAGACCGATGAGCTCGTGGCTCCATTCGACACGTCCGCGAAGTTCCGATTCTTCGTCCTGAGCAGTGATACTGCCCAGGCAGCTGTGCCGAGCCCCATCACGAACCTGCGCGGCCTCGAGCTTGACCTGAATAGTCAGAGCGAGCGCGCCGCCGAGGGCACCAGTTCGCCCAAGACCGCGAAGTCGGTCACGGCGGTCTTCTTCAACAATCGCCTGAAATGACGGCGGGACAGGGAGGGCATATGCGAGGCAATGATACCCGACGGGGTGCCGTGCTCCCCATGGTGATCCTGATCATGGTGGTGCTCTCCGTCCTCATCGCGGCGGGGATCGCGACGGCGGGGAGTGAAGCCCGCGTCAACGCCAACCAGCAATCGAATGTCGATGCGTTCGCGCTCGCGGAGAACGGCCTCGAGCTCTTCCTGGTGAAGCGCGACTCATTCGGATTCGTGACGGTCCCGCCCGCGGCTTCGGAATCCACCCGCGTGACTTACACCACCGGCTACGCCGACGTCGTGCTGACCCGGATCCGTAACGACGCCGTGAACGGACGGTACAGCTATGTCGTGCGCTCCCATGGCGTGAATACCCAGGCAACCCTGTCGGGCACGGCCCAGGCCGAGCGGTCAGTGGCGGAATACGCGGTGTGGAAGACATCCCAGTTGAGTGTGCTCGCCGGCTGGACGAGTCTCACGGGCCTTCAAAAGAACGGCAATTCGGGGGCCCTGACGGGCGACGACGGATGCAATCCCGCGGATACGGTCGCGGGGGTGGCCGTTCCGACCAGCCCTGGATACAGCGGGCCCTCCGGGCCGGTGAGCGGCAATCCGCCCGTTCGCGACCTGGGGACACAGGGGCACGCCGATTCCGCCGTCGGGATCGACTGGAACGGCATCGTGAATGGGGGCGCCCTGACCCCGGACATCGTCATTCCCGGGGGTTCCTGGCCGGCCAGCTTTCCTGCGAACTACTGGCCTGTGATCTACGTCGTCGGGAACTACACGTTGCCGGGCGCGGGTCAGGGCACCCTGATCGTCACCGGGGATCTCACCATCTCGGGCAGCCGGCAGTGGAACGGAATCGTCATGGCGGGCGGCAACCTCACCTCGAACGGGAACAACACGGTGGAGGGAACCGTCATCAGCGGGTTGAACGTGCTCCTGGGGCAGACGGTCGCGCAGGCGTCGATCGGCAACGGGACGAAAACCTATCAGTACAACTCGTGCAATATCGCCAGCGCCATGTCCCACACGGCACACCTCGTCGGCTATTCCAATTCCTGGGTGGATAACTGGCCGACGTACTGACGGTGCGATGTCGTCAGCGCACCGAGCCGGTGGGGAGCTGGTAGAGCAGTCCAGCAGATTGGATGTCGCGCGCGGAGAGGTCGTGCGCGGACGTATTCGGCGACATGACATCCGTGGGGACGGGGGAATGCTCCAGGCCGATCAGATGGCCGATCTGGTGTAACGCCATGATCCGCAGCTGATCGGCCGTGCGAGGCTGTCCGGAGGCATCGACGAAATCCAGCGTGACGACGGCGGAACTGAACGCGCCGTCCATCTTCCATTCCAGTTCCGTCCGCCCGCCGGCGTCCCCCTGCTGCTCCGTGGTCCAGACGATGTGGACCTCAGCGCTCACCGAATCGGCTCCGAGGTCGAAGGCGACGGGAATACCTGCGGACGACCAGCGATCGAAGGCTCCACGGACGGCGTCGACCGCGCCGGGCGGAAATCCCGCCGCCGTGTCGGGTCGCAGGAAGACCCGTACCGGCCGAGCGCCGCGGTTCACCCAGTGGTGCAGCGCCGAGTCATCTTGCGCCACGCCGTCATTCAAGTACGTCGCGTCCGCATTTTGCCGCAGCTGGCGCCTGGCATCCGCGTGCGCGGCCTGATCGAAGCTGGCCGTCTGCGCGGGGCCTCCCGGAGTGGGCTGGCTTGGAGTGACCGCCGGAGTGCCCGGACTGCTCGAAGAAGACGCGCTTTGTGGCTGACTCGAGTCGGGCGGCGCGACCACGGGGGCAACGGATGAGGGTGGACGCGGCGTCGGTGCGAACGCGTGCCACAAGATGGCCACCACAATGAGCGCCGCGAGGGCGTAGGTGAATATCGTGAGCTTGGGGTTGGTCATTAGAACCAATATGCAAAACGCGCTCGACGACGCGCCAGGGACTTCGAGGTGCTGACCCCGGCATGACACGCGTGGGGTCGCCATTGCGGCGATGGTCGACAATTCTTAGGCGCCGCTTTTCCGTCAGGGCAGGCGCCGTGATTCTATTGTCGCCCATTTCTCGCTGGGGGAGTGGCGCCTGACACCAGCCCACGGCTTTTTCACTGCACGACGAGCACCGCGACCCGCCCACCCCAGTCGTCGAG
>DATEGY010000070.1:0-2434 GCA_035279865.1 Gemmatimonadales bacterium | reverse complement strand
CGATGACGCGATAGCGGGCGACGGGCTCGATCACATGGTAGGTGAGCACGCCCTCGGCCCGCGTGTTCCGAACCGTCCGCGTGACGGCATATCCGGACGAATCTCCCTCTTCCGTGACCGTGATCGGACGGCGACGGAGGGACTCGGTGGCCCGCACGGTCCGTGAAGCCAGGAAGTGCACCGTCTCGCCCGCCGACGCTGCGACGTCGGTGACGACCAGGGGCTCGAGTGGTGCGGCGTCGACGCCGTCACCCACGGCCCACGCGGCGACCATCCGGGGCACGATGAAGAGGGCACGATCGCGCGTCGCACTCTTGCGCCGCCAGCGATTGTCCGCGATCGCCAGCTTCGCCTCGTCGCCGGGGCCGACCGAGACACTGTAAATGACGTCCCCGGCCTCGGTGCCGAGGGATTGCCAAACCTGCTCGATCTCATAAATGACGCCGTAGCGCATCACCCCGCCCGCCGCTGCCTCGTCAGGCGCCGTGATCAATTCGGCGTCTTCAGGCGCGATGCCGATGCGGGTGTACCGGATGACTTGTCCAGGTGAGGAGCCGGAAGGGGCTGGAGCAGTCGGGCCGGTAGCAGTCGGCTCCGGTGACGCAGGAGTGTCGTCTGCCGCTGACAGCCCCTTGGGCGCAGCGAGCGGGATCGGATCGTCCGGAAGGGAACGCGCGTCGAGCTCGATCGTGTCCTCGTTGCGCAGACCGACCCGCAGACGAAGACGCCGGCCATCGTGCTTGGGAATCTGAACCACGCCGTCGGCATCGCTCACCCAGAACCCGGCCGAGCGATTCGCGGCGTCCAGAACGGTGACGGGCACGCCCGACAGCGCGGCGCCCGTGTCCTGGTCCACGATCCGGAAGATCCAGCTGTCCTGCCACGAGGAAGCCATGCAGGAGAGAAATGCAAGAAAGAAGCCTGGAGTCGCTAAGACGCTAAGTCTTTAAGTAGCTATGTGTTACCACGGTGGAGTCGAGATGCTGTCGCGATTCGTTCCCCCGTTTTGCAAGGAGTCTGGCGGGGCTTGACCACAGCTACTTGGCAGTATAAAGTACTTGACATCGATCTGGGTGGTGCGGTAATGTCGAGCGTGGCCGCTCCAAAGCCCCTCGCCGACCGCGCGATCGAGAACCTGCGCTACATCCGGGACACGATGACCCGCTCGTCGTCGTTCACCGCCGTCCCGGGGGCAGGCCAGGCGATCATCGGCCTGACGGCCTTGGGTGCAGCCTGGCTCGCGCACCGCCAGCCGACGACGCTCTCCTGGCTGGCCGTCTGGCTCGCGGAAGCGATGCTGGCGCTGGTCATCGGCGGTGTGACGATGGTGCGGAAAGCCCGCGCGGTGAAGGATCCGATGACGACGGGACCGGGGCGGCGCGTGGTGCTCGGTTTCCTGCCGGCGTTCGGATCGGCGGCAGTACTGACCGCGCCCCTGGTGCTGGCGGGAGTCCCGGCGCTGCTCCCCGGGGTCTGGCTCCTCCTGTACGGAACCGGCGTGGTCGCGGGGGGCGCGTTCTCGGTCCGGCCCGTGCCGCTGATGGGGATCTGCTTTCTCGTGGTCGGCACCGTCGCGCTGTTCACGCCGGCCGGGTGGGGAGACGCCTGGATGGCGGCGGGATTTGGCGGGCTGCACCTCGTGTTCGGCAGTGTGATCGCACGGAGGTACGGTGGCTAAGAGCGGAACGGCCCGGCGAGTGAAGACCGATCAGGAAGCGCCTCCGCCCATGACGGCGGCGGCGCAGGCGGCCGACCTCGACCGGCTCATTCACGAAAAGATGCGGCTCGGCATCGTGAGCGCCCTGGCGAGTCACGAGTCGCTCTCCTTCAACGAATTGAAGCGCGCCCTGCAGACGAGCGACGGCAACCTCTCGGTCCATGCGCGCAAACTCGAGGACGCCGGGTACGTGAGCTGCACCAAGACGTTCGAGGCCAGGGTCCCGAAGACCGTCTACCGGCTCACCGCAGCGGGACGGAAGGCGCTCGAGCGGTACCTCGACCACATGGAGGCGCTCATCCGGGCCACACGCGCCCCTTGAGCGATATTTTTTTGATCCCTAACTTTGTATCTCAAAGTGCTCTGCACGTGGCCATCATCATGGATGGCAACGGCCGCTGGGCCACCCGCCAGGGACTCCCCCGCTCCGCCGGCCACAAGGCCGGCGCTGACGCCGTCCACCGGACCGTGGCGGCCGCCGCCGACCGTGGGGGGGACATCCGCCAGCTGACGCTCTACGCCTTCTCGTCCGACAACTGGCGCCGTCCTCTACCCGAGGTGCTGGGCCTCTTCTCGCTCTTCGAGGAAATCATCCGCGCCGAAACGGCGAACTGCCTTTCGAACGGTATTCGCCTCTCGATCATTGGCCGCCGGGACCGCCTCCCGCCCCGCCTGCGCGCCGCCATCCGCTCGGCCGAGCGCGCCACGGAGCGGGGG
>DATEGY010000069.1:0-11965 GCA_035279865.1 Gemmatimonadales bacterium | reverse complement strand
GTCGGGACGGGCGCCGAGTCCACGCGCGCCGCGGTCGCGCTCAGCCGCGATGCGGCCGCCGAGCGGGCCGACGTCGTGCTGGTGCGGCCCCCGGGTTACTACTCACCCATGCTCGACGCCAGTGCGGTGCTCGATCATTTCCGCGCGGTGGCGGACGCGAGCCCGCTTCCGGTGTTGCTCTACAACATTCCGAAGTACGCGCCGATTCCGATCACGCTCGAGATGCTCGCGAGCATGCAGGAGCATCCGAACGTGATCGGGATCAAGGACTCGAGCGGGGATCCCGCGAACCTGGCCGCGTATCGCGCCGCCGTGCCCCGCTGGTCGGTCCTCGTCGGCTCGGCGTCGCACTTGAAGCGCGCCGTCGAGCTCAAGTGCGAGGGCGGTGTGCTGGGGGCCGCGTGCTTCGCGACCGCCGCGTGCCTCGCGCTCCTCCATGCCGCCGCGCGGGGCAATGCGCCCGAGGCCGAGCGGCTGCAGGCGAAGGTGGCCACCCTGGACCGGGAGATCGTCGGCAAGCTGGGTCCCGCCGGCATCAAGGTCGCCATGGACCGCGTCGGCTTGATCGGAGGGAATCCCCGTCCGCCGCTCCGGAACTTGACCGACGTCGAGCGGGACCGGGTGGCCGCGCTGGTCGCGGCGTGACTTCCGGTCCGGAGCTTTTCTCCCGCATCGCCATACCCCGCGCCACGGGCACCGAGGGGAACCGTACGGTTCGGGGTCTCCTGGTCGAGGCCCTTCAGGCCCGCGGATTCAAGGTCGAAACCCAGGAATTCCCGGCGGCACCCGATTCGCTCGTGGCCGTCCAGCTCGCCGGCGCGTTGCTGGGCGGAGGGGCATTCGCCGCGCTCCTGCTCTCACAGATCCCCGGGTGGGGTCGTCTGCTTCCGTTTTTTGCCCTGGCGCTCATCACCGGCCTCGTCATCTATCTCCAGCGGGCCGGCGCCCGATCTCCGCGGCGCGTCGCGACCGGGGTCAATCTGATCGCCCGCAAGGGCAGCGGACTCCCCGACGCCTGGCTCGTCGCGCACTACGATTCCAAGAGCCAACGCCTCTCGATGGCCGGGCGCATCGTGGCGGGGGGCCTTTCGGTGGTCGGCGCCGCGGGGATCCTGGTGTTTGCGTCCGCACCGTCGCCACCGGCTGCGATCCTCCTCCTCCCGGCCATGCTCGGTGGCGCCATGCTGGCCCGGTGCCGGACCGGGAACGGGTCGCCGGGAGCAATGGACAACGCGAGCGCCCTCGTGGCCATCTTCGAGATCCTGGACCGGGCTCCCGGCGCCAAGGTCGGCGTCCTCCTGCCTGACGCCGAGGAATGGGGCCTCTTGGGGGCCCGGGCGGCTGCCCGGGGGCGTCCCGACCTGCTCGGGGGAAGGCCCGTGATCAATCTGGATGGTCTGGACGACCGCGGATCACCCATCCTGTTCGTGCACCGCCAGGGACCTCTCGGCGACCGTTTGAAGACCCAACTTCGGGCCCGGGTCGCCAGGCGGTTACCGGTGTTCGTGGACGGCATCGCCCTGGCGCCCGTTTCCGGGGAGTGCGTCACAGTGATGAAGGGGAATTGGGCCAGTGCCAGGATCGTTCATACGCCGCGGGACTTTCCGGGCGCCCTCACCCTCGCGGGCGCGAAGGACGTCGCGGCGGGCGTTGCCGCCGTGCTCGGCGGCCGATAGATTTCCACAGAGGATGCTCCAATGGCCCCGCGCTGTCGGGGCTTTTTTGTTGCCGGACCCTGGGTGAGCGAGGACGAGTGTTCGGACCCAAGAGTCATTGCGTCGTGGTCGTCGGCGCCCAGTGGGGCGACGAGGGCAAGGGCAAGATCGTGGACGTGCTCGCGGAGCGCGCCGACCTGGTGGTTCGGTACCAGGGCGGGGCCAACGCGGGACACACGGTAGTGACGGGGACCGAGGAATTCATTCTCCAGCAGGTGCCGTCCGGCGTGCTCCAAGGCGCAATCTGCATCGTGGGCAATGGGGTCGCGCTCGATCCGGACACGCTCTTCAACGAGCTCGATGCGCTGGCGAAGCGCGGCGTGAGCTGGGAGAAGAAAGTTCTCGTCTCCGATCGTGCCCACCTCACGCTGCCATACCACAAGCTGCTGGACCGGGCCCGCGAGAAACAGGAGAAGATCGGCACCACCGGACGCGGCATCGGCCCGACGTATGAGGACAAGTACGGCCGGCGCGGCATTCGTGTGGGGGACCTCCGGAATCTCGAACGGGCCAAGAAGCTTGTCGAAGAGCGTGTCGGCGGGGCCAACCAGGTGCTCACGATGCTCGGGGCCGCCGACCGGGCCGATCCCAAGGAGCATTGCGCGCTCATCGATCGCCTCGCGCCGCGTCTCCTCCCGATCACCGTGGATGCGGGCCGCGTGGTGTGGGACGCGCTCGCGCGCGGGGAATCCGTGCTGCTCGAGGGTGCCCAGGGCGCCCTGCTGGACGTGGATCATGGCACCTACCCGTATGTCACGTCCTCGAATACGACGGCGGGCGGGGCTGCCGTCGGCGCCGGCATCGGTCCCACCGCCATCGACGCGGTCCTGGGCGTGGTGAAGGCCTATACCACGCGAGTCGGCAATGGCCCGTTGCCCACGGAAGCCACGGAGGCGCTGGCCGAGCGGATCCGCGAGCTGGGTGGAGAGTATGGTGCGGTCACGGGGCGACCCCGCCGCTGCGGGTGGTTTGACGCGGTCGTCGTGCGGTATGCTGTACGTGTGAACGGCCTGACGGGTCTGGCCGTAACCAAGCTGGACGTATTGGACACCTTCGCCGAGATCCCGGTGTGTGTGGGGTACCGGCTGGATGGGGAGGTGTTCGATTCCATGCCCGCGGACCTGGAGCGCATCGAACGGGTAGAGCCTATTTATGAGACGTTGCCGGGGTGGCAGTCGCCGCTGGGGGACGCGCGGCGGCTGGCCGATGTCCCTCCGGCCGCGCGGGCGTATCTCGATCGCCTTCAGGATCTGGCGCACGCGCCCATTCGTTATGTGAGTGTGGGGACCCGGCGGGATCAGATCATCGAAGTGGGCTGACCAAGCGGAGGAGCGACATGGGGAAGAGTGACGACGCACAGATGGCCAAGCTGGTGAAGAAGTTGTCGCAGCAGGCACAGCAGAAACCGAAGAAGAATCTGAAGCGGCAGGGGGATCCCACGTTGCCGCCGGAAACGACCGATGCCGATATGGAGCGGCAGGACTTCTTCAAGGAAATGAAGAAGCGGGAATTCTGACCCCCGGAAACGGGAAACCCCCTGGGTTTCCCCAGGGGGTGCGCGCCCGCCCGACACCGTGCGCCCTAGAACCCGATGCGAACGGGACGTGCGGTGATACACAAAGCAAGAAGAGTGCCCTGTCGCAAGTCACGTCACCTCAACACCATTTTTTTCCGCTAGGACCAGCAGAATACCGCAATACGCAACAAATCAATGCATAATGCAAGTCTATAGTACATTTTGTGGCGCAACGTTCCATGCAGTAGCAACTTAGAGCATGCCCGTCATTCTGGTGGCGCCAGCGGCGTTCAAAGGGACCTTCGGACCCAGGCAAGTGACCGATTCCCTGGTCGCCGGCGTCCGGAAGGCGGTCCCAGACGCAAAGGTGCTGGCGTGTCCCGTGGCCGACGGCGGGGATGGACTGCTCGAAGCAGTCCTCCCACCCGGCTCGCTTCTCGAACGCGTCTCCGTCACCGGTCCCCTCGGCGCACCAGTTACGGCGGAGCTCGGTTGGCTCGACCCTGAAACCGCGATCTTCGCGTCCAGCTCGGCCTGCGGGCTCGCCCTCGTTCCGGAGGAGCATCGGGCGCCGCTCAGGGCCACGACGCGGGGCGTGGGGGAGCTGATCTGGGAAGCGGCCGACCGCGGCGCCCAGACGGTGGTGGTCGGGCTTGGCGGATCCGCGACAGTCGACGGGGGAACGGGTGCCGCGCGAGGACTGGGCTGGAGCTTCACCGACGCATCAGGCGGGGAGCTGGCGGACGGTGGCGGTCCGCTGAACCAGCTGAGCACGATCTCCGGAGGGTGGCGCCTCGAGGCCCAGGTGGTCGCCCTGACCGACGTCACCACGCCCCTGGCCGGCCCCAACGGGGCCGCCGCGGTATTCGGGCCTCAGAAGGGGGCCTCACCGGGCGAGGTGGAGCAGCTCTCGTCGGGGCTTTCACGATTAGCCGAATGTCTCGCGAAGGCCGGCCATCCCGGGATGGACGCGCTTCCCGGCGGCGGCGCCGCCGGGGGATTGGGGGCGGGACTCGCCGCGTTCGCCCGTGCCTCCCTGACCCCGGGGGCACCGTGGGTGCTCGACCGGATCGGGTTCGATGCCGCTCTGGCGACCGTCGACCTGGTCATCACCGGCGAAGGGGAGTTCGACAGAACGTCGTTTGCCGGCAAGGTGACCGGAGAGATCGTCAAGCGGGCCCAGGCGGCGCGCCGCCGCGTCGCCGTGGTGGCGGGCCGGGCCGCGGCTCAGGCGGGGCTCACCGTGGTGAACGGAAACGGCGGGATGCTCACGCAGCCCGACATCGAAGCCCTGGGGGAGCGGGCGGCCCGGGAGGCGCTCGGGTTGCCGGGGCCTCTCGTCTGAACCTATCTTCCGGCCCTTATGTCTCCCGTTGACAAGACGATGGACAAGCTCGTGTCGCTGGCCAAGCGGCGCGGATTCGTGTTTCAGTCCTCCGAGATCTACGGCGGCCTGGGCTCTGTGTGGGATTACGGCCCCCTGGGCGTCGAGCTCAAGAAAAACATCAAGGAACGCTGGTGGCGCTCCATGGTTCACGAGCGCGACGACGTCGAGGGGCTGGACGCCGCGATCCTGATGCATCCCAAGGTCTGGGAGGCGTCGGGCCACGTCGCGGGCTTCACCGATCCCCTGGTGGACTGCAAGCAGTGCAAGAACCGTTTCCGGGCCGACGATCCGCGCCTGAAGGGCACTCCCGGCACGCCGGATTCGCAATGCCCGGTGTGCGGCAACAAGGGTACCCTCACGGCGCCCCGGCAATTCAATCTGATGTTCAAGACGTTCATGGGCCCCGTCGAGGAGTCCGCGGCGGTCGTCTATCTGCGCCCTGAAACGGCGCAGGGCATTTACGTGAACTACCTGAACGTCCAGCAGTCCTCGCGGCAGAAGATTCCCTTCGGCATTGCCCAGGTCGGCAAGGCATTCCGCAACGAGATCACGCCCGGGAATTTCACGTTCCGGACGCGCGAATTCGAGCAGATGGAAATGCAGTTCTTCGTGAAACCCGGCGAAGACGGCAAGTGGTTCGAGTACTGGAAGGCCGAGCGGATGAAGTGGGTGCAGGCGCTGGGGATCAACCCGGCGAAACTGCGCTTCCATCAGCACGGGAAGGATGAGCTGGCGCACTACGCCAAGGACGCCTACGACATCCAGTACGAGTTCCCGTTCGGGTGGCAGGAGTTCGAAGGCATTCACAATCGCACCGACTTCGATCTGTCCCGTCATCAGGAGTATTCGGGGAAGAAGCTCGACTACCTGGATCCCGCGACGAATGAAAAATTCGTTCCCTACGTCGTGGAGACCTCGGCGGGTGCAGACCGGACGACCCTGGTGGTGCTGGTCGATGCCTACAACGAGGAACAGATAGAAGGGGAGACGCGCGTGGTGCTGCGCCTCCATCCGGCCCTCGCACCCCTCAAGGCCGCGGTGTTTCCGCTCGTGAACAAGGACGGTATGCCGGAGCTCGCCAAGCGGATTTTCGACGACCTGCGCGCTTCGTTGAAGGTGTTCTACGATGACGGCGGGTCCATCGGTCGCCGGTATCGCCGGCAGGACGAGGCGGGGACGCCCTTCGGCATCACCATCGACGGGCAATCGGTGCAGGATCAGACCGTCACAGTGCGGGACCGGGACACGCTGAAGCAGGACCGGATCGCCGCGGCACAGCTCGAGATCTACCTCCGCGAGCGCGTTCAGCCCCGTGCCGGGTGAGCCGCGACAGGTTTTTGTCGACACCAGAGACCTGATCTTCCGCTCCAAAGTGCGGTCGATCATCGCTTCCACCGGTGATCACGTCAGCACGGATTCGGCGTCCTGCGACCTGGCGGTGATCGAATTGGATGCGGCGACTGGTGTGGAGCCCCTGCGTCCATTCGTCGAACGGGGGACCGCCGTGCTCGCTTTCGCCTCGCACGTGCAGGCGGAATTGCTCCGGCAGGCCCGGGAGCTGGGGGCCGAGGCGGTCCCCAACTCCGCGGTGGAAATGCGCCTGCGGGCGCTGCTTACTGGGTGACGTTCGCGACCGGAATCTGACGCGCCTTGGCCTTCTCGGCCTTGGGCAGCGTGACGGTCAGCACTCCGTGCTCGTAGTTCGCCGTGATACCCTCCGCGTCCACCGTCGCCGGCAGCGTGAAGGACCGCTTGAACGAATAGCCCGCCTTCTGTCCCTCGATCGTCAGCGTGGAGCTCTCGACCGAAACCTTCACGTCCTCGGGCTTCACACCGGGGATCTCGGCGGAAATGCGGGTATCGCCATTCTCTTCGGCCACGCTCACCGCGGGGAACCAGCCGGTGCTGCCGTTGTCGGAGGTGTTGAAATCGCCCCACACATCGTTGAACAGGCGGTTCAGCCGGTTGGTGAGTACGAGATAGTTGGAAGTCACCATGTGTCCGCTCCTTGAAATGTTGTCGTTGGGTGATGCCGTCCGGGGAAATGGCAACCCTCGTGCCGTTCCCCTCCACCACGTCAATTGCCGTTTTGGCAATGGGACGTTCAGGCTGACGGGGGTCGCTGCCAGAACGACGCGGGCCAGGTATCTTTGACCCCATGACCCATTCGACGACTGTTGCTCTTCAGCCCGACGACATCCTCACCCGTGCCAAGCGCTTCTTCGCGGACCGCGTGCCTGCTTCTTCGGCCTTTCTCGAGAAAGAGGGCCCGGGATTCGTGGTGCTGCGCGGGCAGGGGGGAGAGGAAGTCGTGATTCGCGCGTCCCAGGCCGACGGCGGCTCCGCGGTCCGCGCCTCGACCCTCTTCTTCGATCAGGCGCTGGACCGGTTTCTGTCCACCTTGCCGCTGTCCGGACCGGTGGTGGTCGCGTGAGCGGCGTCATGTTTTCGGTGCGCGTGATGGTGACACCGGTGTGGGATCAGGTGTCCCTTCCGGTGGAGCAGGGCACCATGGTGTCCGAGATCAAGAAGCGGGCACTCTCGGAAGCCACCGGGCGGCAGGACCTGGTGCTGCCGGACTATGTGGTGAAGTACCGCGGGGCCGAGGTGTTCGATGAATCGCAGACGCTCGCGGCGCTGGGGGCCGGCGCGAATGCCCCGTTCATCGTCCTTCCCGCCAGGCGCCAGCCCGTGCGATGATTCGTTCGGGGCGGTGGGGGAGCGTTGCCACCTTCGTGGCCGTCGGATTCCTCCTCCTCGACGCGTTGCTGCTTGGCTACGGCGCCATCACCTTCCACCGGGTTTCGCTGGGAGTGGGTGGCGCGCTCTGTTTCATCCTTGCGGTGCTGGTGATCCACGCCTGGCTCAAGTACCGGCGCATTCTCGCGGAACTGACCGCCGCACGCCGGGACATGCGGCATGAAGTCGAGGAGCTGCGCGAGCTGATCCGCCGTCATCCCTCGTAAGCCCGTGCCCAGCCTCCCGGTCAGCTATCACCCGGCCACTCGGCTGCACAACCCCGGCGCCGGCCATCCCGAGCGCCCCGACCGCATCGACGCGGTCCTGAATGCACTTCGCGATCCCGCCCTGGCCTCCAGGATCGATGCTCGGAAGGCGCTCCCGGCCACCGTCGAGCAGTTGCTCACGGTGCACACGCGTGCGCATGTCGATCGGCTGATCGCGCTCGACGCCAAGGGCGGTGGTCCCCTCGATGCGGACACCTATCTCGCGCCTCGCTCCTGGGAGTCGGTGCTCGCATCCGCGGGAGTGGCCATCGACGCGGTGACGCGCGGTCTCGAGACCGGGACGGCGTTTGGGGCCACCCGTCCACCCGGACATCACGCGCTGGGGGACCGGGCGATGGGATTCTGTTTCGTGAACAACGTGGTCCTCGCGGCGCGGCACGCGCAGTCCCTGGGCGTGAAGCGGGTGCTGATCATCGACTGGGACGTGCATCATGGGAACGGTACGCAGGCGCTGGTCGAACGGGACACCAGCATCCGCTATGTGTCGATGCACCAGTTTCCCTGGTATCCGGGGACCGGTGCGGCGCACGAGCGTGGGGTCGGCAACGTCTTCAACGTTCCGCGCGACCTGGGGTTGCCCCGTGCCACCTACGTGCGCGATCTACTCGGCGCCGTGAACCAGGCCTGTGACGGCTGGACCCCTGATCTCTGGTTGATTTCCGCCGGATTCGACTCACTGGATGGCGACCCGTTGGGGGGCTTCACCCTCGAGCCCGAGGATATGGCAGGGTGGACGCAGGCGTTCCGGGAGCGGGCGGGGAAGGCGCCGGTGGTGGCGGTGTTGGAGGGCGGCTACCGGCTCGACCTGCTCGCCGCCGGCGTGCAGGCCGTCGTGGCCGCACTGGCTTAGCTTTCGGGCATGACCCTCAAGCTCTCCGCCGAAGTCGTCATCCTGAAAACCCGTCACCCGTTCGTCATCGCCCGCGGCGGGAATTCAGACTACCGCGTGGTCTGCGTGCGTCTCACCGATGGCGACGGCGTAGAAGGGTGGGGCGAAGCGTCTCCTTCCTCTTACTACGGCGAGACGGCGGACACGGTCGTCGAAAAGCTCAAGGTGCTCGAGCCCTACCTGCCGAAGGATCCCTTCGATCTGGATGCCGCCGAGGCCAGGTTCGCGGAAGTGGTCCCGAAGAATGGCGCGGCGCGGGCCGCGCTCTCGGGGGCTCTCCACGACCTGGTGGGGAAGCGGTTCGGCGTCCCGCTCTACAAGCTCTGGGGACTCGATCCCAAGAAGGCGCCGGTGTCTTCCTTTACGATCGGCATCGACACGCCGGAAATGACCCGTGCGAAGATCAAAGAGGCGGCCGGATACTCCATTCTCAAGATCAAGCTGGGAACCGACCGCGACGAAGAGATTCTCAAGACCATCCGCGACTCCACGGACAAACCCCTTCGCGTGGATGCCAACGCGGGATGGACCCGGGAGCGGGCCCTGAACATGCTCCCGATCCTCAAGGAGTACGGCGTGGAGTTCGTCGAGCAGCCGCTTCCGCCGGACGATCTCGAGGGGATCGCCGCGGTGCGCAAGGCCGGCATCCTGCCCGTGGTGGTAGATGAGAGCTGCATCGTCGCGGCCGACATCCCACGGGTGGCCCAGGCGGCGGACGGCATCAACATCAAGCTGGCCAAGTGCGGCTCCCTGCGGGAAGCGCTGCGGATGATCGCGACCGCCCGCGCCCACAAGATGCTGGTCATGGTCGGGTGCATGATCGAGACATCCATCGGCATCACGGCGGCCGCGCACTTCACCCCGCTCGTGGACGCGGCCGATCTCGACGGGGCCGCGCTCACCGCCAACGATCCCTATTGCGGGGCGGAGATTTCGGGCGGTCCGATCAAGATTCCCGACGGTCCCGGCCTGGGCGTCACGCGGCGGTGACCCCCCCCTCTCCCCGCTTCGCGCAGGTCGTCCTCCCGCTTCCGGTCGCCACTCCTTACAGCTACGCCATCCCCGACGCCCTGGCCCCCGGGGTCACTCCGGGAGTCCGGGTGGTCGTACCCGTCCGCAATCGCACGGCGATCGGTCTGGTGGTCGCCGTCGACGCTCCCCCTCCCGAAGCCCGAGCGAAGGCCATCGCCCTGGTCGCCGATCAGGAGCCGGTGCTCTCGGCACCCATGCTCGACCTCGCCCAGTGGATCTCGCGCCACTACGGCGCCCCACTCGGCCTCACCGTGCGCGCCATGCTGCCGGGGGCGTTGTGGGTCGCGGGCCGTCCGGCTGGACCACCGGAAGCGTCGGTGGCCGTGCTGCGCCTCGAACGGCGGCTTCCGAGCCTCCTCGAACGCGAGCAGGCCTTCGCCCGCGCCCCCAAGCGCCGAGTGGTTTACGAAGCCGTCGAGGGACTCGGCGGCTCGGCGCCGGTGAAACACCTGGTGGAGCGGATGGGGTTCTCCCGTGCCGCGATCGACGGGCTGGTGAAGGGCGGGTGGGCGCGGATGGATCGCGTGACGGAGACGCGGGATCCCTTTGCCGGCCTCACCGTCGCGCCGCCACCGGAGCTCACGGCGGACCAGGCCCGTGTGGTCGCGGCGATCCTGGGCGGCGACGCGGCGAAACCTTCCCTGATTCACGGCGTCACCGGATCGGGAAAGACGCTGGTGTACCTCGATGTGCTTCGCCACGTGGTGGCCCAGGGGCAAGGTGCCATCGTCCTCGTCCCGGAGATTGCGCTCACGCCGCAGACCGTCGCGCGCGTACGCGGGGTGTTCGGGGATCAGGTGGCGGTCCTGCATTCGGGGCTCTCCGAAGGAGAGCGGGCCGACGCGTGGCGGGCGCTCCGGGGAGGCGAGCGGCGGGTGGCGGTGGGTCCGCGGTCGGCCGTGTTTGCGCCCGTACAGCGGCTGGGCGCCATCGTGATCGACGAAGAACATGAAGGGAGCTACAAGCATGGGTCCGCGCCGCGCTATCACGCGCGCGACGTCGCCGCCGTGCGCGCCCGCCTCGAAGGCGCCCGGCTGATCCTCGGCAGCGCGACGCCCTCGCTCGAGACCCTGCACCTGGTGGAGACGGGACGGATCGCGTCCCACTCACTGCCGCAACGCATCGGCGACCGGCCCCTGCCACCGGTCGAGGTCGTGGATCTGCGCACCGCGCCGCGCGTCCGTGACTCCGGCGGGGTGCCCTGGAGCGAAGCGTTGGATGAGAGCGTGCGACGGGCCCTGGCCCGGAAGGAGCAGGTCATCCTGCTGCTCAATCGCCGGGGGTTTGCGACCTATCTCCAGTGCCCCAAGTGCGGGGATGTGCCCGGGTGTCCCAACTGCTCGATCGCGCTGACGGTGCACAAGACGCCTTCGGTCCTGCGTTGCCACTATTGCGACCACGCGGCGCCCATACCCACGGCGTGTGTCCATTGTGGCGCCGAAACGATCCGGTCCAAGGGGCTCGGAACACAGCAGCTCGAGCGGTTTCTGGCCGTCCGGTTCCCCGCGGCGCGTATCGCGCGGATGGACCTGGATACGACGAACTCCAAGTGGGCCCATCATCGGATCCTCGAGCGGGTCGGGAAAAAAGAGGTCGACATCCTGGTCGGCACGCAGATGATTGCCAAGGGGCTCGATTTTCCGGACGTCACGGTGGTCGGTGTGGTGGACGCGGATACGGCGCTGCACCTCCCTGATTTCCGTGCCGCCGAGCGGACCTTCCAGCTCATCGCCCAGGTGGCGGGAAGGGCGGGACGGGGGCCCGCCGGAGGCCGGGTGCTGGTGCAGACCCGCGCTCCCGAGCACCATGCCATCCAGGCTGCCGCCGCCCACTCCGTAGAGGCGTTCGCGCGCGTGGAGCTGCCCCTCCGGGCGGCGCCGAACCCGGTCTATCCGCCGCACTGTGGATTGGCCCGCTTTGTGGTCGGGGCGGGCACCGAAATCAGGGCGCAGGAGCACGCGGAACAGCTGACCACCTGGCTCAACCGGGTGAATGGAGAGCATCTGGAGGGCGCCCTGCGCGTGCTGGGCCCGGCGCCCTGTCCCATCTCCCGTTTGCAGGGGCGCTGGCGCTGGCACGTCCTCGTGAAGAGTGATGCCCCGGCGCCGCTGGGGAGACTGGTGCGGGCCTGGCGGGGACGGACCGGCGTTACGGTGGACCGGGACCCGCTTTCTTTGCTCTAGCCTCGACGTCTGGACGTCTAGACGTCTGTCATTGGACGTTGCGTGAGGAGTTTCCAGTCGGGTATTTTCACCGTCCTGTGAGCCGCCCCCGATTCCAGTACCGACCCCCCAATTTCGACGCCCCGCCCCTGTCCGGGGCTCCGGAGGCGCGTTTCGAGCCCGCACCAGCCGACGGGGTCCTGCCCGACGGTTTTTTTTCGACCAGCAACCTGCCGAC
>DATEGY010000068.1:0-8330 GCA_035279865.1 Gemmatimonadales bacterium | reverse complement strand
CCCTTATCGGTGTTCATGACCCCCAGCGCAAGCTGGGGGTTGATTGCGGAGGCTCCGTTAGAACGAGATGCCCGCCAACAACAGAAACGACCTGGTCTTGTAGCTCGACGACGAGGTCACCGTCGAGAGCTTCAGGTCGGTCAACCCGTAAACGTACCGCCCTTCCAGCTGCAACCCGGGATTGCCCAGCCGCACCCCCGCCCCGATTACCGCGGCGTAGGTGGTTTTCGGCATGTCGCTGGGACAGGGACCCGGACCGGCGCTGCAATGCACCTGGAAGGAGACCTGCGGTCCCGCGTAGGCGAACGGCGCGATGCCGGGGGTGGGGAGGGTGAACTTCACATACGCGGGGACGTCGATGTTGTCGATCCGGCGTGAGCTCGTGTCGGTCGAGCTCCCCACGCCACGCTGCGCGTACAGGCCTTCGATGCTGACGTTGAGCGGGTCACCCCCGAACAGCGAGAGGGCCAGACCGCCCGCGAATCCGGTCCGGGTGCTCAAGTTGCCGGGCAGGACGCCGCGGTTCGAGACATTCCCGAAGGAGGCACCGGCCTTGATAGTCATGCCGCTCTGCGCCGCGACGGCGGCCAACGGCGCCGCGCCGAGCACGAGAGCGAGACCAGGGATGAGTCGATTCATGAGTTGCTCCGAAGGTCAGGGTCTCCCTGCCCTACCCCCGGACCATCGAGTTGGTCGCAGAACGTGCGCCCGGATAACGTGTGACCGGCATCACGATCGTCCTTCTACTATAAGGCTGCGCCTTGGGTCTCCTCGCGTCCTAGCGACTTGGCGACTTGGCGTCTCCAAACAGAAACGTCAGCGGGTCGGCGAGGCGAGCACGCCACGACGCCTCATTGTGGGTCGCGCCGGGGTACGTCCGCACCACGAAGTCCTTCCCTTCGACGAACCCCTGGGACAGGAGCCACTGTCTCGCCGCCGCGTAGGTCGGGCCGTACGCCGAGTCGAGACCGAGGGTGCCGCGATCGAACCAGTAACGGGCGCCTTTGGGAGCCTTGAGTCCGGCGGCGATGTCTTTGACCAGGTATGGGGTGGTGTCCGGAGTCGCGTCGCTCGGTCCGGCGGGGAATACCTGCTTCGCGACCGCGGGTGAGAGCGGGAAGTGCGTGGACATGCACGCGCAGGCGCCGAATGCTTCGGGATGATGGGTGACGAGGTAGAACCCAAGGAGCCCGCCCATGGATGAGCCCATGTGCGCCGTGTGCCCGGGGCCCGTGAGGGTCCGGAAATCACGATTCACGCGCGGCATCAGCTCGTCGATCAGGAAGTGCGCGTACTTCGGCGCGTCATGCCACGGTGAGTACTCAGGGAATCGCTGCGCGGAATTCCACACGCCGACCACGATGATCGGCGGGATGATCTTCCGGTTGACCAGATCCATCACGACCGAGTCCACGCCCCAGTCGATCCCGCCGTACGAGAGCCGCGGGTCGAAGAGGTTCTGCCCGTCGGACATGTAGAGGACGGGGTACCGCCGCGTCGTGTCCTGATCGTAGCCCGGGGGCAGCCAGATTTCGACGTGCCGGGTGGGTCCGAGAAATGCCGACTTCACGTCGGTCCAGTAGACCAGGCGCCCCAGGACCCCTGAGCCCTTCCAGTCGGCGACGTAGGCTCGCTGATCCTTCTTGAACTGAAAGACCAGGTCGACGACGTCCGTATCGCGCGTAACCACCAGCCGGTGATTGGGCGGGACGATGGCGGGGTTGGCGCCGACCGCTTCGCGGTCCCAGGACCCGAGCGTGTACTTGTACTCGAACACCGTGCCGGCGGGGACGGTGAATCGGGTGGTCCGTTCCGCGCCCGTTCCATCCAGCATCTTCCCGTCGGCGTGCCAGGGGCCGAGCTCGGCGAGGGAGCCGCCGATGTACACGGGGCCGGTGCCTGCGGGCACGTGGACCCGGAGGGAGACGGTACAGCACACGGCTTGGGCCTGCGCACCCGGACTCGCGAGGAGTGCCAGAACCGCCGTCATGAACCACTTCGACATGAGCCCTCCGAAAGTGCCTGAAGTGCACTCTTGAAAAATTCGGCCTTGTACCCCAGTTCGGCCGCCCGGGTTCACCGGCGTTTGACAGTCCGTGACACAGACGTTACTTCATCCCCGCTCTCGAGGCCCGGACATAGCCGGGTCAGAGGCATGAGCCCTCTAGGCTTTCGAGGAGACGGGTATGAAACCTGTACGGTTCATCGCGGGCGCGCTCCTGACGATAACGGGACTCGCCCCACTCTCCGCCCAGACCGGGACGGTCCGCGGTCACGTCACGTCCAGTGAAGGCGGCCCGATCGCCGGCGCCACGATCACGGTGACGGGCCACCGCACGCTCTCGTCGAGTGACGGGAGCTACGTGATCAATGGGGTCGCGGCGGGATCGGATTCGGTCCGGGCGCGGATCATCGGGTACGCCCCGCAGGCCAAGGCGGTCACACTTCAGGGAGGCGACACCGCCACGGTGGACTTCGCACTCACGGCGCAGGCCGTAGCACTCGCCGAGGTGGTGGTCCAGGGCTATGGAACGCAGGCGGCCGGTGATCTGACCACGGCAACAAAGCAGATCAACGACTCGCAGTTCAACCCCGGCGCGGTCGTTTCTCCTCAGAACCTCATCGAGAATAAAGTCGCTGGCGTACAGGTCATCGACAACAACGATCCGGGCGGCGGGCTTTCGATCCGCATCCGCGGCGCCTCGTCCGTCAACGCGTCGGCAGAACCGCTCTACGTGGTCGACGGCGTACCGCTTGGCACTGGATCTGGCGGAGGTCTTTCGGGCGGCCGCGATCCGCTGAACTTCCTCAACCCGGACGACATTGCGTCAATCACGATCCTCAAAGATGCGGCTGCCACCGCCATCTACGGCGCGAACGCGTCGAATGGTGTGGTGCTGATCACGACCAAGACGGGGACGGCGCCGGGGACGACCCAAGTCCAGTACGGCGGATCTTTCTCTTCATCGTCCATCACCCGCGTGCCGTCGATGCTCAATGCCGCCCAGTTCAAAGCCGCGGTGAACACCTACTATCCCGCCAAAGCCGGGCTCCTGGGCAACGCCAACACGGACTGGTTCCCGCTTATCTCGCAGACCGGCACGGGCATGCAGCAGAACGTGTCTCTCGCGGGTGCCGGCGCGAACAACGGCTACCGGCTGTCGTTTGGGTATCTCAAACAGAATGGCGTGATTCAGGCGTCCTCGACGGAGCGCATCTCGCTCGGGCTCAACTACGATCAGCGGCTGTTCAATAACTTCATCGACATGCAGGCGAGCCTCAAGGGATCGAGAGCGCTCGACAACTATACGCCCGGTGGCGTGCTCTCCAACGCCGCACAGATGGGCCCGACCCAGCCGGTCTTCGACCCCACCACCCCGACCGGGTATGCCAACTGGGTTCCGCTGACGCTGAATTCGGCGGACAACCCGGTCGAGATCCTGACCACGTCGTTGGACCACGCCTCGACCTATCGCAGCATCGGCAACCTGAAGACTCACGTCGACTTCTCACGCTGGCCGGCACTCCAAGGGCTCACGGGGACGGTGAACCTGGCATATGACGTGACTCAGGTCGATCACGTGAGCTTCTTCCCCAACAACATTCACGCCCAGACGCGGAACGGAAATGATGGCAGCTACTTCCGCACCCAGCCCTACCAGCTCAATGAGCTGCTCGAGATGTATCTCGATTACCAGCCTCCCGTCTCTTTGGGCCCGGGCGCGTTGGACTTCACGGGGGGGTACTCGTACTCGCAGTCGCACGCCGACTTTCCGTCGGTGTCGGCGAATCAGCTCTTCACCAACCTGCTCGCGGACAACGGCCTTCCCCAGACCGCGAACCCGCCGGTACAGGCCGACTTCATTGACGACGCAAAGCTGATTTCGTTCTTCGGCCGCGCGGGGTACAACATCAACGACCGGTACCTCGCCTCCGTAAGCATGCGCCACGACGGATCGTCCCGCTTCGCCGCCAGCCATCAGTGGGGAGACTTCCCCGCAGTGTCGCTGGGATGGCGCATCTCCCAGGAGCCGTTCTTGAGCTCGGTCACTGCGATCTCTGATCTGAAACTGCGCGGGTCGTGGGGGAAGACCGGGAACCAGTCGATCGGTAACTACCTCGGGAGCTCCAGTTTCCAGCCCTGCGACTCCAAAGGTGAAGTACAGTTCGGGAACGATGCCTTGGGCAAACCGATCTTCATGTGCCCATTCCGCCCCAGCGCGGTCGATCCGAACATTCAATGGGAATCCACCACCACATGGGACTTCGGCGCCGACTACAGCTTGCTCGGCTCCTTCCTCAGCGGTTCCGTAGACTACTACAGCAAACACACCGACAACCTGATCTTCACGGTTCCGGTGGCGGCGGGCTCGAACTTGTCGAACTTCGTGACCACGAACATCGGGACGATGTCGAACAAGGGATTTGAGCTCGACCTCACCGCCCGGCTCATGGACCGGCCGGGGCTCTCATGGACCGTGAGCGCCAATGCCGCCCATAACGTGAATGAGATCTTGAGCGTCAACCCCAACGTGACGGCCGCCACTCAGGTCCTCACCGGGGGCATCGCGGGCGGCGTGGGAAGCACTATTCAGGTGCTCGAACCTGGGCAGCCGATCAATTCGTTCTTCGTCTGTCAGCAGGCGTACAGCAGCGGGAAGCCCGTCGAAGGGAAGTACGTGCCGCAGGTTTCGGGCGACACATCGACCACCTGTTCCCTTGGGCACAACACCCGGGCATTCCACGATCCGGCGCCGCATTGGATTTTTGGGCTGACCAACACGATGACGTACAGACATTTCGACTTCAGTTTCACACTGCGGGCCTGGCTGGGTAACTACGTGTACAACAACGTGGGCTCCAATCTTGGCAACTACATCCAGCTGTCCTACGGGGCCCCCTTCAACCTGCAATCGTCCGTGCTCCAGACCGGATTCAAGACTCAGCAACTCCTTTCGGACTTTTACGTTGAGGATGGCTCGTTCCTACGGATGGACAACATCGCCGTCGGGTACAGCTTCCCCTTCCAGGGACGCCAGATCCGGGCGTATATGGTTGTGCAGAACGCCTTTACAATAACCGGATACTCGGGCGTCGATCCCACGTCTGGCCTCAACGGCATCGACAACAATATTTATCCTCGGTCCCGTATGTTCACGGGAGGCCTCGATGTCAAATTCTGAGACGCTCGTGAATCGCACCCTTGGGAAACGGAGCGGCAACATGTTCACCGCACGCGCAAAGGCGTTCAGCATCACCGCCGTCCTGGCCGTGATCGCCGCGGTCGCCTGCACCGATCCGACGGTGGCGCCGAAGAGCACAATCGCGCCCGGAACCTTCTTCGGAAGTGATCCGAACGCCTACGCCGAATTCCTGGCGAAGGTGTACGGGGGGCTCGCGGTCGGTGGACAGCAGGGCGGCGATGGCTCGACCGATATTCAGGGCATCGACGGCGGATTCTCGCAGTACCTGCGGCTCTATTGGGAGCTCGAGGAGCTGCCGACTGATGAAGCGGTCATCGCGTGGGGCGACCAGGATCTTCCCGATCTGAACACCCAGACCTGGAATCCCGGCAATCGCTTCAGCACGGCGATGTACTATCGAATCTTCTTTCAAGTCGCGATGGCGAACGAGTTCCTCCGCCAGACGACGGATGACAGCCTCAATGCACGAGGCGTACCCGCGGCAAAGCAAACAACGATTCACCAGTACCGGGCTGAGGCGCGCTTCCTTCGGGCGCTGTCCTATTGGCACGGTGTGGACCTGTTCGGCAACATTCCCCTGGTCACGGAAGCTCAGCCGCTCGGGGCCGTCGCGCCGCAGCAGGCGACGCGGGCACAGGTGTTCAACTTCATCGTGACCGAGCTTCAGGCCATCAAGAGCCAGCTCCCGATGCCGAGCACCCAAGTGTATGGACGGGCCACCCAGGCCGCCGCCGACATGTTGCTTGCGGAGTTGTATCTCAACGACAGCGTGTATACGGGAACGGCGAACTATGCGGGAGCGCTGGCTCAAGCGTCCGCGGTGATCAGCTCGTATGGCTATACGCTGGCGTCGAACTATTTCGCCAACTTTACCGCTACGAACAACACATCCCCCGAGATGATCTTTGCAATCCCCGAAGATGGCGTGCACACGCAGACCTTCGGCTCGACCAACTTCCTTATTCACGCGTCTTGCGGTGGCTCGATGAATAACAACAGCTACGGCGTGGACGGGTGTTGGTACGGATTGCGAATGAAACCATCGGCGCACGACCTCTACGCAGCGGGCGATACACGCTCGAACGCATTCTACACGGCCGGCCAGACGGTTGGGATCACGAGCATTTCCAACTTCAACGCCGGGATCCCCAACCCCAAGTACTCGAATGTTGGTGGTTCCAACCCGCAGTTCGCCGACACGGACTACCCGATGTTCCGTCTTGCCGAGGCCTATCTCATTTATGCCGAAGCAGAGGTTCGGGGGGGCGGGGGCGATACCACCACGGCATTGAGCTACGTGAACGCGCTCCGGCTTCGTGCGTTTAATGGCGACTCGACGAAGATGGTCAACAACAGCCAAATGACGTTGCCGTTCCTGCTTGCGGAACGGGGCCGCGAGTTGATGTGGGAGGCTCGCCGTCGTACTGATCTGGTCCGTTTCGGTGACTTCTCAGGCGGTAACTACCTCTGGGCGTGGAAAGGCAAGAACCCGGTCGGCTCTGACTCGATTGGCGTCGCCACAGCTCCGCACCTGGATCTGTACCCGCTGCCGGCCAGTGAGCTGATCGCGAACCCGAATCTGAAGCAGAATCCGGGTTACTGATTATTCAGGAGTGTGGCCGGGGCTACCCATTCTGGGTGGGCCCCGGCCTTTTTTTCAATGCAATGAACTCATTTCGATCACTGGCCCTCTGCACACTGGCGCTGGCAGCGTGCGCGACGTCACCTCTGACACCGCCCGACAAGGGCGAGCCACCGCCTCCGCGCCCCACCCTGCCCCAGACCTACCGCCCCTCCGGCCACGCCGCCCGAGGAGACGTCTTCGTCCACCTATTCGAATGGAAGTGGACCGACATCGCCTCCGAGTGCGAGAACGTCCTCGGCCCCGCGGGATTCACCGCGGTTCAGGTCTCGCCCCCCCAGGAGCACAGCATCACGCCGAGCTATGACTGGAGCGAGCGGTATCAGCCGGTGAGCTACAGCGTGGCGCTTTCCCGCTCGGGCGACAGCGCCCAGTTCGTGGACATGGTGACGCGCTGCAAGAGCGTGGGCGTGGGGATCTACGTGGATGCCGTCATCAATCACATGACGAACTTCCCGAGCCCCGGCACCGGCTCGAACGGCACGAGCTACACCAAGTACGACTACCCGGGCCTGTACACCGTCAACGATTTCCACCACCCGACCTGCACCGTCACGAACTACGCGGATGCCGCGAACGTCCAGGATTGCGAGCTCCTGGGACTCCCCGACCTGAACACCGAAAAGGACTCGGTCCGCCATAAGATCGCGAACTATCTCATCTACCTTGCGGATCTCGGAGTCGCGGGGTTCCGGATCGACGCCGCGAAGCACATCCAGCAGGTCTCGCTGGACAGCATCTTCTGGATCGTCGACTCCGCGCTCACGGCCCAGGCGAAACCCCTGCCGTACTACTTCCTCGAGGTCAGTGCGGGCTTCGGCGAAGCGCTCTCCCCGCGCGACTTCTTCGGGGAGGCCTACTCGTCAGGGGGCGCGGCCGACATCACCGAGTTCATCTATACCGGCGTCGGCGACAAATTCCTCGAGAAGCCCGGTCAGTATATCGCCCAGCTCAACCCGAACGGCACCCCCGGGAACCAGTTCTCGGAGGCCGCGTGGGGGCTGATGCCGTCCGACAAGGCCGTGGTCTTCCTGCAGAACCACGACACCCAGCACTCCGACGGCACCATCAGCTACCGGGACGGCGCCGTCTTTCGCCTCGCAAACGTCTGGATGCTGGCCCAGCCGTACGGGTACCCGTCCATCCTCTCGAGTTACGCCTTCCAGCGCCCCGCCGAGAACAGCATGGGGCCCCCGTCGGACGCGACCGGGCACACCGACAACGTCGCCTGTGCCGCCAACCCCGACTCCGCGACGGACGGCCAATGGGTCTGCGAGCACCGCGAGCCCTACATCCTGCACATGGTGAGCTTCCGGAAACTGGTCCACGGGACCGACCAGAATCACTGGTGGGATGACGGCGCCGAGGCGATCGCGTTCTCCCGCGGGAGCCTGGGATTCGTGGCGATCAACCGGGAAGATTCGACCATCGCCCACACCGTCACCACGGGTATGCCCGCGGGCCACTACTGCGATCTGCTCACC
>DATEGY010000067.1:0-8529 GCA_035279865.1 Gemmatimonadales bacterium | reverse complement strand
GTTCCGCGCCCGCGTGGGTGGAGGCGCGGAGTGACCCGCCGGGTCAAAGTCCTGCAGGTGGTCCTCGATCTCGAAGCGGGCGGTCTGGAGCGCCTGGTGGCCGATCTGGTGCGGGGAATCGACCGCTCCCGCTTCGACGTGGAGCTCCTCGCGCTTTCTCACCTGGGCCGGTACGGCGAAGGGCTCGAGGCCGTGGCGCCCCTGCATACGTGCCGGTCCTTGCCTCTCGTGTCCCTGCTCTGGCCGCGACGGGTCGCCGGGGTCATCCGCCGGATCGCTCCCGACGTCGTCCACAGCCACAGCGGCGTGTGGTACAAGGCGTCGCGCGCCGCCCGGCTGGCCGGCGTCCCGCGGGTGATTCACACCGACCATGGGCGACGGCATGTCCCGGACTACCGGCGCGACCGGTTTTTCGACCGGCGGTCGGCCCGCCGTACCGACGTCGTCGTGGCGGTCTCGGACCCGCTGGCGCGGCACATGGGGGACGGACTGGTGGACCCCGCCAAGGTCCGGGTGATCCGGAACGGCGTGGACACGAAGGCGTTCGCGCCTCGCGCGGACGACGGGGTACTGCGGGCCGCCTGGGGTCTCGCGCCGGGCCGTCCGGTCATCGCCACCGTGGGCCGGTTCGATCCCATCAAGCGCTACGATCTGATGATCGAAGCGTTCGCCCAGCTGCGGGCGCACGCCGGCCTGGACGCACCGCCGCTGCTGGTCATTGCCGGTGAAGGGCCCGACGAAGGGTTGCTGCGGCGTCGCGTGGCCGAGCTGGGGCTCTCAGACGACGTGAAGCTGCCGGGATGGGTGCGGGACGTGCATCCCCTGCATGCCCTGACCACGGTGTTCTCGCTCTCTTCGCAGAGTGAAGGGACCTCCATCAGCTTGCTCGAAGCAATGGGCGCGGGCATCTGTCCCGTCGTGACCGACGTCGGCGGCAATGGCGCCGTCCTGGGAACGTCGCTGCAACACCGCCTCGTGCCCTACGGCGATCCGAAGGCGCTCGCCGACGCCTGGGGGCAGGCTCTGCGGGACCCGGCCGCCAGGGCGCAGGACGCCCGCCGGGCGCGGCAGCGGGTGGAAGAGGCGTACAGTCTCGAGGTCATGGTCCGGGCCTACGAGCAGCTCTATCTCGAGCGGAATTGAGCCGGGGTCAGGTACCGGGGGCGCTCGGGAAGGTCCTTCGAAAACACCTGCGCGACGCGTTCGGCCAGGGTCGCCCAGTCATGGGCGCGGGCCACGGCCAATCGCTCCTCCACGCCCACCTCCGGGTGGGCCAGGCCGTCGGCAATCGCCCGCGACCACTCATCGGGGGTGCTGGCCAGCCGCACCACGTTCTTGAATTCGAGGAGTGAACGGATCGGCGTTCCCACCACCGGCCGGCCCGTGGCCAGGTATTCGTGCAGCTTCATCGGATAGATGAACTTCGTGTATCCAGACTGGACGTAACACAGGAGGCAGACGTCGAGGTGCTGCATGTAGGCCGGCAGCTCCGTCACGGGCTTGCCACCGAGGAAGTGCACGTTGGGGAGCAGCTGCAGGGCGTCGATGTCGGCCGTCTGGGATGAGCCGGCGCGCAAGGGTCCCACCATCACCCAGGACCATTCCGAGTGCCGCCGAGCGAGGGTCAGCAGCAGTCCGAAGTCCAGCTGATCCTTGATGACGCCCACGTACCCGATGCGGGGATGCGGAATCGCCGCCAGGTCGGCCGGTTCTGCTACCGGGGTGGCATAGGCGGAGTAGTCCGCGCCGTTCGGTACGAAGAGCGTATGGGGGTTGATCCCCCCCTTCTTTTCGAGCAGGGCCGGTGAGTGCAGGATCACCTGGTCGACACTCTCGAGCACGTGCCGTTCACTGCCGCTCAACGGGCGCTCCTCCGCCGCAAACGTGTACTCGTCGTCGATGTGATAGCAGGAAAAATCGTACGGCATGTACCGGAGGGCGAAGGCGAACTCCGGACGCCAGAGGTACAGGACCACCCGGCGCACGCCCCGCTGGCGGAGCATCCGGATGGCGCGGCGCAGGTGAAAGCGGAGCAGCCAGTTCCGGTACACCGCCGGGCGCTCCCGATAGAGAAAATCCGGTGGCCACCGGAGGATGGTGAACTCCGGGTGCTCTTTGACATTCCCGTGGAGCCACGGGGAACCGCCCTGCCAGCTCCCGCGCCACCCCTGAGGCGGGTCCACCCACACCACCGGGAAATGGTCGGCCAGGCGCGTCAGGATGTGATGCCGGGGCATCCAGGGCCCCCCCCACACATCCGGCACCATCGCGACGACTCCCACTTCCGGGCCCGCCGCGGGCTGAGCGCGACGGGAGCCCGGCAGGAACGGCAGGAAGCGCCGCACCAGGTCCCGGTCGGCCTCATCGAACGCGATCCGCCAGGACCCGGCCAGCGCCAGCGGGAGGACGAGTAGGACGCCCGCGAAATACGATACCAGTCCTCTCGCCACCCAGTAGTGATCGAGGAAGGCTGTGGCGACGGCGAAGGGCACGAGCGCGACGAAGGGCCGGACCCAGGCATTCAGGGCGAACTGCATGGGGGAGATGCCCACGTGCCGGTGCACGTACCAGGGCATCACCACCATCGAGGATACGAGGGACGGGACCATCGTCCCGAGGGCGACGCCCGCGATGCCGAACGAGCGGACCCAGTAGATGCTCAGGCCGAGGTTGATGACCGCCTCGGCGATGTTGAACGGCGCGTATTCCTTGTGCCGCGACAGTCCCATGAGCGCCGACAGCGTCACCTGGGTGGAGGCGCTGAAAGCCAGGCTCACCGTCAGGATGACCAGGATCCGTCCCGCTTCGTGGCCGTAGGCCGGTCCCATCCAGATGTCGATGAAGCGGGCGCCCCGGAGCAAGAACGTGACCACAATAGGCAGGATGAGCAGCGTGGCGAGACGGGCCGCCCGGAGGATCACGGCGGCGAGGCGGCCGGGATCGCTGGCTTCGAGGGCACTGGCGCGCGGGGTCAGGGTCGTCGAGATGCCGCGGACCAGCGCCCGCGTGTAGTCCACCAGATTGCCGGCGATGGCGAAGTAGGTGATCAGGCCGATGGGGAGAAAGGCGCCGATCACCACCGAGTCGCTGTAGAGAATGAGCGAGCTCGAGAACAGGAGCAGGGTGGAGTACGCGCTGAAGGAAAAGATCTGGCGGAAGGCTTCGGAGTCCCAGGCAGTGAAGCGGACCCGGAGCTCCGGATACAGGCGCCGGGAGTACCAGAACATGCCGGTGGTGCGCGCCGCCGAGACACCGAACTGAATGAGCGCGAGGGAGAGGATGCCGTAACCCAGCTTCAGCGCGAAATAGATCCCGAGCACCCGCACGATGCCGATACCGATCTCGAGCATGCCGTTCAGGTCGAAGCGCTCGAGACCGATGACCACGCCGCCGTACACGCCCCCCACCAGTGCCGCCGCGACGGTCAGCCCGCCGATGGTGAGGACCAGGCGGGCCGTGGCGTTTTCGGCAGGCGTGATGTTGAACCGGTGAATGATCGTGGTGGCGAGGAGCACCGTGACCACGACGGCGGCGAGGCCCATCAGCGAGAAGATCCGCAGGGCCGTGGAGGTGAGGCGGCCGGCCTGCTCGTCGTTGGCATCGGCGTGGAAGCGCGCCACATACCGGGTCACGGCGCCCCGGACGCCGAAGTCCAGCAGGCCCAGGTATCCCACCAGGGAGCCGAGGAGAACCCAGAGTCCGTAGGTCGTGTTGCCGAGGCTCTTCACGACGTACGGGGAGATGAAGAACGTCGTGGCGACGGTGAAGGCGAACGTGCCCCAGTTCCAGAGGACGTTCGCTGCGGCCGAGGACTCTACGACGCGGGAGCGGGCGGTCATGGGGTGGGGGAGCTCCCGCGGGAGCGGAACCACAGCTCCAGGCAGACGAGGCTCCACAGGCGCCGGTAGTCGGCTCCATCCGGATCCGCTTCGAACCGGGCGATCATCCCGCCCACAAACGGACGGCTGAAGTACCGGTAGATCCCGGCGTTCGGGTGTTCCAGCAGATCGTGCATCAGGGGACGGCAGATGGTGCGCAGCCAGTCCCGCACGGGCGCGCCGAAGCCCTGCTTGGGCCGGTCCACGAACGACGCGGGAAACAGGGGCCGGAGCAGATCCTTGAGAATCCTCTTGCCCGACCGCCAGTCGGTCTTGAACGACAGCGGCAGGTTGACCGCGAACTCCACCAGGGCCCGGTCGAGAAGGGGAGACCGGACCTCGAGGGAATGCAACATGCCGGCCCGGTCGGCCTTCACGAGCAGCTGCCCCGGCAGGTACATCTGCAGGTCGAACCGGTTGATGGCGCGGGGCCCGCCGCGCCGGGCGGGCGGTCCCGGGGGCGTCAGGGGCGGGGGATCGGGGCGCCGGCCTCCCCAGAGCTCGTCGATCATCCTGTCTGGGCCGTCTGGGCCGTCCGGGCCGTCCGGGCCGTCACGGAAGGCTTGTACGGCACGCAGGTAGTCCTGGTACGGGCTCGAGAACAGGAGTTGAGCGACTCGGGCGCGGCGGCTCATGAGCCGGTGACGCCAGTACCACTCGTAGCCGAGAAACACTTCGTCGCCGCCGTCCCCGCACAGCGCCACCTTGACGCGGGAGGCCGCCAGCCTGGATACCAGACTCTGGGCGACGTTCGAGGTGTCTGCGTGCGGTTCATCCAGGTACGCCGTCACGGATTCGAGCTCCGCGGGCAGCTCGGCGCCCCCGACCTGGAGCGTGGTGTGGTCGGTGCCCAGGGCGTCCGCCGCCGACTGAGAGTAGGGGAGCTCGTTGATGTAGTCCCCGTACCCGACCGAAAATGTCTTGAGCGGGCGTGATGCTTCCTGCTGCGCGTACGCGGTGACGATGGTCGAGTCCACGCCGCCGGACAGGAGCGCGCCGATTTCGACGTCCGCGACCATTCGCGTCCGCACGGCCTCGCGCAGGAGGCGCTCCGTTTCCTGCCGGGCTTCGACGTACCCGATCGCGATCGGGCGGTCCGGGAGCGACCAATAGCGCCGGATCTCCGCACGCCCCTCCCGGAACACCAGGGTCGAGGCCGGCGGAACGACCTGCACGTTCCGGTAGATGGTGCGGTCGGGAGGCACGTACAACAGGCGCACGTACAAGTCGAGCGCGGCCGGATCGATTTCGGGCTCGAGACGCCCCGCAGCGAGCAGCGCCTTGATTTCGGAGCCGAACAGGAGGTTCCCGTCGCGGTCGAAGGCATAGTACAGGGGCTTCTTGCCGAACCGGTCACGCGCCAGCAGCAGACTGCCGTGCGGCTCATCCCAGATCCCGAACGCGAACATGCCGTCCAGATGTTCGGCGCAGGCGGCACCGTACTGGGCGTAGGCCTTGAGGATCACTTCGGTGTCCGAGCGCGTGACGAAGCGATGGCCGGACTGCTCCAGTCCGCGGCGGACATCGGCGAAGTTGTAGATCTCGCCGTTGAACGTGATCGCCGTCCCGGTGACCTGGTCGCGCATGGGCTGATCGCCCGTCGCCAGGTCGAGGATGGAAAGGCGGGTGTGGGCGAGGATGCAATGCGCGAACGGAAGCGTGGCATGGGCGTCGGGCCCGCGGCGGGAAAGGCTCGCTCCCATGCCGGCGGCAGCGGCTTCGAGTCCCCGCACGTTCCGGCCGGCGATCCCGGCGATGCCGCACATCAGCGGTCTCCTTGGAGCGCGCGTGCCTCGACGACCTGCCCCCACCGGTATGCGAGCTCCCAGCGGGCCCGAACAAAGCCCCGCCGGTCGGACCGGAGGGACCGTCCCGCGGCCCTGAGACCCTTCACGATCAGGTCCTTCCACATCCACCGGGGTGCCCCCGCCCATCGGGGGGACGCCGCGTCCGGATCGAGGCGGTATTGTCCCCGTCCGAATCGCACGGCCCGGCGGACGATCCATTCGGGATCGAGCTGGCCTGTCCGGATGAAATGCTCGACCTGGGCGGCGGGCACGTGCCAGGCCTGGTGTCCGCTCGCGAGGAGCCGCCGCACCAGCTCCGTCTCACTGCCCATGGCGTAGTCGGTGCCTCGTGGCCCGATGCGTGTGTCGAACCGGGTTCCTGCGGCGAAGACGGCGCTGCGCACCGCCATGTTCGGTCCAAACACCGTGTGTGCCGTGGTGGGCCCTTCGGGGAGGTCCCCGGTGAGGGTGAAGGCGGGGCCGAGGGGGACGTCATCCAGCACCCAGCTGGGGGGCGGGGATTCCCAGCGCGGCAGGACCGTTCCGCCGAACACGCTGTAGTCGGGGTGGTCGTCGGCCGCCTGACGAAGCCGCACCAGCCAGTCAGGGTGGGGGAAGACGTCGTCGTCGGTAAAGACGGCGAGGTCTCCGTCGACCAGGTCCAGGGCCGCGTTCAGGGCCCCGTTCTTTCCGAGCCTTGGCTCCTGCCGGACGGTGAGCGGCAGGCGCGCGCTGAAGCCGGCGAGCACGGCGGACGTTCCGTCCGTGCTGGCGTTGTCGACCGAAACCAGCCGCCAGCCCCCGGAGGGAGTGCGGAGCCGGAGATAGGCCTCCAGGACGTCCGGGAGCGTACGGACGCCGTTGTGGGTGGCGAAGAGTACGGTCAGCACGCGGTCAACGGCCCAGGAGCATCCGCAGGGTGTCCACTGGCCGGGCAATTAAATGAAGAGCTGCCGCCGCTCCCCACCAGAAACGGCGTCCCATCCCGAGGGTCTCTCCCACGGACGCGAGGCCGGTCTGGTGGTGACGCCAGAAGGCCTCGTTGCGGCGCGCCAGGACGCTCTCTCCGATGTACAACCGGTAACGGCGGTGGACGTCCCCGAAAACCTGCGCGTACTCCGCCTCCGTCAGGAATTTGGGTCCGAAGCGGCGCAGCACGAGATACTTGTCGAGGAGGTACGGATTGAACGTAGACGCCCGCTGCATGATCCCCTCGTCGCGCCGGAGGTACGAGAGCACCTGATGCACAAAGCCGAAGTCCCACGTCTCGAGAATTTCGTACGCCCGCTCCGTATCGTCGTGGAGCAGCCGTTCGTCGAAAAAGGGCGAGCGTTCGCGCACCACCTCGGAGCGATACAGCACCGTCGTGGGTGACCCGAAGAAGAACCGCCCTTCGAGGAGCTGCAGCCGGCAGATATCGCGACCCGGGAACACCGTGCGGTCCACCGGCAGGCCCGATCCCTTCACCTCGAGGCCGTCGAGCGTGTAGGACGCCACCAACCCTACCCGGGCACTCGACTCTCCGGCCGCCACCAGCTCGGCCAGACACGTCGGCGCGATCCAGTCGTCCGCCTGCACCATCTTGCACCAGCGGCTCCCGGGGGCGATCTGCGCCACGGCGAAACTGTAGTTGGCGCCCTGGCTGAAGAACTCCGGGGTCCGGATCAGCCGGATCCGCGGGTCCCGGGCGGCGAACTCCGCGGCGATCCGCGCGGAGCCGTCGGTGCTCTGGTTGTCCACCAGGATGTATTCGAAGTCGCGGCGCGTCTGCGCCAGCACGCTCGCGATCGCCTGGGCCAGATAGCGCTCGGTATTGTAGAACGGCGTGACGACACTGATCGGCGGCACGGTCATGGGAACACCGCCGCGTACTGGGCGAGCACTCGTGTCCGGGCCCGCTCCACCGCGGACTCCACCGCTGCCGCCATGCGTGCCCGCTCCCGAATCAGCTGTTCCAGCGCCAGGATCCACGGTGCCGGATCGGCAAGGTCTATGGACGCCCGGTAGGCTCCCTGCCCGAGGTCCTCCATGTGGCGGTCTACCTTCCAGTCATAGGACAGCGCCAGTACCGGCCGTCCCGCTACATGCGCGAGGAGGACGCCATGGAGCCGGCTTGCCACCACCACATCTACGCCGGCCAGTACGCCGGCCAATGCGGCCAGAGTGGGAGTCGCGGCGGTGACCACCGCCGGGCTTCGCACGCGCTCGCAGAGGTCCGCCACCACCCGCGTGTCGGCCCCATCGGTGGTGAAGAGGACCACCTCATGCCCCCTGGCAGCGACATCCTGAATGAACCCAGCCAGAACCGAGAGATACCGCTCGTAACGCGCGGCGTCCGGCACCGGCCAGACGCGCGGGTCGCGGAAGGCGATCGGGCTGATCCCGATCCGCACCGTCCTCGACCCTGTCTCTGAGGGCGGGCGCACCGGCATCTCGTAGCCGAAGGCAAGGTCCGGGACTACGGGTCCCGGGTCCAGGCCCAATCCCAGGGAGGCCGCGATCTCGCGCGAATGCGAATCGCGGTACGACCGGTACCGGGCCTGGCGGAGCGCCCGCCCGAGGAACCAGCGGGACAGCGCGCCCCCCGCCACTCCGGCACCAACGCTCAGTACGAAGAAGGGAATCTGCCGTCGCGCCGCGACCCGCGACCATTTCCAGAGCGCGTAGGGGTGCCCCCATGGCCCCCCCCAGAGGCCGTCCACCTGTCCCCCTCCCGAGACCACGAGCGCGGAGAGGCCGGCCAGATACGGACGAATCAGCGCGGCGTGCCGCCGCTCGCTGCCGAAGTACCGCGCGACCGCGCCGGCCGCCCGACCCACGCGGTAACCGCCGCGGGTGGACTCGATTTCCTGAATGAGCCGGTC
>DATEGY010000066.1:0-10557 GCA_035279865.1 Gemmatimonadales bacterium | reverse complement strand
CTTCTCTTTGTGGACGTCGCATCCAATCACCGTGGTAGACTCTTTCATGAGCCGGCACCTCCGTATGTGGATAGGTCCGCCTTTGGCGGGCAACCCACGTTTATTTACGCAGGCTGCCGGCTCGTCCATCCTATCTAGGCGGATCCCCCGGGGGCCGGGGGCGTCGCCGCCCAGCCGACGACGCGCTGGGGTGAGATCTTAATGACCGGGTTGTTCTCCAGGCGCATCGCCCGATACTGGGGGTACTTGCGCCGCAGCAGCACCAGGGCGCGCCCGTACTCGCGGCCCTCCGCGATCATCTGCGCGGTCCCCGAGATGAGGACGAAGCGGAGGCGCGTCCAGTTTTCCTCGTAGTGGTCGATCACCAAGGCCACCTGCGGATTGACCTCGATGTTCCGGACCCGCCGCAGGCGACGGGGAGCCACACGCTTGGGCTTCTCGTCGATCGGGATGTAGACGGCGCCGTCGTCGTAGGCGAAGCAGACGGGGACGACGTGCGGTTGGCCGTTCCGGTCGGCCGTGGCGAGACGGCCGATCCGCGCCAGACGGATCAGGTCGTCCGCCGTTCGCCGCCGCGCCGGCGGGGCGGCCCGGCGGCCGCGGCGCGGCGCTACCCGGCGTACGACCACGAGGTGTCCGACAACGCGAGCGGGCTCACGGCGGGGTCGCGCACGCCGCAGGCGACCAGCTCGGCCACGAAGATGGTGTGGTCCCCCCGCCGGACCGCATCGGTCACGCGCGCCTCGAACCACGCCGGCAGGTCGGTCAAGATCGGCGCGCCGGTCGCACGCCCCCGCTCGAACGCGTAGCCGCTGATCCGCCCCGCCGTCACCACGGACGGGCGGAAGAACGCGGAGGCGATCTCCCGCTGGCCGGCGCCCACCACGTTGACGGCGAACGTCCCGCTGCGTTCCACGACGGCGTGCACGTGGCCGTCCCGGCGGACGCCCGCCATGACGAGCGGAGGCACAAACGACGCCTGCGACAGCCACGTGATCGTGCCGGCGGCCAGGTCGCCGTCGGCGGCGGAGGTCAGCACGTACAAGCCGTAGGTCACGAGGCGCAGGACCTGCTTCTTGGCCGCGGGGTCGATCGGCGGACGGTCAACCGGATTGTTCAATGCCGTCGCACCACCTATCATGAGGAAAGGCTGACTCGGAAAGAGCTTACGCGGAAAGGGGGGTGGGTCCTTTCTCCCGGGTCCGCGGCAAAGGGAGGGGCGCGCGATGGCGGGTTCGCTCGTGACGTTGGACGGTTCGGAAGGGATCTTCACCCTGACGCTTCGGCGGTCCGACGCGCTCAACGCGCTGAGCATCGAGCTGTGTGGGGGTGTGTTGGACGCGCTGGCGCGCGTCGATCAGGACCCGGGGGCCCGTGCCCTCATCGTCACCGGTGAGGGGCGGGCGTTTTCCGCGGGGGCGGACCTCAAGGAGCGGGAAGGTGCCACGCCCGAGGCGATCTGGGCCCACAACCGCCGGATCTTCCAGATCCCCCTGGAATTGGAGCGGATGGCCGTGCCGACGATCGCCGCGATCAACGGGTTCGCGCTGGGCGGCGGCTGCGAGGTGGCGCTCGGGTGTGACCTGCGCTGGGCCGCCAGCACCTCCGAGTTTGGGTGTCCCGAAGTCACCCGCGGGATCGTCCCGGCGGCCGGCGGGACGCAGCGGCTGCCGCGGCTCGTCGGCGGGTCCCGAGCGATGGCCCTGATCTTGAGCGGCCGGCGGATCAGCGCCCGGGAAGCGTACCGGATCGGGCTCGTCGACGCCGTCGTCCCCCCCGAGGACCTCTCCCGGGCGGTCGGCGAGACCGCGCGGATCATTGCCGCCAACGCGCCGCTGGCGGTGCGCGCCGCCAAACGAGCGATTCGGCACGGACTGGGGACGACGCTAGAGGCGGGACTGGAGCTGGAGGGACAGCTGCAGCGCATGCTCTACGCGACCGCGGATTCCCAGGAGGGGATCGTGGCCTTCCGGGAACGCCGCCCGCCGCGCTGGGCCGGGCGATAGGGGCGGGCTACCCGGCCCCCGTCGTTCCCCGGCCCACGGTGAAGCCGATGATCAGCATGGCGAACACGACGGCGGCGATCAGGGCGTAGAGCCGGTCCCCCTCGATGGCGAACGAGACCACCGAGGCGCCCACGGTCAGGACCGGGGTGGCGATCAGCAGCAGGATGCCGGCGTCCATCACGGCCTGCGGCACGGGCGGGAGCAGTTGGCTCAGGACCGCGCGCACGGAGGTCAGGTCCGTGCTCTCCGCGGCGGGGACGCGCGGGATGGAGATGAACGCCTGCAGCCCCACCTGGAACAGGAGGAGCACCAGGCCGAGAATGATGGTGGCAGCGGAGAGGATGACCCCATACCGCAGCAGGGCGCTCACGACCGGCCGCATCCCGTGCCCGGCGGGCGCGCGGATCGGCGCTTCCGCCGACCCGATCTCCGTCCTCATCGGGGTGCCAGGCCCCTCACGATCATGCTGATCGCGACGACCGCCAGGACCGGGATGAACAACTTGCGGATCGTGGTGTTTCGCAAGTGCCCCAGGATGCGGGTGCCGGCCCAGGCTCCCCCCAGGACGCCCAGCGCGACGGGCGCGACCACGAGCGGGTAGACGTCCCCACGGGCGAAGTACACTCCGGCGCTGGCCGCGGCGGTGACCCCGATCATGAAGTTGCTCGTGGAGGTCGACACCTTCATCGGCAGGCGCATCGCAATATCCATCGCCAGCACTTTGAACAGGCCGCTGCCGATCCCCAGAAGCCCCGAGATGACCCCGGCGAGATACATCATCAGCCCCCCCGGGATCACCCCCGTCGCCTCGTACGGCACCCGCTGGCGCAGTGCCTGATCGTAGTATTCGCCGGTGAACCGGAGGCGCCTGGCCAGGGGGTCGGGGGGGACCTCGCCGGGTAGTTCCAGCTTCAGCCGTCCGAGGAGGGCGATCGCCGAATAGGCGAGGAGGAGCCCGAAGATCACATACAGCAACCGCGGCGGCACGTGGCCGGCGGCGAACGCGCCGGTGAACGCCCCCAAGACGGTCATGACCTCGAGGGCGATGCCGATCCGGAGGTTGGTCAGGTTGTCGTGGATGTAGGCGGCCGCGGCGCCGCTGCTGGTGGCGATGACGGAGACGATGCTCGCCCCAATCGCGTAGCGAATGGGCAGCCTCAAAATCAGCGTCAGGGCGGGGACGATGAATGTGCCCCCGCCCAACCCCAGGACCGCTCCGGCGACGCCCGCCCCCGCGGACATGATCAGGATCAAGAAGAACATACGCGCGCTCCCACGGCGCCTGCCGAACACACGCTCAAGCGGATTCTAGGCCGGAGGAGGCTCTCCTTTGTCCTGGGCAGAGCCCCCGAGCGGCCGCGCTCGCCACCGCGATCCTCCTTGACACGCACCGCCTCGGCTCTATGATGGTGAACTGCGGGCCAGGCGAGAACTGCCGGTGAGGTGATCGGGACCCGTGGACGAGAGATTGGTGCTTAAGCGATTCGACGCGGAGCTACGGATCGACCCGGTGCCCGAGGCGGGAACTCGTTTCGAGGCGATCGGCGGCGTCGTGCGCGCGACGGGGAAGTCCGCCGGCATCGTGTACTGGGAATTGAGCGAGGCGGACGCAGACCGCACGATCGAAGAGCAGGTCGCGTACTTCAGGTCGCTGGGGCAAGAGGTCGAATGGAAGGTCTACGGTCATGACCGGCCCCGAGATCTTGGGGCACGTCTCGCCGCGCATGGGTTCGAGCCTCGCGCGCCCGAGACGTTGATGGTGTGTGACTTGGCCGGGGGCGTACAGTCGGCGCCCCCGAATCTGGACATTGAGATCCGCTGCGTCCGGGATGACGCCGGCCTGCATGATCTGGTCGCCGTCGCCTCCGACGCGTTCGGACGCGACTTCCGCGCACGGTTCGATCGGTTTCGGCTGCGCCTCGGCGACCCGACGCTCGGCCTATTCGTGGCGTACGCGGGCGGCGTGCCCGTGGCCGGGGGGCGACTGGAGATGCCCCCCGGGCGGTCCTTCGCCGGGCTGTGGGGCGGCGGCACGGTGCCGACGTTCCGCGGCCGGGGGATCTATCGTACGTTGGTGGCCGCGCGAGCGCGGGAAGCGGCGCGGCAGGGCTTTCGGTACCTCACGGTCGACGCGGGCAGCGCGAGCCGGCCGATTCTTGAACGGCTGGGGTTCGTGCCGCTGAGCACGATTACGGAGTGGGTTCGGCAGCCCGGCGCCGGTGTGGTCCCCCGGTGAAGCTCGGCGTCATCGCCGATATCCATGCCGGCCCGGATGCCGACACTCAACTCGGCAGCCGCGCGCCCGCCATCCTGGATGTGTTCTGCGAGGCCATGCGGACGTTCCAGCCGGACCTCATCGTCGATCTGGGGGATCGGATCAACAGCGTCTCGACTGTGGAAGACCGCGAGCGCCTCACGTGGGTCCGGCGCGTGCTCACTCAGATCGGCGTCCCGGTATTCCATGTCTTTGGGAATGCCGATGGCGGCCATCTGGCGAAGACGGAGTCGCTGTCCCTGGTCGGGCAGCGCGAGGCCTATCAATGCATCGACCGATGGGATCAGCGCATCGTCCTCCTCGACAGCCAGGACCCGCCGGTCGAAGGGGTCGGTGGTGAGATCGGTCCGGGCCAGGCCGCCTGGCTCACCCGTATCCTGGAGGGAAGCGCCAAGAGCGGCTTGATCTTCTGTCACCACCCGCTGGACGACCAGGACCTCGGCGGCCACCGCTATTTCGCCCTGCGCCCGGACCTGGCGCAGGTCCGGAATCGGGCCGAGATTCGGCCCCTGGTTGAGCGTGGATCCCGCGTGATTGGGGCCTTCGCCGGACACCTGCACTGGACGCGCGTGTCGATGATCAACGGGATCCCCTACGTGACGCTGGGCTCGTTGGTTGACTGCGCCTACACCGCGGGCCGGCCGGCCGGGACGTTTGCCACCGTCGCGGTGGGCACCGGGGTCATTGACGTTCGGGTTTCAGGACTCCGCCCCGGCCATTTCGAGTTCACGCGGTGAAGGCATCCCGCCTGGGGGGAACCGGCCCCCGTGCCGGCCGCAGATGGTGAGCGTGAGGCCCGCCAAGGCACACGATTCGCACGGGCGAGCGCGCACCGCTACCGGCCCATGTTGTCCTCACGCTGCCGAACCCACACGGGCCTGTCGTCTGTCGATCCGGCCACACGAGATGTGGGCGTTGCCGTGGTGTTCCCGGTTGGCGAATTCCCTTGAGATTGAACCGTAGGGGCGTCGTTGTGATTATCGGCCCCTGCGTTATTATCGTTGCCCCCACCGCCCATACTCCCGCCGGATGCCCCTCCCGACATGCCGCCGGACGGACCACCTGACGACATGCCTCCCGACATGGCGAGTGCCCCAGACGCACTCGTGGCCAACGACACGCCGATCAAGAGGGCGGTCAGGGAATAGCGCATCGCACGTCCTCCCGCTCATGGTATGATCTCTCGCCCGGTGTCGTGATTGTGACATGGGAGATTGTCTTCGTCGTCATAAGACTGTATCACCCGTGTAACACCTTCACCTTCCCCTCCAGGCGGTCGAGTGACGGTGCCCGAGGGGCAGACCGAAGCGTCCGCCTGTGGCGGTTCCGGATCCCCGTCGGGACAGCATCGACTGGTAGATGCGAAGTGGACGGCGGTGACGCATGTCGTTTGCGGGATCGCTGTTCCGGCCGGCCGATGGAAACGCGTGGCGTGGCAGTGTTTGGTGCCCCCAGCGAGATTCGAACTCGCGTCGGGCGAGCCCTCTCCTCCTCCAGATTCCTTGGAAGACAAGACTCTCCGTGGTGGTCCCACGTAACGCCAAGGTCGCTTGCACTCATTCTGCACTTGTCGTGCTGGTCCGGGCGCAACCCACGAGCTCTATGGGACTGTCGGGCACCCGCTCGCGCTCGCTTGGGACAAAACTCGGCCTGAGCGATTCGTCAGAACGACTGGTGAGCTGTAGTGCGTCGAAATCATTGAGTCGATGCCGATTTACGGGCTGGCCCGAGTTCTCAGAGACCGTAACTTGACGGGAAACCCATCATCCCGTACACTGGGCGGGAAGAGATATGGTAACCGTCACCGCGAGCGATCGAGAACTTGTGCGGGCCTTCCGGAGCCTGTTCGACCTCACGCAAGACGAGCTGGCAGCGACGACCGGGATCTCAACTGCCACCTGGGAGCGGGTGGAGCGAGGCGTGACGGACCGCTCCCGGGCGTCGCGAGGTGTCCGTGCGGTCCTGGACGACATTGAGGAAGTCATGCGCGTCCTGGACCGCGTCCCATGCGGCGATCTGCGGCAGTGGCTTAGCCACTCCACCCAGCGGTCGCGCAGTCCGCAGGAGTTGGTGCATCGCCCGGGGGGCTTGACACAACTCGTACAAAGACTGCGTGCGCAAGGTGACGGCCTCGGCTAGTGCCCGTCAACCTCGCACACGCGCCCCGGGACCTCGAGCGCCTGCTCGAGGTTTTCCGTTCCGCCCCCGCCGCGCCCCGATCTCTCATCGTGTGGCGGGTCGTCGACGCGGATCGATCTCCCATGGACGCCTCCAGGAGGGGCCGGTATGCGGGCCGATGGCACCATCCTGCTGAGCCGCTCGCTCTCTACTCCGCCTCAACGCGTCGCACCGCGATGGAAGAAGCGCGGGCCTGCGGCTCCCTGGACTCTTCCCGGTGACGGTTGCCCAACTGGCGATCACTGGCAAGCTTGTCGTCCTGTTGTCCGAACTCGCGGACCGGTACCGTGGCCGCCCGAACACCTTTTGGAGGACGGCCGTGGATACCTTCGCGCTATTCTGGTAGGAACGATGGCCTGCCGCACTGGCGTTGACGTGTTGTTGGTACCGTCCGCGCGAGATCCCAACACGACCTGCGCCGTGTGTTTCCTGCGACACCGCCCGACAATAGAGGTGAGGAGTACTGAGGCGGATGCGTTGACGATCCGCTGATGCCGTAAACTCTCAGCCGTGGTTTGTGTCGCGCCGCCGATTATCCGGTCTGCGACAAGGATCGTACCGGAAGTGAATCAGAACGCAGGAAGATCACCGGGCTAAGTCAAGATCAGCAAGCGCGCCGGTTTGGAATTCTCGGTTTACTTGGACAAGCGGGGCGAGCCGGGAAACGCGTCGCGAGGGAGGTGAGCCATAGGAACGCCGTCCGTGGACTTCGCGTACTTCTTTGACTGTTGGCTCGAGGCAAACTCCTCGGCTGGATTCGCGAACAGCCGTCCGCCGTGTACACGCAAAAGTTCGGGATCGGCCTCGGGTCGATCCAGCGCACGCTCGTTCACATCGCGTCCTCGAAGTATGGCTACGTGCACCGTCTCCGCGGACGCGGCTTCCTCCCGGAGGACAACCCTTTCGACGTGGAGCCAATGCTGGAACTGGAGCCGTTGATCGAGGCCTGGGACCGGCAGCGGCCGGCCACGCAAGATGCGCTCGTCAACATTGACGATCCGGCCTGGCCCGTCGAGTATGTCTCGAGGTTCTTTACGCCGCCGATGCGGATCCGCACGATCGCAGGCGGCATCGCGGGACAATTGCTGTTTCACGAGATCCACCATCGCGCGCAGGTCATGGCCATGATGCGCCAAGCTGGCGTCCGGGCCAAAAACCTGGACTACTCGCTGCTGAGGATGGAGGGGACGCTGTTGGCCTGAGCAACCTCGACGTCGCGAACGTGTAGACCGCTACATCGCGATGATACGGTGCGAGGAAATGTCACTGGCGGTTACGCGAGGTATTGAGCTCAATTTCCACCACTCCAGGGGGCACGGCCCGTGAACGTTATCGACTGGCTTCTTGACTCCGACCCGTCCATCCGCTGGCAGGTGATGCGTGACCTGACCGATGCGCCCGACGACATCGTCGCCGCCGAGCGCTCGAAGGTGGCCACGGAAGGACGGGGCGCGCGGTTGCTTGCCCTCCAGGGGCCGGATGGCCACTGGGGTGAGGCCGATCCCAACCCCGAGTGGGTCTCCATACGGACCCTGCTGTTGTTGCGTGACATGGGGCTGGACCCGACGATGGACGAGGCTCGCCGCGCGATAGCCTTGGTCCGTGACAACGTGACGTGGCGGGGCGTGCTGCCGCAGGACGCCGCCTGGCACGGCAAGCCCCTCTTCGCAGGCGAGGTCGAGCCGTGCATCAACGGCCGGGTCGTGGCTATCGGCTCGTACTTTGGCCAGGACGTGCAGGGCATCGTCGACCGGCTGCTCGGCGAGCAGATGCCCGATGGCGGGTGGAACTGCGAACAGGAGAATGGCTCGACCCGCGGGTCGTTCCACACGACGATCAACGTGCTCGAGGGCCTCCTGGAGCACGAGTGGGCCACGGGCGGCACCCCGGCACTGGCGGCGGCACGTGAGCGAGGGCAGGAGTACCTCCTCGAGCGCCGGATGCTTCGCCGCCGCTCGACCGGCGAACTGATCGACGCGACCTGGACCCAGTTCTCGTACCCGACCGGCTACCACTACGATGTGCTGCGCGGGCTCGACTACCTGCGCAACGCTCGTGTGGCCCCGGACGAGCGGGTTGCCGAGGCGATCGGCATCGTGGAGTTGAAGCGCGACGCTGACGGCCGATGGCCGCTCGAGAACCCGCATGAGGGCGAGCTCGACGTCGAGATGGGCGCGGGCGAGGGCAAGCCCAGCCGATGGAACACCCTCCGCGCCTTGCGCGTGCTGGGCTGGTACGAGCAGGCAGATCAGGGATAGGTGCCGTTCCGGTTCGGGCAGTGACGGGTGGTCGGACGGGCAGAGACCGACCGTGGAGCCGCAAATGCGTCTTCATAAGCGAGATGACGTTGAAAAGCCAAAATGCAAATTCCGGTCTCATCGATCGGACGCCGACGGACAGATTCGGCCCGGTCCCGTGCGCAGCATGCCGGCCCCGGGCTCAGGAGGCGCCGCGTGTCCTTCCACTTCGTGATTCACTTTTACCCACCGCGAGCACAGCGGCGGAATTTCGCGAGGAACTGCGGCGCGTTCGCGGCCCGACACGGGCGGAGGCGGGGTGCCTCCGCTACCAGGCGTTTGAATCCGTCCGGGGACCCGCGGCCTTCGCCGTTCATTCCGAGTGGGTGGACGAGGCCGCCTTCGAGGCGCATAGCCGGCTGCCGCATACCGTGCGCTTCGTTGGTGCCGCTGAACGGCTGCTCGGGCGTCCCGTGCAGGGGTTGCGAGCGCGGCCACTCGACGGAGGGCCGGAAGCGCCCCTTCCGTAACGTGGCGGCGAACCCCGTCCGCGGATAGGAGTTAATGAGTCCTTTCCGTACCAATACTGGGAGAAGAGAAATTCCGGACTACATCTCTTGTGGCTCGTCTGGTGCATCGACTCTATTCTGTCTCGTCTATTCTTTCGTCCCAACGGTGCGGATCAGATCCAGTGATTTTCTGAGCGCGCGGGGGCATGGAGTCCGTGCCCAAGGCCCAGGTGGAGTGGATCGACGAGATCGTGTTCCCGGAGGGCCTTCGGGCTGCACTCAAATTGCACTTGTGCGGCACTCAGAAGGGCGCATCGGCGTGCGGTCCCTTGCCGTCCGGGGGAGCCCGCAAACCCTTGGAAAATCAGGAAAATCGTGGTGTCGTGCAATCGGATGCAGCGGATCGGTTGGTGCCCCCAGCGAGATTCGAACTCGCGTTACCGGCTTGAAGGGCCGATGTCCTGGGCCAGCCTCGGAGCCCTTGATAATCAAGGGGTCGCCGGGGGTGGACACTGGCTTTCCACCTGCTTCCACCATGGTCTCTCATGGATTCCTTGGGCTGCGGACGAGATTCTGACCGAGATCAGCACGGGCAGGGTCTCGCCGGAAGCGGTCCGCAAGTATCTAACACCGGTTCTGCGGGTCCTGCCCAAAAGCGCCTGGGAGGAGAGTTCGGCCCATGCTTTTGCTTAGTAATGTTCCTAAGTCCCCTACGCCGACGAAGAAGTTGCGCCTCGAATAGCCGACTTTCCCGAAGCCGGGAACAGTCACTGGGAGATCCCTGACGCGAGATTGTGCGCCTCATGTGCGTAGGCCCGTGCCGACTGTCATTCACACTCGTGCCACAGCGCGACAAACTCTGGTAGGGAGGTGAAGTCAACAACATCTAGCGGCAAATCTAGGGGAATGATTCCTTTCTCGTGCGGGTGGTTAACGAGATCCAGGTTCTGACTCTGGTTCACGAGCCTTTTCCCGAGGATGGCAAGCTCGCTGGGTTTGATGTTCTGGTCGTTAATGCACTTATTCAGTCTTGTGATAATCTCGTGCAGATGTGCGGGATCAAGGTTGCCAAGGTCACCGAGCGTACTGATCATACCCCAGGCCGTCGCCTCGTTGATCGTTCCTCGGTTGTAGAGAATGTCCCATCTCGCTGTCCTCATGCGCCACGCTGTGAATGCACTACCGGCTGCAGCAGCGGTGGCGACTAAAACGATGGTACCCAGGACACTTAGTCTCATCGCCGCTAAGATAATTCGATCCGGACGTCGAAGTAGTAACCCCCCGACACAACCAGATCGGACTACCAGTCGCACCCATCATCGCCGCAGCGAGGTGAGCAGTCATGGCTGCTC
>DATEGY010000065.1:0-9385 GCA_035279865.1 Gemmatimonadales bacterium | reverse complement strand
GTCGTCCAACACGAGGTAGAGATCCCACCGCGCGCCACCACTCGTGACGTCCATCGGCGTCAGGTCCCATGCCGGCCCCAGGTCAGGCAGCGGGGGTTCCTGCGAAATGGCTACCGTAAAGAGCGGGTGGCGGCTCGGGTCGCCGGCGCCGCAAAACCGATCGACCAGCCGCTCGAACGGGACGTCGTCGTGGCCCACGGCTTCCGCCACCACCTGGCGTCCCTGCGCCAGGAGCTGGCGGAACGTCGGCCCACGGGACAGGTCCATCCGCAGCGCCACCGGATTGAGGAAGTACCCCAGCAGACCCTGAACCTCGGAACGCTTCCGGCCCGCCGGCGAAGGCGTGCCGATCACCAGGTCGGTCTGTCCTGTGTAGCGGTGCAGCAGGCGCGTGAATGCCGCGAGGAACGTGACGAACAGCGTCACACCTTCCCGCCCCGCGAGAGCCCGCAACCCGGCGCCGAGCTCCGGGGGAAGCGCGAAAGGGTGAATCGCCCCCCCATAGGTCTGCTCCGGCGGCCGGGGCCGGTCCGCCGGCCAGCGGAGCGGCTCAGGCGGAGCCGCGAGCTGTCCCTCCCAGTACGCAAGCTGCTCCGCAAGGACCTCGCCCGAGAGCCACCTCCGCTGCCAGGCAGCGAAATCGGAAACCTGAATGGGCAGCTGAGGAAGCGGTGATGGCCGTCCCGCGGCGTACGCGTCATAGAGTGCCGCCAGCTCGGGCATCAGCACGCGATACACGGAGACGCCGTCGAGCAGGATCTGGTGCACGGCCATGAAGAGCTTGTGCTCCTGGTCGTCCAGGTGCACCAGGCGGGGACGGAACAGGGGGCCGCGGGTCAGGTCGAACGGGAGGCAGGCGTCCCCCGCGGCCAGCCGCAGCGCCTCGGGTAGGCGCTGCTCTTCCGGGAAGCCACGCAAGTCATGCACGGGAATCGGGACCGGGACCCACGGCTCCACGCGCTGAACGACGTCGCCATCGCGGCCGTGGAAGGTGGTCCGCCATGCTTCGTGACGGCGCAGGATGTCGTCCAGCCCCCGCTGGAGCGCCGCGACCTGCAGCGGACCGTGACGATGGATCGTGATGGTTTCGTTGTAGAGGGTGCGGGACGACACGGACTGTGCTTTCCGCCAGATGCCCTCCTGCCCGAACGACAGCGGGGCCGCTCCGCGGTCCCCCCGCACCGGAATGGGCGCCTCACGCCGCGGGCCGGCGGGTGTGGACCGGGCCTTCAGATACGCGTCGAGACGCGCCCTCCTCGAGTTGGCTGTCGCGGCCGTGTCCGCCGGTTCCACACTCACGCCCGGAACCGCACGGGCAGTGCGGTCAGTCCCCGCAGGCCGAGGTTGGTGCGCCACTCAAGCGGCCCACCGTCAAGCTCGAGGTTCTTCATCCGGTCGAGCACCGTCTCGAAGACGATCTGACCTTCGAGACGCGCGAGGGGAGCGCCGAAACAGAAATGCGGTCCCCATCCGAATGAGACGTGACGGTTGTCTTCCCGCGCGATGTCGAGACGGTCCGGATCGGGGAAGCGCCCGGGGTCGCGGTTAGCCGCGGCCATGACGGCGATCACGGCCTGGCGCTTCCGGATCGTCTTGCCGCCCATCTCGAGGTCCTGGGGCGCGAGCCGCGCGGTATGCTGGCTGGGCGCCTCGAAGCGCAGGAGCTCTTCCACGGCCGGCGCCATGAGCGTGCGGTCCGCGTCGAGGCGCGCGAGCTGCTCCGGCCACCGCAGGAGGCTCAGAAGCCCGTTGCCGATCAGGTTGGTCGTCGTTTCCTGGCCGCCGACCATGGTCACGATCAGGTTGGCGACCAGCTCGTCCAGCGTGAGCGTGCTGCCGTCCACCTCGGCCTCGATGAGGGCCTGGATGAGTCCGTCATGCGGATGTCGCCGGTGCTCGGCGATCTGGTCACGGAAGTACGCGCTCATGTTCTCGGCGGCCGCCAGCGCGCGCGCCACGCGGTCGGGGTTGTGCTGGAAATTGCCGAGCATCTCGGCGAAGTCGGTCGACCAGTCCTTGAGCATTCCGTGGTCTTCAGCCGGCACGCCGAACATCTCGGCCGTCACGACCGCCGGCAGGGGCGCCGCCAGGTCCGCGATCACGTCCATCCGGCCGGAGTCCGCCACCTGATCGACCAGCCGGTTCGCAATGTCCTTGATGTGAGAGCGCAGGCCTTCAACTCTCCGGGGCGTGAACGCCGTCGACGCGAGTCGTCGCAGGCGCGTGTGATCGGGTGGGTCCAGGAAGAGCATCTGGCGCACCATGATCCGCGCCAGGGGTGCAATGCGGTCGAGGCCCAGCTTCTCAAGTTGCTCGGGACTGGGGGTACGCGCGGCCAGGAACGTGTGCAGCACCTGCTGGACGTCCTCGTAGCGCGTGACCACCCAACAGTGGAGAAACGGGTCCCAGTGGACCGGGTCCTCGCTGCGCAGACGATGGAAAAGCGGATACGGGTTGGCCAGAACCTCGGGCTCCATCAGGCGATGGAGGCTCAGGCCCGCGACGTCCTCGGCAGCAAGGGGCGCGACGGCACTCACCCGACGACCTCCTGCGCCACGTCCAGCGCGTCCAGCTTCTCGAGGATGAGGCGCTCGACCTCGGCCGACAGCCCGGCGACCGTGGGCGCCTCGAACAGCGCCTTCAGGGACAACTCGATGTCGAAGTGATCGCGGAGCCGTGCGATGAGCTGAGTGCCCAGGAGGGAGTGCCCTCCCAGAAGGAAGAAGTTCGCGTCCACGCTCACACGCTCGAGATCGAGCAACGGCGCCAGAATCTCCGCGACGTCCCGCTCGACGGGAGTCCGGGGGCTCACGTAGGCCTCGGATGCCGTGGCCGGTTCCTCGGGAGCCGGCAGCGCACCGCGGTCGATCTTCCCGTTGGGCGTGAGGGGAAGCTGTTCGAGGCGCACGAACGCGGAGGGCACCATGTAGTCAGGCACCAGCGACCGGAGAAACTGAACGAGATCCTCCGGACTCGGCGCCGCTTCATTCGCCGCCACCCAGTACGCCACCAGACGCTTGCCGTCCGCACCGTCGTCGCGTGCCACCACTACCCCGTCCCGCACGCCGCACTTCCGCTTCAGGGCATGGGTGACCTCGCCCGGCTCGATCCGGTACCCGCGAATCTTGACCTGATCGTCGAGCCTGCCGAGAAAGGCGATGTCGCCCTCCGGCAGACGGCGGACGAGGTCCCCGGTGCGATACATCCGCGCGGCCGGATCCCGAGAAAAGGGGTCGCGCACGAAGCGCTCGGCGGTGAGCTCAGGCTGATTGCGGTAGCTCCGGGCCACCGACGCCCCCCCGATGCAGAGCTCACCGGGCGTGCCGTCGGCGACCTCCGAGAGGTCATCGTCCACCACGTGAACCTCCACGTTGGTGATGGCGCGACCGATGCTCGGGGGCGGGGCGTCGCTTCCAGCCAGTCCTCCCTCGGGGTTCACGGCGCCCGACGTGGCGACCACCGTGCATTCCGTGGGGCCGTAGTTATTGATGAGCTCGAAGGGGAGGCCGGCGCGCGGGTAGCGGTGGAGGGCGTCACCACCGGTGAGCATGAGCCGCAGTGCCGTGTCGTCGGGCCAGGCGAGCTCGATCAGCCGCTCAGCCATGACCGTGGGCGCGAAGGTGATCGTGATTTTCTGGGCCAGGAGCCAGTCTCGCATGGCCACGGGATCGCTTCGCGCCGCAGCCGGCGCGAAATGGACGGACACTCCCGCCGTCAGATAGGGCCAGATCTCCCAGACGGCGGCGTCGAAGCCGACCCCGGCCACCTGGCTCGCCCGGTCGGCGACCGTCACCGCGAAGGCGCGCTGGTGCCAGGCCACGAGATTCAGCAGGGCCCGATGCGTGATCTCGACGCCTTTGGGCGTTCCGGTGGAGCCGGAGGTGTAGATGACGTACGCCAGATGGTCCGGCGTCACGTCGACAGAAGTCCCCGCCGGTACCGCCGCCGGAGCGCCGTCCTTCCAACCGTTGGCGTCCAGTGAGACGACCCGCTCGATGCCGGCGGCCCACTCCGCGGAACCGTCGTCAGTGACCAGCACAGAGATGCCGGCGTCCCGCACGATCGCGGCGAGCCGATCCCCCGGCTGGGCCGGATCGAGCGGCAGGTACGCACCCCCCGCCTTCAGGATGCCGAGCGCACCCACGACCATCGCCGCGCAGCCAGGAAAGCAGAGCCCGACCACCACGTCCGGGCCCACCCCCAGTGTACGCAGGTGCTGAGCGAGGCTGGTCGAGCGGTCGTCGAGCTGACGGTAAGACAGGGCCCGGCCGGGCTCGGCCAGGGCCACCGCGTTCGGGCGGTGTCCGGCATGGTCGTGCACGAGGCGATGGACAGATCTCAAGGAGCTACGGTCGTCTGAGGACGTCATGCGGTGGCTCCGCAGGGTACGGTCGCGTGTGATGCCCGCCCGAGCGACTTCAAAGCCGGGCCGGCCGTGCGTTCAGCCCTGGAAGGGAGCAAAGACGATGCCGAGGGATCGGGGGGACCGGCCAGGGAGCCCACGCGTCGCAGGCGCAGCGAACGCGTACCCGAGGGAGTCATCCCAGGAAAAAGCGAAGCCGTGGCGCATGAAACCGGGGCGCGGGCGGCACGCGTTGCGCCCACGCTGCGGAGACCGCGACCGTACGCCGCCGGAGTGCCGTACGGGCTAGCCCGCAACTTGCAACCCTTCCCAGCGCCGGTGGCGGCGACGGCCGGGGCAGGCCCGCGGACTCCACGCTCCTGTGTGCGGAGGTGCTGTGATCGAAATTCTGATGACGCGGCTGGATGTCGGGTCGGCGGCCGTGCACGAGGCCACGACGCTGCTGTCAGACGAGGAGCGGCTGCGAGCGGCCGGCTTCGCCCGCCCTCGCGACTGCCGCCGATTCATCGTGGCGCGCGCCGAATTGCGGCGGCAGCTCGGCACGCGTCTCAAGGTCTCCCCATACATGATCGAATTCGCCCGCGGTCCTCACGGCAAACCCGCCCTCGCTGGCCCGAGCGGCCGGGACCTGTACTTCAGCGTTTCGCACAGTGACGACGTCGCCGCCCTGGCGTTCGCCACCGGGGGGAAGATCGGCGTGGACATCGAGGTGCTCCGCCCCGTCCCCGACGCCGAGACGATCGCCGCGCAATTGTGCTCCCCGGAGGAGTGGCGGGCCTACGCGTCTCTGACGGAGCACCAGAAGCTCCGCGGCTTTCTCGACTGGTGGACCCGCAGCGAGGCCGTCGTGAAAGCTCACGGCGGCGGTCTGGGCCATCCGCTGGACACCTCGGGCATGGCCTGGACCGTTCGCACCTTCGACCCCGGGCCAGGTTTGGTCGGCGCGGTCGCGTTCGCAACCGGATGTGAAACGGGGGCGGAGACGCGTGTCACACACGGCTGAGAGCCCCCGTCGCCCACGGTCCGCGATTTCCCCGCGGCCCGACCCGCGCACCGCCCCCCTTTCCTTTATCGAATGGCAGATGTGGTTGATGGACCAGATGGCCCCGGGCAATCCCGCGTACAACCTGCCCCGGGCCTTGCGGCTGCGCGGTCCTCTCGACGTCGCCGCGCTCGAGGCCGCCGTCAACACGGTCATCCGGCGCCACGAGATTCTCCGCACCACCTACGCGGCCCCGGGCGGGGAGCCGCACGCGCATATCCATCCCGCCCTCGCGATCCGTGTGGCCCTGGCTTCGGTCGAGCACCTCCCCCCGGAGGAACGCGAGGCGAAGGCCCATGCGCTCGCGACCCAGGAATCCCTCCGGCCCTTCGACCTGTCCCGGCTGCCCCTGATCCGCGTGGCGCTGTTCAGGCTGGGCGCGACGGACCACATCCTGTTCGTGAACGTGCACCATATCGCCGCGGACGGATTGTCCATGGGCCTCCTGCTCGACGAAGTGGATGCCGCCTACCGCGCCTCCCTCACCGGGCGGGAACCGGACCTTCCCGTTCTGGGACTGCAGTACGGCGACTTCGCTCATTGGCAGCGCGAGGCCTGGGCCGACGACGCGGCTCATGCCGGCGAGATCGCCTACTGGCGACAGCGCCTGGCCGGCGAGCTGCCGGTCGTGGAGCTGACCGGCGACCGGCCCCGGCCCGCCGTCCGGTCGTTCCTGGGTTCGCACGTGTATTTCCGGTTTCCGGCCGAGGTGGGAGAAGGCGTGCGGGCCCTCGTCCGTCGCGAGCGCTGCACGGGGTTCATGGTGCTCCTGGCGGCGTTCCAGGTGCTGCTGTCGCGGTACACGGGCCTGTCGGACCTGGTGATCGGGACACCGATCGGCGCGCGGGACCAGCAGGCGCTCGAGCCGCTGATCGGCAATTTTCTGACCATGGCCGGCCTGCGCTGTGACCTCTCGGGAGAGCCGAGCTTTCTCGACGTGGTGCGCCAGGCCCGCGACGCGACGCTCGAGGCGCTCATGAATCCCGTGCCGCTCATGGTCGTGATGCGCCATCTCGCCATCGAGCGGTCCGCCGACCGCAACCCCGTTTTCCAGGTGCTCTTCGAGATGCCCCGGGTGCCGGCTACCCGTCTCGGGGACCTCGATGTTACACCGTTCAACTACGACCTCGGCTTTGCGCAGTTCGACCTCAGCCTGCACGTCCACGACGAGGGTGATGGCTACCTCGCCCGGTTCGAGTACAACACCGATGTGTTCGACCGCGAGACCGTCCAGCGGATCGCGGCGGCTTTCACCGAGCTCGTGCGCCACGCGGTGGCCCGCCCGGAGCTGCCGGCGGCAGATCTCCCGATGCTGGACGGGCCGGAGCGGGAGCGGATCATCGTCGCGTGCACCGGGCCCGCAACGGAAGTCCCCGGCCTGCCGATCCACGCCCTGGTCGAGGCACAGGCGGCGCGGACGCCGGAGCGTATCGCCCTGCGGACCGCCGCCGCGGCCCTGACCTACGCCGAGTTGGACGCGCAGGCCGAGCACATCGCACGGGCTCTCCGGGCCCGCGGGGCCGGCCGCGGACAGCGCATCGGCGTCTGTCTCGAGCGGACCTCCGAGCTGCCCGTCGCCCTGCTCGGCATTCTCAAGACCGGCGCCGCGTACGTCCCGCTCGACCCCGCGTATCCGGCCCAGAGACTGCGTTTCATGGCGGAAGACTCGGGAGTCTCGCTTCTGGTCTCCACCGAACCCCTGGCGGGCTGGTGTGGCCTCGCGCGCGAGCGGCAGCTGCTCCTTGATATCGACCCGCGTGAGGGCCCGCCGGGCACCGGCGACCGGCCGGGTGCCGCGGACCCCGCGTACGTCATTTATACCTCCGGCTCGACCGGCACCCCGAAAGGCGTGGTCGTCGGCCATGGGGCGGCAGCCAACCTCATCATGAGTATGGCCCGAGCACCGGGCATCGGCGCGAGCGACGTGCTGCTGGCGGTTACCACGGTGTCGTTCGACATCGCGTTACTCGAGCTGTTCGTGCCGCTGTGTGTGGGCGCCACCGTGGTTCTCGCCACGCGTGACGACGCGAGGGACGGGCAGGCTCTGCGTTCACTGCTCGAGAATCACGGGGTGACGGTCATGCAGGCCACGCCGATTACCTGGCGCCTGCTTCTGGAGGCTGGGTGGGAAGGGCGCTCGCCCCTCAAGGCGCTGGTGGGCGGCGAGGCCCTTCCGCGGGACCTCGCCGAGGCGCTGCTGGCCCGGGGCGTGGAGCTCTGGAACATGTACGGCCCGACCGAGACCACCGTCTGGTCCACCTGTGCGCAAATCCGGGACGCCGCCCACATCACCATCGGACGTCCGATCGCCAACACCGTCGTCCGGGTGCTTGACCTCCGCCGGCACTTGTGCCCCATCGGCGTCCCGGGGGAGCTCTGCATCGGAGGCTCGGGACTGGCGCTCGAGTACTGGAACAGGCCCGAGCTCACGGCGGAGCGGTTCATCGCGGATCCTGAAGGTGCCGCCGGTGCCCGACTCTACCATACCGGGGACCGGGTACGGCTCCTGGCGAACGGGACCCTGGAGCATCTCGGACGTCTCGACGACCAGGTGAAGGTTCGAGGCTTCCGCATCGAGCTGCGCGGGATCGAGGCGACCCTCATGCGGCACCCGGGAGTCCGTGAGGCCGCGGTCGTGGTACGCTCGAACCCGCCCGGGGAGGCGCGCCTGATCGCCTACCTGGTGGTGGACTCCGGCGCCGGGGCTCTGGTGGAGGGTCTGCGCGCGGCGCTCCGCGCCGAGCTTCCGGAGTACATGATCCCCGCTCGATTCGTCGTGCTCGACGCCCTCCCGCGGACCGCCAACGGCAAGCTCGACCGCCGCGCCCTTCCGGATCCGGAGCCTGATGCGCGGGCCGACACCGCCCCGGCCGAAGCGCGCACGCCAACCGAAGCCATGGTGCTGGAGATCTTCCGCGACGTCCTGCGGCGTCCCGACGCCGGCATCGATGACAATTTCTTCGATCTGGGCGGCGACTCGCTCATGGCGGCTCGGCTGGTGATCCGCCTGCGCGGCGCCTCCGGGAGCGACGTACCCCTGGGCCTCCTGTTCGAACGGCAGACTGCCGCCGGCCTCGCCGAGGCGATCGAGACGCTCGCCGTGGTGGGGCCACCTCCAGGAGCGGACGGGGAAGTTGAGACGGGCGAACGGGTGGAGGTCGAGCTGTGAGTGCCATCGCGCTGCTCTCGGAGCTGCGCAGCCGGGGGATCAATGTTCGGGAAGACGGGGACCGGGTGAAGTGCGATGCTCCTCCCGGCGTTCTGACCCCCGCCCTGCTCGAGGTGCTGCGGCGCCGGAGGGGGGAAATCCTGGCCTTCCTCCGTTCCACCCGCTCCACGGCGAGCCGGCCTCGCGCCATCGTGCCACTGCAGCCCCGCGGCACTGCGCCGCCCATCTTCGGCGTGCCGGGTCACAACGGGGACGTGTTCTGTTTCCTCGCCCTCGCCCGCCACCTCGGAGAAGATCAGCCGTTCTACGGGCTGCAGCCCCCCGGGCTCGACGGCGCCGCCCGCCCACTCAAGCGCATCGAGGACCTCGCCGCGTACTTCGAGGAACAGATTCGCGCCTTCGCCCCGACCGGTCCGTTCGTGATCGCGGGACACTGCGCGGGCTGCGTGACCGCGTTCGAGCTGGGCCGCCGGTTTCAGATGGCCGGCGCGCCGCTCGAGTCGGTCGCCCTGTTCGGCGCACCCTTCGCGGGACGGTACCGCTTCATCCCGTGGACGCTGGACGAGCGGGGAGCGTGGTTGGAGGAGCAGATCCAGCGGGTGGCCGGGCACGTGCGGGCGCTCGCGTCGCGGCCGCCGACCCGATGGGGAGCGTACGTCGGATCCAAACTGGCCCTGGTCAGAGCCCAGCGCGAGAGCCGGCCGGCCGCACCCGACCCTGCCCTGGCCTTTCGGGAAGCGGTGCAAGGGGCCACGATCGGGGCGGCGCGGCGCTATCACCCGCGGCAGTTCGAAGGCCGGCTGCGGTTGTT
>DATEGY010000064.1:0-2721 GCA_035279865.1 Gemmatimonadales bacterium | reverse complement strand
GCTGATCTCCAAGGCCCTGCCTGAAGTCCCGGCACTCGAAGTGTCACTGCTCTTGCTCGTGGAGCCCGTGGTGAGTCCGGTGTGGGCGTTTCTGGTGGTGAGTGAAGTTCCGGGCGTGTGGTCGTTGGTAGGAGGCGGGATCATCCTGGTGGCGACGGTACTCAATGCTCGCGTCGCCGACCAGGTGGTCCCACCGGCGGACTAGATCCTCCGGAAACGGTGCCCTCGGACAAAGCGACGGCTCCGGATCCGTTGACGGCGGTTCATCCGCATCCGGCGGATCTTGCGCTGCCGATGGCGGAAGGACCGGGCGCCTCGAACGCCGCGAGGATGCTGCTGGACGCTGGCCGCCGGTGGCGCGGCGCTTTGTGCTTGACTCACCGCAGGCGCGGCGACGGCCAACGCGAGCGCAGCGAGGACTATGGTGGTGATGCGCATGACCTCTCCGTGTGAGTTCTCCATCCTTCGACGTTCAACTCCGCGACGCGTTAACCGTCGGCGAAACCCTTGCCAGACCGGGGCTTCCCGCGCCTAGCCGGGTGTAATCCGCGCGGCCATATTCGCCGAAACACGCCCTAGGAGGCATACGCATGCGCGTGTACAAGACGGAGGACATCCGCAACGTGGCCGTGGTGGGCCACGGCGCGAGCGGCAAGACCTCCCTGGTCGACGCACTCGCGTTCGTGGCCGGAACGAGCAAGCGCCACGGGTCCGTGAAGGACGGCACCGCCCTCACCGATTACACTCCCGACGAAATCCAGCACAAGTACTCCATCAACCTGGCGCTGGCCGTGGCCGAGTGGATGGACGCCAAGATCAACCTCATCGACACGCCTGGATACCTGGACTTCACCGGCGACGCACTCGCCGGCGTCTGGGCCGCCGATGGCGCGGTGGTGGTCCTGGCGGGCACGGCCGGCGTAGAAGTCGGCTCCGAAAAGGTGTGGGAGTACTGCGAAGAGCGGGGTACCCCCCGCATCCTGTTCGTGTCGATGATGGACAAGGAGCACGCCGACTTCGAGAAAGTCTTCAATCAGGTGAAGCAGCGCCTGACCGCGAAGGTGATTCCGGTGGAGATTCCGGTCGGTGAGGGCCCCGAATTCCACGGGATCATCAATCTGTTCTCGAAGAAGTGTCACATGTACAAGAAGGGCACGAAGGCCGGCGAGTATGAAGAGGTCGACGTTCCCCCCGAGTACCAGGATCGGTTCCAGAGGTACTCCGAGGCGTTGATCGAGAGCATCGCCGCCACCGACGACACCCTGCTCGAGCGGTACCTGGGGGGTGAGGAGATCGGCCGGGATGAGGCGATCAAGGCCATGAAGTCGGGGATGGCGCGCGGGGAGCTGTTCCCGCTGTTCTGCGGCGCCGCCGAGCTGACCTACGGGACGAAGGCGCTCTTGAGCAAGATGGTCGAGCTCATGCCGTCACCGAAGGATCGGCCCGAGGTGGACGGCCAGGTGTGGGGGAACGCGCAGCAGGTGGCCTGCGCGCCGACCGACCAGGGGAACCTCGTGGCGCGGGTGTTCAAGACCATCTCGGAGCCCCACGTCGGCGACGTCTCGTACTTCCGGATCATCTCCGGCATGGTCAAGAACGGCCAGGACGTCTACAACGCGCCGAGGCAGGCGGTGGAGAAGCTGAATCATCTCTGTGTTTCGGTGGGGAAGGACCGGACCGAAGTCCAGGAGCTCCACGCCGGCGACATCGGCTGCGTGGCGAAGCTGAGAGACACCCACACGAACGACAGCCTGTCCACGAAGGAGCATCCGATCGTCCTGCCCAAGATCCCGTTCCCGGAGGCCATCGTGGCCTCGGGGATCGAGGTCAAGCAGCGGGGCGAGGAAGACAAGCTCTCGATGGGGCTCCACAAGCTCCATGAAGAGGATCCGACCTTCCAGCACGAGTACTCCTCCGAGCTCGGGCAGACGCTCATCCGTGGGCTGGGCGAGCGTCATATCGAGATCGTGGTCGGACGCCTCGCGCGGAAGTTCGGCGTGCATGCCCTGCTCACGAAGCCCCGGATCGCCTACCGCGAGACGCTCCGCGGCAAGGCCGAGGGGCAGGGGAAGCACAAGAAGCAGTCGGGTGGGCGGGGACAGTACGGGGATTGCTGGATTCGCCTCGCTCCGATGCCGCGTGGCGCGGGTGTGGTGTTCGAAGACCACATCGTGGGCGGCGTGATTCCGCGGCAGTACATCCCGGCCGTGGAAAAAGGGGTCGAGGAGGCCGCCGCGCGCGGTCCCATCGCGGGCTATCCGGTGGTCGACTTCAAAATCGAGCTGTACGACGGGTCCTACCACGACGTGGATTCGAACGAAATGTCGTTCAAGATGGCCGGGATCCTGGCCTTCCGGAACGTGAGTCCCAACTGCAAGCCGGCCCTGCTGGAGCCCATCGTCGACCTGTCGGTCTGGACCCCCGACGACGCGCTTGGGGCGGTCATGGGCGACCTCTCGTCGCGGCGGGGCCATATCCTCGGCAGTGAGCCCGACGGGCGGCTCACCCGCGTGAAGGCACACGTGCCTGAGGCGGAGCTCGACAAGTACGCGACGACGCTCCACTCGATCACGCATGGCAGGGGTACGTATCACGCGCAGTTCTTCAAGTATGAGCAGGCGCCGCCGGAGGTCGCCACGAAGATCGCGGAGACGCGGAAGAAGGAGCTGGAAGAGGCCAAAGCCTAGCGTGGCCGAACTCTTTCGCTCGCGGATCATTCCT
>DATEGY010000063.1:0-4457 GCA_035279865.1 Gemmatimonadales bacterium | reverse complement strand
GCATGTCAAGCCCAGGTAAGGTTCTTCGCGTTGCTTCGAATTAAACCACATGCTCCACCGCTTGTGCGGGCCCCCGTCAATTCCTTTGAGTTTCAGCCTTGCGGCCGTACTCCCCAGGCGGGGCACTTACTGCGTTAGCGACGGCACCGGGAGGGTCGCTCCCCCCGACGCCTAGTGCCCATCGTTTACGGCGTGGACTACCAGGGTATCTAATCCTGTTTGCTCCCCACGCTGTCGCGCCTCAGCGTCAGCAACGGCCCAGCGGAACGCCTTCGCCACCGGTATTCTTCCCGATCTCTACGCATTCCACCGCTACACCGGGAATTCCATCCGCCTCTACCGTGCTCGAGCCCACCAGTCTGACCGGCAGCCCCGGAGTTGAGCCCCGGGATTTCACCAGCCACTTAATGAGCCGCCTACGCGCCCTTTACGCCCAGTGATTCCGGACAACGCTCGCACCCTCCGTATTACCGCGGCTGCTGGCACGGAGTTAGCCGGTGCTTCCTTTGGAGGTACCGTCACCCCGGATCGCCTATTCGACGTCCGGTATTCGTTCCTCCCGACAGTGGTTTACAACCCGAAGGCCGTCATCCCACACGCGGCGTCGCTGCGTCAGCCTTTCGGCCATTGCGCAATATTCCCCACTGCTGCCTCCCGTAGGAGTCTGGGCCGTGTCTCAGTCCCAATGTGGCTGATCATCCTCTCAGACCAGCTACCCGTCGTCGCCTTGGTGGGCCATTACCCCGCCAACAAGCTGATAGGCCGCGAGACTCTCCATCGGTGCCACCTTGCGGTGGCTTTCATCTCCCAGGGATGCCCCCGAAAGATCGTATGCGGTATTACCCGGCCGTTGGGCCGGCTACCCCCCGCCGAAGGACAAGTTTCTCACGTGTTACGCACCCGTCTGCCACTGAACTGGAGTTGCCCCCAGTCCCGTTCGACTTACATGTGTTAGGCACGCCGCCAGCGTTCGTCCTGAGCCAGGATCAAACTCTCCAATGAGAATTCGAAATAGCTCACCCGAACGACTGGTACTTCTTGTCGTCCGAATCACGTTCAGAGTTAACCCCTCGTGACACGCGTCTGACCGCGCATCACTCAAATGGGGCCGCACTCCACACACTCAGACCATCAGTTCTCAAAGAGCACCCCGCGGCAAAATGTCGCGGGGAGAATCACATTCTAGTGGGGGGGCAAACCGGAGTCAAGGGGCCGTATTTCGGCCACTTACACCCCGTCTCGCATATCATGACATACCTGCGCAGCATGCGCACTTTACCACACGACCAGGACCTCGTACCATGGGCCAATGACCTCTCCTCCACCTTCCCCCCCTCCGGCCTCACCCCCGCAACCGCGGTTGCGCGGGCCTACCTACTCTGAACGCCTGGCGTGGGACCGGCGGCAAATGCTCTGGTACCTCTTCGGGGCGATCGTGCTCCACGTCCTTCTGCGCTCCTCCACCAGTCTCCTGGCGTTGGGCATCGTGGCGGCCGGCACCGCGGGCGCTATCGTCTGGCCCTTCCACCGGAATACGTTTGTGCTGCATCGCCAGTACACGCGGCCCCGGACGGTGCGGTATGCCCTCGCGGACAGCGCGCGTCAAGCCGACCTCTCACCACGCGACCGTGAAGCCCTCACGCGCATGGGGTTCGAATTCGTCGCCTGCCTCGAGCGGGTAAACGATGTGATGCGGGCGTCCACCGTCGTCGGACTCTACATCAACCGCGACACCGGAGATTCCGCACAGGTCGCGCTGGTCCAGAACTCGTACCGCACTGTGCATTACAACGCCTTCAACACCCGGTTCAGTGACGGCGGGAGCCTTGAAACCACGACCAGCTCCCTCAAACCCCTCTATAAGTCCATACCGCTATTCATCGCGTACCGCTTCCCGCAAGTCCGCCAGCTCTCAGACTTGTACCGCCTGCATCAGGCGCTGCTCCAAGAGCGGAGCGCTCGAGAGCGGGTCGCCGCGACCCGCGACACCGCCGTCGCCGCCTTTCGGGAAGCGAGTGCGCTCATCCATTCGCTGAACGCCGAGCAAGGCGACTTTCGCCTGAGTGCGACCGGTGATTGGTACGTGCTGACGTGGCCGGGAGCCTTCCGGCATGCGTCGGTGCAGACATGGCCGGTTCCTGAGTTGCGGCGCCGTTCCGTCGTGACTGAGGCGAACCGGGTGGCCCAGCGCCTCGGCTACCGGATCAATCCGACCTTCGGCACTGTGGAGCCGGTGGGACAGAACGACTGACGCCGGCAGGCGCTAACGCCGGAAAACCGCAGTCAGCAATCCAGTATCAGCGGTGGCCCAGAGGCCGAACAGCGCGCGCCGCGCACTGTCGGCCAGCGCGGCGTTTCCGGCCTGCCCTGCCAACTCCGACACCCGACGCAAAGCCCGCCCCCGCCACTGCGCGTCCGCCGCGAGCCGCCGGGAGCCGGGCGTCGCGAGCGCCCGGTGGTACCAGGCGAGCGCCGAGTCGGATCGGCCCGCCCGGTCCCAGGCGTCCGCGATCGGATACATCCCGCACGACGGACACTCAGGCCAGGGCTTGGTGAGTCCGGCCGTGAGTATCCTCGCCGCGCCGGCGTAGTCGCCGTCGAGCTCATGGCGCGCCACCACCCCGGCACGCCAGCGAGTGCTGGTCGTATCGGTCACGACTGCCTGTTGCTCCGTCAGGAGGCGACGCGCCTGCGCCGTATCCCCTGCCTGCCGGAACGCGTCCGCCATCCCGATGAACGGCCGGTCCACATCGGGCAAGGAATGCCATTCGTGCGACGCGAGGGCACGCCTGGTGCGCGCGACGGCCCCGGTTGTGTCGGCGCGATATTGTGTTTCGAGCCGGGCAATCCACAAGAGGCGGCCGATCACGACATCGGGCGGTAGCGCCCCTTCCTGCAAATCCCGCTCGAGCAACCCTATGGCCGTCCCGATGTGCCCCTGCACTTCCGCGACCTCCGCGAGGGTGGCGAGCGCACCGGCCCGGTTCCCCCGGCTGTCGGTCGCCGCTCGATAGGACCGCCAGAGCAGAGACTCCGCGGCCGCGTACCTCCCGCGCGCGCCGGCCAATTCTCCCTGCAACCGGAACTCGAAGGCGCCTGCGCCCGGCGCCGACGACATCACCCGCACCGTGTGCTCCGCGGCGTCGAAATGTCCCTGCGCGGCCTGTACCACGAAGGTGTTGTACCGGTCGACGGGGCGACGCCCCCGCGCTCCGTACCGCTCCGCCCCGGCCCAATCCCCCCGGCGCATGGCCATATCCGTGAGCACCGTCAGGGCATCGGGCTCATCCGGGTGATCCTGCAGAAGTGTCTCCAGCAGCGCGCGGCCGCGCTCGGGATCGCCCGAAAGCCGGGCCTGGTAGGCCTCGGCCAGGGATCGCTCAGGCTCGGGCAGCCGGGCGCGCCCCGCATACGCGTGCATGACCGCGTTGCGGACCTGACTCGGCCTCCCCCATGCCGCATAAATGGTGGCGAGTCTCCACCACGCCATCGCAAACCCCGAGTCCAGTGTGATGGCGGCGGTCAGCCGGGCTATGGCCTGCTCCGGGGGCTCGTCCTCGACGGGGCGGCTCGAAAAGAGCCGCAACGCCTGGAGTGACCCGGTCGTCACCTGGGCGAGTGGCCGGCTGTCCCGGATCGGGCTGCGGGATTCCCCCGCTGCATGCCGGAGCTGACCCGAGAGGCTCTCGATGGCGCCGAGCAGCTCACTCGAGTCCTTGGCGATGGCTCGGCCCGCCCAGAGCTGCACGGAGGAGCGCACGTCGAGCAGCCGGGCGGAGAGGATGTATCCCGAAGCGACGCGATCCACCTCGCCCGCCACCACCGCGCCCTCCCCCTCCCGTACCGCGACCTCGCGGGCGGTGCTCTCATCGAGCGGCCCCTGATCGCGGACCATGCGATGAAGGGCATCGCGTACGAGCACGTCGCTCGCGACCCGGAGTCCGGTGGACTGTGAGAGATCCACCTTGAGCGCCGATGTCACCGCGCGCGCAAGAGCGGGGTCGGCGTCCGGACTGGTGAACTCCGCCACGACCACGGAGAGGGTGGCGGGGTGCCGCCACGGCGCGGCGAGAACGAGCACGATCGCCGCCGCTGCCGACAGGGCCATGATCGCTGACCCCCATGGGCGCGGCCGGGCAGGCACCGGCGCCTCCGTCACGGGCCGCGCAGGCGCGGCGGGAGGAGAGGCCACTGGTTGCTTGGCGGCCCTTCGCACCGCGGCGATCAACTCCCGCAGCTCGGGCCCCGGATGGGACCCCAGATCTTTGGCCAGGCGTTCGGCGAATCGTTCGAAGACGGCGATCGCCCCCGCCCGGTCTCCCTGCCGCGCGAGGATCTCGATCTGGCGCTTCCAGAGCGGCTCCTCATAGGGAGAGAAGGACGCCGCCCGGGCGTACCAGGCGACCGCCGCGTCGAGCTTACCCGCATCTTCGGTCCGGGCTCCCAGCCGGGCGGCG
>DATEGY010000062.1:0-13679 GCA_035279865.1 Gemmatimonadales bacterium | reverse complement strand
GGGCGACCGATTACTCCGGAGTCACCGCCGAACCGGCGCTGCCACGATCCGTAGGTCAGGACCAGCGACAGGGCATGATGGGGCTGAAAATCGGCGTCATCGAACAGGCGTCCCAGGATGGGCCGCACGCCGAGGGCCTGGAAGAAGCCGGGCGTGACATTGTGATCCGGCAGCAGCACCGCCCCCTCAGGAGCCGCGTAGGCAAGGCCGGAGGGCTCGGCCGCTCCCAGCGCAACCCACGCCCGGCTCCGCTCGGCCCAGTCGACGAAGTTCCCCGGCGCGACCGCCTCGCGCGCAACTCCCTTCGTGACGTTGTTCTGGTAGATCTCGACCAGCTGCCCCTGATCTGGAAACGGCAATGGCGCCAGGAGAATGCCGTACACGGCGCTGAAGATGGCCGTGCTCGCGCCGACGCCGAGGGCGATGGTCGCCACGGCCGCCACGGTAAATGACCGGTCGCGGCGGAGCGTCCGCAGGATGTGGCGGAGGCCGAAGACCGCAGGCACTCAGCCTTCTCGCAGTGTGGACAGCGGATTCATCCGGAGCGCGCGTCGGGCCGGCCCGGCGCACGCGGCCGCCGCAGCAAGGACCATCACGCCCGCGGACGACAGGAACGCCGCGCCATCCAGCGGCGTGACCCCGTACAGAAACCCGGCCAGCGCCCGCCCGGCCAGCGAGGCACCGACCATCCCGGCCGCGATGCCCCACGCGATCGTCCCTGCCGGACGCGCGATCACGGTCCGCAACACGTGCAGTGACGGCGCCCCGAGAGCTACCCGGACGCCGATCTCGGACGCCTGACGGCCCACTCCCCGCGCGACGGCGCCATAGATCCCCACGGCGCAGATGGCGAGCGCGATCACGGAGAACAGGCCCAGCAACGCCGCGCCGAAGCGTTGCGGCATCAGCACCGCGGCGACCTGGTCCTTCACCAGTCCCGGCTGCTGGATGGGGGGGGCGGGAGGCAGCGCGGCCAGCTCACCGCGGATCTCCGCCAGGGCGGCCGAAGGATTCGCGCTGCGGACGAGGAGAGCCAGGCGGCCTCCCCACAGGGCGTAGGACTGGGGGAACGCAAGATAGATGACCGGCCGGTGTTCGTCTCGCACGGACTCGTATTTCGTGTCGCGGACGACGCCCACGATCGTCATCAGATTGGAGCCGGCGAGCGCGACCTTGCGTCCCACGGCGTGCCCGTCGGGGAACAGGGCGTGCGCCGCGCTTTGATTCAGGATGGCAGCCGCCGGCGCCCTCGCGTCGTCGGCCGCCGAGAAGCCCCGCCCTTCGAGGATCGGCACACCCAGTACGTCGAAGTAGGAGGGACTGACCGTCGCCGCCGCCGCGGCGAGGGACCGCGGGCCCGCGGTGAAGGGCAGTGCGAAGCCGAACGGGGCCAGGGGCACGTGCGTCGTGACTGCCGCTCCAGAAATGCCCGGCAGCTCGCCGGCGCGCCGCAGCGCCTCGGCGTAATAGGCGGCGGATTGGGACGTGGAGTACCCGAGGAGACGCGGGTCCGCCGAACTCGTGGCGAGCGGTCGGGGGTCGAACCCGAGGTTCGTCATCAGCCCCGCGCGCAGGCTGCGAACGAACAGGCCGGCGCCCACCAGGAGCATCAGGGACATCGCGACCTGGATGCCGAGGATCCAGCTCCGTCCGCGCCGCCGGCCCGCAGTCCCGTGTCCTCTGAGTCCGCCGATCAGATCGGGTTGGGACGCCCCCAGGGCCGGCAGGAGTCCGAACAGCAGCGACGTGACGACGGCCAAACCGGCGGTGAAGACGAACACGCGTACACCCGGTGACAGGTCCACTCGAGCCAATGGGATGTTGCCGGGCAGCGTGAATGCGGAGAGCAGCCGGACGATGGCCGCATCGACGACCGCTCCCGCCCCTGCCCCGGCGAGCGCCAGCATCAGACTCTCGACGAAGAGTTGACGGGCGATCCGGACCCGCGAGGCACCTAGCGAGGCGCGCAGGCTCAGCTCGCCCTGCCGCGCTTCCGCCCGCCCCATGAAGAGATGGGCCGCATTGACGCACGCAATGAGGAGGGTGAGCCCGACCACGACAAAGAGCACGGTGACGAATCGCACGAGGTCGGCCCGGTCTCCCAGGGCGGCGGCGGCCACGAGGGGTTCGAGGCCCATCGGCAGCTCCACCGCATTCCCGGTATAACCCATCGCCGACAAGGAGGGCATCGGGTGGACGAGGTTTTCCTGCTGATAGACGGTGTTGAGCTCCCGCACGACGGTCCGGGCCGGTACCCCCGGACGCACCCGGGCCACCACGCCGAGGACCCGCATCATGGGGCTCGAGAAGAGCCGGTCGAGCCAGTCCGGCGTGAATGGCGCGCGTGCCCCGAGGTGCGCGATCATGTGCAGCGGCACCCAGAGCTGGTCGTCCGCGCTCAGCTCGGTGCCGTGAAACCCCCGCGGGGCGACGCCGATGATGGTGAACGGGTGGCCGCCGATATCGAGCTGGGCGCCCACTGCCGCAGGGCTTCGGCCGAAGCGGCGGGCCCAGAACGCGTCGCTCACCACGACCACCGGGCTCGCCCCTGGGGCCGCGTCCTCCACCACGGAGAAGAACCGGCCCGCCTGGGGGCGCAGTCCGAGCACGGTGAAATAATTTCCCGAAGCCGCGGTGGTCAGCGCCTGCTCGGCCGCACCACCCGACCGAACCACCGTCTCGACGGCGCGAAAGCCCGCGACCTGCACCAGCGAGGGGACCCGCTGCTGAATGGCCTCGAGCATGAGGTACGACACGTGATCATGCGGCTGAGCGTCGCTGATCCCCTCGTAGATGGCGGCCAGCTCCTCCGGCCGCTCGACCGGCAGCGGATGCAGAAGAACGGCGTCCACCACGCTGAAGACGGCCGTGTTGGCACCGATGCCCAGCGCCAGCGTGACGACCACCGCGAGAGCGAACCCGGCATCCCGCCCGAGCGTGCGGAGGGCGTAGCGCACATCCGGCCAGACGGACGTCACGGCAGGGCGTCTCCGGGAAACCCGCGGCACGGATGGACGTCATAGGTGAAGATTCCCGCCTTCACGCCGGGATCCCCCTCCATGATGAGCGCCGTCTCCTCCGGCGTGCCGGGGAACAGGTACATCCCGCAGACGTCGCTGCCGTCCCGCACCGGGCACACGATCGACAGGCGCTTTTCCGCCCGGAGTTCGAAATTGCGCCGCGCATGCTCCCACACCACCTGATCCGCTCCAGGCTCCTGCCGCCTCGGCGTCGGGTGGAGGATCACGAACGTGTAGTTCCGGGCCGTCGCGATCAGGCCCCGCATCACTTCATCGGTCATGGATGTCGGCATCGAGCGCTCCGGAAGCGGATCAAATCGAGAGCCAGTACGTGAATTTCATGAGCAGCACGTTGTCGGGTGGGGTCGCCGTGAGCCGCCCCAGCGAAGACCCGAGGTCGAGCGCACCGGTCGCCGCCGTGTCCTCACGCCGTTGGGTCCACACGAGGTACAGGGTAGAACCGGGGCGATACTCCCACCGGAGCACCATGGTGCCACGCAGGGAGCGCAGGTTGAAATCCTGAGCCGGCGGCGTGTAGGTGGTGCTGTCGAATCCCGACGAACCGTCGTTCCAGTGATTGAACGAGTACGTCCGGGCCCGGGCCAGCGCCTTGTAGTCGGAGTAGGCTCCGGCAGAAATCAGCGGCTGCACATAGAGCTGAAGCGACAGGGCCGGAGAGAACAACCAGTTCAGGCGGAACTCGGCCGACACCTGGTGCTGGTCGAGCGTCGCGAACACGTACCGGGTTCCGAAGGTCCCGGTCGCGGCGGTGTCGGCGAACGCGGTCACATACTGGGTGCCGAGCCGGTCGTGCGTGATGGTCGGCCCGGCGGACACCGTCAGGCGGCTCGAGGCACGCAGCTGCCCGGACAGGGACAGCGAAACCATGTGCTCGTCGATGCTGCTGTGAGCAGCGCCCTGCAGGGTGAAGACGGCCGCCCGCCGGTCGTCCGTACCGCCCTTCCAGCTGAATTCGACGGCCGGGGGCGTGAGCGAGAGCGGACCGCCACGAGTGCGCACGTTGTCGACGCGCCAGGGCTGGTACCATCCGGTGATGGAGAACTGGTCATAGTTCAGGAACCCGAGTGTTGTCCGGGCGTAGACGCCGGTCGTGATGACGTTCTTGTCATAGTCGAGCGTGCGGAACGCCGCCGCGAAGACCTTCGCCTGCCGGAACCATCGCCCCGGCGCGTTCCAGAAATACCCTCCGACGACGCTCGCGTCGTACAGACCGGAGCGGGCCTGATAGCCCAGGTCCGTCACGTCCACGCCAGGGGATTGCCACCCGGCCGCGGCATTCACGAACAGGCTGCCGCTCTGCTTGTTCAGGGTAAACCGTCCCACGCTCCCCGCCAGGGACGTGGCGGCGGAATCGACGTGCGTCCCGCGACGATCGGGCTGCTGGAAGTAGTGCACGGGATCCGTTTCCAAGGCCACGATGCGCCGCGGATCGGCGGACACCAGTGACCCGCCGGCCGCTCCGGTGATGACCCAGACCCGCTTGGCATCGAGGAACCACCATCCTTCGACGGCGCCGGTGAACGCACTTCCGTTGACCTGATCGCGGAGGAACGGATCGGATCGGTCGTGCAGGGCCGTCGTCGTGATGAACCCGAGTCCGGCCCGCCCGGCGGCCAGGGAGCGCTGCGCGCCGGCCACGCCATAATACGACAAGGGCTCGACCTGACGGGAAAAACGGACACCGGACGTGTCGAGCTCGGCGGTTTCGCGTGAAGTCAGCGCGGACATGGCACCGACGGTCCAGCCCCCGAACGCCGTCCCCGTGAGCTTGACCGCGCCCAGGATGTGGGTGCCGTCGGGAACGTTCGCGAAGCTTGAACTCGGCACGGAGCCGCTGGGGATGTCACCCTGGGGGGCACGCCCGATCCTGCGGCTGTAGAAGACCTGGAACGATTGCCACCCGAAGCTCCAGTAACTGTCGGCACCGTCCTGCCCGAAGTTGTCGAACAGGGAGGCTCCCTCGACGAAGAACGGCCGCTTTTCCTGATAGAACGTCTCGACGTCTGACAGATTCACGACGGCGGGGTCCACCTCGACTTGGCCGAAGTCGGGATTGACGGTGGCATTGAGCGTGAGATTCGCGCCCAGTCCGATGCGGGCGTCGAGTCCCGCACCGGGTGAGTACGAGGAACCGGAATGGAACGGATCCCCGGTGGCGTGCGGCGCGTACTCGGCCTGCGTGCGGACGTACGGCAGGAGCTCGACGAGGGGCCGGGACCGGAGCTCTCCGAGCCCGGCAAGATCTACGAACCGGGAAACGAAACCCGCCCCATTCCGCGGCGTGAAGACCAGGAGGTCCTGCTCGTGGCGCCGTGCGACCTCGCGCTCGAAGTCCACACCCCAGGCGCCTGCCCCCGCGTGGAACCGCAGCTGCGAGAACGGAATCCGCATTTCCACCGTCCAGCCGAGAGAGTCGGTCCGCGCCCGCCCCTCCCAGACGCCGTCCCAGGTGCTGTCGGTCCAATCGTCGTTGTACAAGGTGCCGTCGCCGAGGGTACCGGCCGCGTCGATCCGGAAGAAGTATCCGGTACGCCGGTCATGGTAGGGGTCGAGGAACACCGTGAACTGATCCGATCCGGTCACGTCGTCCCGCCGGCCGAGCCGGTTCACGATCGAATCAGGGTGCGTGTCGTAGAGACGGGCCGCGATGTAGAGTGCGGCGTCGTCATAGGCGACATAGACGACCGTGCGCTCCGTGGCGGCGGCCCCCTCCACGGGCTCGCTCTGCGTAAATGCGGTCACCCGCTCGGCACGCGACCACAACGGCTCGTTCAGGCGCCCGTCGAGGACGACGGCTCCGGCGACCCGTACGGCTCGCACGGCGGGCGGAGTCGGCCGGTCACCCAATAGGGCAATGGTTATCAGCGCGATGGCGGTAACGATGGCGAGCTCCATTCAACGGATAGCCTTCGCTTCCGCGGACGGGGGTCGAGTGTTGCGTTCCTCGTGGCGTTCATTGCTCGTCGTGGCCTCTTGACCGTCACGGCCCGGGTCACTAATTACAGGTAACCGATTGGTTACTATACACAGGGACCCGGGAGGCTTCAAGCCCCCGTTACACACACCCAACCGGTTACATATAAAGTCGGACGGGCCCGCAGACGCTTCGACCGAAAACGAAGCATGGGAGGCCCGCGCCCGCCGAATGTCCCCGGGTCCTCAACTTGGGAGTGTCGAATGAATCGCAAACTGGTGGCCGCCGTCGGTGGACTGGTCTTGTCGACGGGGCTTTCAGCACAGGGACCCGCGCATCTCGTATCCGATTCCTACCGTACGGAATTCGAGCTGAACGCGACGCGCATCGTCGCCGCCGCCGACGACATGCCGGCCGACCGGTACGCCTTCCGCCCGACCAAGCCCCAGATGAGCTTTGCCGAGGTCCTCGTCCACGTCCTGGAAGGGAACGACGACATCGGTGCCGCCGTCGGCGACACCGCCGCGCCCGCCCGCACCCCCGTGACGGCGCGGGACTCCAAGGCGGTCCTGGTGGCCCGGCTCAAGGAGACGTTCGAGTTCTGCCGCCGCGCCCTCGCCCGACTCGACGACACCCGGCTCAACGACCCGATGCCCGACTACGGCACGCGCGCACAAGCCCTGTTCAACACCATCAACCACTGGTCCGACCACTACAGCCAGCTCGCCGTCTACTTGCGGCTGAACGGCGTGCTGCCCCCGACCGCCCGGGCTGCGCGCGCACCAACGCCCCCACCGCACTCCGACTCGACGGCCCACGGGAAGGGATGCGACGGACGGGCGGCGGACATGAACATGCCGATGCCTCCTAGCGAGCAGTCAAGGCCGGTGGGGGCGTCCCAAGTCGGTCCCGTCAATTGTCGGCCGTAATCACCATGAGGATCCATCGAAGTTTCGTCATCTGGGGAGCCGCCACCATGGTGGCCGCCGGCTTGAGCGCCCAGGCAACCAGACCGAGGGGGGAAAATCCGCTGGCTGACCTCGTCGGGCGTTGGCAAAGTGACACCGTCGCCGGGACGTCCATTGCCTACGACTGCGAGCTCGCCCCGGGGTCCACCCTCGTCTGCACCGAGGGACTCACGCGGGCCGGCACGGTGCAACAGTGGGTGGGCGTGTACGTACCGGATTCGCAACCCCATCGGTACCGGTACTACGAGATTGCGGGAGGGGCGGCATCACCCGCTCCCGTCACGGTCGCCGATCATATCTGGGTGTTTGGGAGCAACACGCGGGACGCCGATGGTCTCTACCACCGCAGCGTTCACGACTATACGCAGCGGAACGGCACCTTCCTCGGGTTGAAGGAAACCAGCCCGGACGGCGTCCACTGGACCGTCGAGCGCCGGAGCGTCGTGCGCCGCACCCGTCCGCTCGTCGACCCGGACGACCGCTGACAGCGCCGACGCCTCCGGCGCCCGTGACATCCGCCCGGACCACATGCTAGAACAGCTCGAACCCGCGCTCGCCGGGCGCTTCCGGATCGAGCGGGAGCTTGGGGGTGGAGGCATGAGCCGGGTCTACCTCGCGGAAGAGGTGGGGCTGGCGCGCAAGGTCGTGGTGAAGGTCCTTGCCCCCGAGCTCTCGGCGGGTGTCAACGCCGACCGCTTCCGCCGGGAGACGCAGCTGGCGGCGTCGCTCCAGCACCCCCACATCGTCCCCCTGCTCTCCGCCGGCACGGCGGGGGACCTCCTCTACTTCACCATGCCGTTCGTGGACGGCGAGTCGCTCCGCGCTCGCCTGACGCGGGAGGGTGCCCTGCCCATCCGCGACGCCTCACGAATCCTCCACGACGTGGCCGACGCCCTCGCATACGCTCATGCGCGCGGTGTGGTGCACCGGGACATCAAGCCGGACAACGTCCTCCTCTCCGGCAATCACGCGCTCGTCGCCGACTTCGGCATCGCCAAGGCGATTTCGAGCTCCGGAGGCTCGAGCGGGTTGACCTCCGTCGGCATGGCGATCGGGACGCCGGCATACATGGCGCCCGAGCAGGCTGCCGGAGACCCCGCCGTGGATCACCGGGCCGACATCTACTCGCTCGGCGCGATGGCGTATGAGGGGCTCTCGGGTCATCAGCTCTTCGAGGGACTCAGCCCCCAGCAGACGCTGGCCGCGCACATCACGGAGCCGCCCGAGCCCATCCGCCAGAAACGTCCCCAAGTCCCGCTCGCGCTCGCCGACCTGGTGATGGCGTGCCTCGAAAAGAACGCCGCGGACCGGCCCCAGAGCGCCGACGAGGTCCTGCGGGCGCTCGAAGGCACGGTCACACTCACGACCCGCGTCTTGGTCACCCGGCGACGGCGCACGCGGTGGATCGTGGCCGCGATCGCAGGGGTTCTGGGAGTCGGGCTGGCGTGGGGGCTCGCCGGGCGGTCTCCAGTCTCGCACCTGGATGACGACAAGGTCGCGATCGCTCCCTTCGACATCCTCGATCCACCCTTCCAGCTCTGGCGCGAAGGACTGGTCGACCTGCTGGCCCGCTCGCTGGACGGCGCCGGCCCACTGCGGACGGTATCTCCGACGGTGGTCGTGAAGCGCTGGACCGGACGCGCCGACCCGGTGGCCGCGCGCGCCCTGGGCCGGAGCACGGGAGCCCGCATCGTCGTCTACGGCGCCCTCGTCGCCTCGGGGCCCGATTCGGTTCGCCTCAGCGCGAACGTCCTCGACGCCTCCACCGGTGCCCAGCTCGGTGCCGTGGATCTCCGGGACCATGCGGACCGGATCGACCGCCTCGCCGACTCCGTCGCCGTGCATGTGCTCCAGGCAATCGGTGGGACGCGCCGGCCCGGCCTGGGACTCGCGCGCACGGGCATGGGCTCGGCTTCCCTCTCCGCCCTCAGGGCGTTCCTCACCGGCGAGCAATTCCTCCGCCACTCGGAGTGGGACTCGGCCCTGGCGTCGTACCAGCAGGCCTTCAGGATCGACTCGGGTTTCACGCTCGCATTCGCCGGCGCAGGCCTCGCGGCGGGCTGGGCCGGGTTGGGAAGCGATTCCCTGGCCACCCGGTACCGACTGAAAGCCGGGGCCCTGAATCATGGTCTGGCTCCGCGGGACTCGCTCCTGGTGCAGTCCGAGTCGTTGATGACCATGGTCTTCGAGGGCCCCCTCACGCTCGGCGGCCAGTGGTGGACGTACGGCAGGCGGGCCGTCGCCACGCTGGAGGAGGCGGTGCGCCGCTACCCCGAGGATCCGCGCCTCTGGTACTCCCTGGGAGACGCCCGCTTCCACGCCGGGGGGCTCGCGGGCGAGTCGTCGCGCCAGAGCCTCGACGCCTTCGACCAGGCAATCGCGCTCGATTCAACCTTCTCGCCCTCCTACGTGCACCCCATGCAGCTGGCCGCGAATCTGGACGGCCCCGCTGGCGCTCTCAGGTACGCGCGGGGGTACCTGCGGGCGGGGGGGAGTGGGGGGTATGCGGAGGAAGCCCGGGTGATGAGCGTCCTGCTCGACCCCACCGCCGGTGGAGCCCGCCGTGAAGTGCTGGTGGATTCCGTCGCCGGCGCGGCGAGCAGAGCCAACGGCCGGCAGCTGGTGTTCACCGGAGGAGAATGGGCGGCCGCCGCCTTGGCATTGAACGATCCCGAGGAGTGGGACCTCAGGTTCGGGCGCGCCCTGTCGCGGGAGATGCTCCAGCACGCGGCCGGCGCGGGTGACTCCATCAATGCGCAGGTCGTTGGTGCGCTCGCGCTGGCGAACCGGGGGCACCTGCGCGAGGCCTACGCCCAGACCGGCGACGCCATTCCCCAGCTCGCGATCCAGTACTTGATGCTCGGCGCCCTCCCCGCCGATTCGGCGGACCGCGTCATCAAGCAGTACGCGCACAGGTTCCGGATCGGAAGCGCTTCCGCCCTGGCCTGGTGGGCGGGCCGAGGCGACACCACGTCGATCAGAACCCTCATGCAGTACCTCGATTCGATTCGCCACCAGCCACCCCCACCCGGGCGGTGGCCCCGGATCGCGGTCGAGCTGTCGTCGTATCTCGCGAAGTCGGCGCCCGCCTACCTGGCCTTGGCGCGCCGTGACACCGCGACGGCCTTGAACCTGTTCGAGTCCCTGCCCGACAGTGCGTGCTTCGGGTTCTGCCCGCTCGATCCCCTGGTGTGCTCCGAGCTGCTCGCGGCTCGGGGCCGGGACCAGGAGGCGGCGCGGCAGCTGGCCCAGGAGCCCGAGTTCAATCACCGCAATTCGCTCCCCTCCGATGTGCTGTGGTCACTGGAGCGGGGGCGGGTCAACGAGCGGCTGAGGCACTATGGCGTGGCGCGGACCGGTTACGCCGACGTGCTTGCGCATTGGGCGTCGGGGGATGCGTCGCTGAAACCGTACGTCGAGGAAGCGCGCGCCGCCCTGGAGCGCCTCCCCCAGGAGAAGGCCCCTCGCTGACCCGGACCTTCCCTCTTGACGCGCGCGCCGCGTCCTCCTAGACTGGTAACCAATTGGTTACTGATTTGTGGGCCCGTCAACGCCCGACCACGACCCAGAACCGGAGTGACGACATGGCACGTGCCTTGGCACACGCGGACGTCTTCTACGCCGTAGCCGACCCGACGCGACGGGCGATCCTCGACCGGCTCCGCGCCGCGCCGGCTCCCGTGAAAGCACTGGCCGAGGACTTCCGGGTCAGCCGGCCCGCCGTCTCGAAACACCTGAGCGTGCTCCGTCGGGCTCGTTTGGTGTCGGAGACGCGGGCGGGACGGGAGCGGATCTACAAGCTGGAACCCGACTCCCTGCGGCAGATCGCGGGATGGATCGAGGGATACCGCATGTTCTGGATGACGAGCCTCAACCACCTGAAGCGGCACCTGGAGGAGCAATGACCGCACCCAGACTGTCCGGGGCACGGGCGATCGCCGACCTCACGAGCGGCGTGATACTCGCCAGCGTCGAGATCGCGGCGCCGGCGGAGCGGGTGTTCCGGGCCCTCACCGACCCGAAGGAGCTGATCAAGTGGTGGGGAGCACCCGAGGTGTATCGGACCGAGAAATGGAACGTCGATCTCCGGGTGGGGGGGCACTGGGAAGTCCATGGTCACTCGGCCGACGGAACGGCATTTCTCGCTCAAGGCGTATACCGAGTGATCGAGCCCCCCACCCGCCTCGTTCTGACCTGGGAACCGAGCTGGTTCCCCGAGGTCAAGAGCACGTTGTCGTACCAGCTCGAGGCCGTTCCCGGCGGTACACGGGTGACTCTGCGCCATGAGGGGTTCACCGGGCATGTCGAGGCGCGCAAGAGCCATACGGCGGGCTGGGAGCAGGTATTGGGTTGGCTCGCCGCCTATGTCGACGCCGAATCGCGGCCCCGCCCCAGCTTCGCCGCGAAGTACTTCAATCCGCTCCGGGTCGCGACGTATCTGCTGCTGCTATACGCGTTCGTGCACACCGCCGGAGCGCTCTTCAACACGCCGTCGTTCAGCCCCGCGGCGGATGCCGTGCTGGCGTCCATGCGGTCAGTCCGGTTTCCCGTCCAGGGCGTGGAGCGCACCTGGTTCAACTTCTGGTTCGGGTTCGGCATCATCGACTCCGTGTTCTTCGTCTCATCCGCCGGCATCGCCTGGTTCCTCGGCGGCCGCTCCTGGGCGGAGCGACGCGCGTTCCGCGCCATCACCTGGATCCTGTTTCTGGGCTACGCGGCGAGCATCGTCATCATCCTGAACGACTTCTTCGCGGGGCCCCTCCTGTTCTCGTCTCTGATCACCATCTGCTTCGGGATCGAGTGCTGGAATGTGACTCGATCCACCCGGGCCCGGGGTTGACGGGCGGTCTTTCATCTACCGTGGAGCCTTTGGCAATGAGTAACGCCAGCAAGAGCCAGAAATTGTCCTATGCCTACGAGCTGTACATCGCCGCGCCGGTGGCGAGAGTCTGGGACGGATTGTTCGAACGGGACGTCCCCCTCCCTTTCATGTTCGACACGAAGCTCGCGGGATCACTTCGCAAGAACTCGGCCTACTCCTACGTGGGTGAAGGAGAGTTCAAGGTGGTGGACGGGAAGGTTCTCGAGGTCATCCCTCATTCAAAGATCGTGATGACGTGGTCGGCGCACTGGGGCGACGCGGAAAACGCGGACCGGCCCTCCCGCGTGACCTATCAGCTCAGTGCCGTGGCCAAAGACGTGACGAGGGTCGAGCTCCTGCACGACGACTTCGATGGCGAGACCGCCACCTACGCGGGATCCACCGCGGCGTGGCCGCGGATGCTCTGTTCCTTCAAGTCCTTGCTCGAGACCGGCTCCGCCATGGCGGTCGCTTGACGGCTGAGCCCGAGACGACCGGGGACCGCCGCGCGGACGATCGCTGGCTCCTGCGCTGCGGTGCCCTGGCCGGGCCGCTGTTCATTGCGACCGTCTTCATCCAGGACCTGACGCGGCCGGGGTTCGATCCCCGGGTGCATCTCCTGAGCCAACTGGCTCTGGGTTCCTGGGGGTGGGTACAGACGCTCAATTTTTCACTCGCCGGGGTGCTCAATCTCCTCTATGCCGTGGGGTTGTGGCGGGGTGAGCACCGGCGGAGTGGGACCTGGGCGCCGCTTCCTATAGCCGCCTTTGGCGTCCTCCTCATTGGGGTCGCAGTCTTTCCCACCGATCCTGGCAAAGGATTTCCACCGGGAGTGGCCACTCCAGCACATCCGTCCGTCCCCGGTGTCATTCACGCCCTCTCCGCACTCTTCCTATTCGGCTCACTCACCGCGGCAATAGTCATGCTTTCCATCGTCCACGCCGCCCGGCGCGATCGTATGTGGGCATCGTATTGTGTGGTCAGCGCGGTGCTGGTCGTCACGGTGTTCATCTATGGGATGGCACACTCGTCGCTCACAGGACCAGCACTCCAGCTCGCCGTGCTGATCGGCTGGAGCGCCCCCGCATTCTCCGCTCTCCGGTTTCTCTGTGTGGAATCTCTTGCATCACGATTCGACCTCGCCCGGTCGTAACTCCTCGCTTGAAGGATCTATGAGATCACTGGAATGGGCCCGATTCAGGACGGTAGCCGTGATCGTGCTGTTTACCGTTGCCTCGTGCATGGGCGGCGCGCCGCCAGTCACTGTCGTGGGAGTGGAGCCCGATCTCCAAGCGCTTTCAGGAGCATGGTTCGGCGAGTATTCGAGTGTGCTGACCGGGCGACGCGGGACCATCTCGTTCGTTCTGCGAGCCACCGATGATTCGGCATTCGGATCCGTGGTGATGACGCCCAAGGGGGCACCGGGTCCCCTCAGGCCCTGGCAGGACCCAAGCATGACCAAGGGTCAGGCCCCGGTTGAGCTCACCATCAGTTTCGTCCGGATCACCAACCGGCGGATAACCGGCGCGCTCGCGCCGTATGCTGACCCTGCCTCGGGGGAACCCCTGCATACGACGTTTGAAGGAGAGATCGCGGTAGACACCATTGCGGGGACCTTCACCACCAGGCCGCTCTCCGGCGCGTCGGAGGGACCGACGGGGACGTGGCGGGTACTGCGCGACCGAGGATCTCGGCCCCGCTGAGGATGAGTCGGCTGTTTGCCGCGAAGTTTGCCTGTCCGTGGCACCGATGCAGCCTGAAAGGGACAATCCAAGTCAGTAGTCGCGCACAAACCGGGGGCCTCGCACTGAGGCCCCCGCATTCAAATCCCGCCGTCCCGACTCACAACGCTGCTCGCTCATCACGGCGAGCAGCGTTTCGTTTTCGGCCAGTTG
>DATEGY010000061.1:0-10346 GCA_035279865.1 Gemmatimonadales bacterium | reverse complement strand
CCGAGCGCCTCCGCGCGTTCCGCGAAGTCGCCCGGCGGGTGGCGCATGAGATCAAGAACCCCCTCACGTCGATGCGCATCGCCGTCGATCAGCTCGAGCGGGCACTCCCCGGCGGGACTGATGCCGGCAATGGGCGGACGGCCACCGCCGTCGAGGTGATGGCCGCGGAAACCAACCGGCTGGAGCGGCTCGCCCGGGAGTTCGCCGAATTCGGCCGGCTGCCTGAGGGACCGCGGAGCGACGTGGATCTGGTCGAGCTGCTGGAAGAGCTTGGCAAGACGGGCGTCCCGGACGGCGTGAGCGTTCGCGTCGCGGGTTCCGGGCGCCGGATTCTCTCGGGGTACTACGAGCCCCTCCGGCGCGCGTTCGCGAATCTCCTCCGCAATGCGTCCGAAGCGATGGGCGGCACGGGCCGGATCGACGTCGCCGTCACGCCGGCCGGTGCGGGCGGATGTTCGGTCACCATCGCGGATCATGGGCCCGGCGTGCCCGCCGAGCTCAAGTCGCGGCTCTTCGAGCCGTACTTCACCACGAAAGCGGACGGCACCGGGCTCGGTCTGGCCCTGGTCCGGCAGACCGTCGAAGCCCACGGGGGCAACGTGTCGATCGGCGACACACCCGGCGGGGGCGCCACCTTTACGATTGCCTTCCCCTCATGAGCTCACGCATCCTGCTGATCGACGACGAGGCGAACATCCGCCGGATGGTCGGCGCCCTGCTGCAGGGTGAAGGGTTCGAAACCCTGGAGGCCCCCAACGGCGCGGCCGGACTCGCGGGCATCCAGGAGACGCCGCCGGACGTGGTCATGCTCGATCTCATGATGCCGGGGGAGCTGGACGGGCTCGCCACCCTCGAGCGGCTGAAGCAGCGTCTGCCGGACATCCCGGTCGTGATGATGAGCGGGAAAGCGTCCCTGGCCGACGCCGTGCGGGCCACGAAGCTCGGCGCGTTTCAGTTCCTCGAGAAGCCCCTGACGCCCGAAGGGGTGCTGGTCGCGGTTCGCGGCGCGCTCGAGCTCGCGCGGACGCTGGCCGAGAACCGGCGGTTGCGGGAAGCGCTGGGCCAGAGCGATCCGCTCGTGGGGGCGTCACCCGCCATGGAGGAGCTGCGGAGCCTCATCGCGCGGATCGCGCCGACGGAGGCGCGGGTCCTCATCACCGGCGAGTCCGGCACCGGCAAGGAGCTCGTGGCATCGGCCATTCACCGCCAGAGCGGACGGTCCACCCGGCCGTTCGTCACGGTCAACAGTGCGGCGCTTCCCAAAGACCTCGTGGAGTCCGAGATGTTCGGCCACGAGCGGGGGGCGTTCACCGGCGCCACCGAGCGCCGGCTCGGCCGCTTCGAGCTGGCGGATGGCGGCACGCTGTTCCTGGATGAAGTCGGGGACCTCGGTGGCGAAGCGCAGGCCAAGCTGCTCCGGGTGCTCGAGACCGGCGTCATCGAACGGATCGGCGGTGAGAAGCCGATCACCGTGAACGTCCGCGTCATCGCCGCCACCAACAAGGACCTCGGCAAGGCGGTGCGGGATGGACACTTCCGGGACGACCTGCTCTTCCGCCTCAACGTGATTCCCGTGCACATCCCGCCCCTCCGGGAGCGCGCCGGGGACATCCCGGCCCTCGTCTCGCACTTCGCCCAGCGGCAGGCCGCCCGCCTGGGCCGGGTGGTGAAGCTCGACTCGGGTGCCGTACAGCTCCTCGGGACGTACCCGTGGCCCGGCAACGTCCGGGAGCTCGCGAACTCCGTGGAGCGGCTGGCGATCCTCTCCGGTACCGCGGGGATCACGGCCGAGGACGTCACCAGGGTGCTCCCCCGCGACGGGGTCGTGGCGGCCGCGGCGGCCACGGCCGGGTGGGAAGATGTCGCCCTCACGGACGCCCTCGACCGGTACGAACAGTCCCTGATCACCCGGGCGTTGTCGGCGGCGCGGGGCAATGTCGCCGATGCGGCCCGGCGCTTATCCACCGATCGAGCCAATCTGTACCGCCGTATGCGGCGTCTCGGCATCGAGCCGCCGCGCGAGCGAGATGGGATGACGCCATGAAGACTCTGCTCCTGGCCCTCGCGCTGGCCGTGCCCGCGGGCGCCTTCGCCCAGGATACCGCCATCGTGATCAACCCCGAGACCAACGGGGTGCACCTCACACCGCCCGAGCTGCCCCGCCAGGTCGCGGACTCGGCCATCGCGTTCTTCAACTCCTCCGGCACCAGCCGCCTGGTGGGCAGAACGGAGATTCCCGCGGCCGCCGTGTGGCGGGGAGATGTCGCCGTCCGGAACGGCCCGGTGATCCTCGCCGGCCGGATCGAGGGTTCGCTGCTCGTGATCAACGGCGACCTGGTGCTCAAGCCCGGAGCCGTCGTGACCGGCACCGTGCTCGTGGTGGGCGGCGAGCTGTCGGGGTCCGACAGCTCCCGGGTGGAGGGCAGGGCGCGCGTCTACTACGAAGCGCTCGGCTTTCGCATGAAGGGTGATTCGCTCCAGTACTCACCGAATCTCCGGCGGCGGTATGGACAGCTCGCCGCCGAATATGTCTTCAACACCCCCGAGACCCGTTCGGCCCTGACCATCGCCACGGGGGGCACCTATGACCGGGTCGAAGGCCTCCCGCTGGTCTTCGGTCCGGTCTTCGACTGGCAGGTGGACCCGCGTGATCACCTGCGACTCGACGCGCTCGGCGTATTCCGCACCGCCGGCGATCTCACCGGCGCGCGCGGAGACCTCGGGTACCGGCTGCGGGCCGACATCCGGGTGGGACGCTATCGCCCGGTCAGCCTCGCGTTCAGCGCGTTCAACGTCGTTTCGCCCGTGGAGGACTGGAACCTCTCCGGGTCCGAGGTCGGATGGGCATCGTTCCTCTTCCGCCGCGACTATCGCGACTACTACGCGAACCAGGGCGTGGCGATCAAAGTCTCCGCCCAGCCGGAGCGGCAGGTCACGGCGGACCTCGAGTGGCGGAAGGAATCCCAGCGGAGCATCGCCTCTCTCGATCCGTTCTCGATGTTCCGCAACGACGAGGTGTGGCGTCCCAACCCGCCGATCGACGGCGGCCATTTTCACACCCTCGCACTGGGCGTCACTTTCGACACGCGCAACGACCCGGACGAGCCCACCACCGGCTGGTGGGCACGGCTCCGGGTGGAACGCTCGACCTCCCCCGACGTCGCGCCCCAGACGGGCGTCCCCGCGTTTGTGCGACCCGCGATTCCGACCGACGGTTCGTACGAGTTTTCCCGGTTCTTTCTGGAAGCGCGGAGCTACCAGCGGATCGGTGGTTTTGGCCGGGCGAACCTCCGGATGATCTTCGGGGGATGGCTGGGAGGCGATCCCCTGCCCCTCCAGGACCGCCTGAGTCTCGGCGGGCCCGACCCGATGGCCGGCTATCCGTTCCGCTACTCCGCGTGCAACAAGGAAATCGTGGACCCGGCGTTCGGCGCGAGCCAGCCCGCAGCGTGCGACCGTGTCCTCCTGTTCCAGGGGGAATACCGCGGCCACATCAACCTGCGGTGGGCCTACAACCCCGGCGAGGACCAGTCAGGGTTGCTGTACCGCCTGGAGGGGCCTGACCTGGTGGTGTTCGGCGACGCCGGCCAGGCCTGGCTGGTCGGCAACGGTCCGGGACGCATTCCCTCCAACCGGATCCCCACCCTCGGCAGCTGGATCGCCGACCTGGGGTTGGGGATCGACTGGGGCGGCGTGGGTCTGTATGCGGCGAAAGCGGTGACCCTCGGCCAGCCGGTGCGGCTCACCCTCAGACTCCGTCACCGTTTCTAGTGCCGTTCCAACCACTCCCCATACGGGAACCGTGCGCGGGTACCGACAAGTTGGAACGGCACTAGTGCGCGCCCGGCTGGGCGGGTTGCTGATGATCGGTCTCTGGGCGGGCGCGGCCCAGGCGCAGACCGACCATCCGACGCTGTCCGTGATGCTGCCCGATTCCGTGACGCCGCGCGTTCAGGCCGTCGCCCTGCTCTCGGACCCGCGGTTCCCCGACCTCCTGAAATCGGGGTTCCCCCTGCGCCTGCACTTCCGCCTCGAGCTGTGGCGCGCGCGGTCCAGCTGGTTCGACCAGTTCGTCAGTGACGCGTCCTGGGATGCCGTGGTGCGGCACGATCCACTCGCCGACGATTTCGTGCTCTACCGGTCGACCGGGGAGGTCAAGCGCTTCCCCAGCCCCGAGCTGCTCGAAGGCGCCCTCGAGCGGCCCTTCAGCGTCAAGCTGGTGCCCCGTTCAGACGGCCGGTATTACTACATCTGCCGCCTCGAGATCACTACCCTTTCCGACTCGGACCTGGACGAGCTGACGCGGTGGCTGAAGGGAGAGGTCGGGCCGGCGGTCTCGGGAGAAGGGAGTCTGGGAGACGCGCTCGCGCGGGGGGCGCAACGCGCCCTGGTGCGGATCGCCGGTCTGCCGAGATTGACGTTGGAAGCCCGTTCGACGGTGATCGAACGCGCGCGGTAGGCTACGAGCGAGGGGTTCCGAACTGCTGGTCGATGGCCTTCCGGATCTGATCGAGCGAATTCCCCGCCGCTGCCATCTTCCCCGCCAGCATCGCCTCCCCCATACAGATGTCACACTGCGCCGCGTGGTCCCCCGTGAAGCAGGTCAGGAGGGACCGGTGCCCCATGTGCTTGGAGCAATCGCAGTGACAATAGAGGCCGTCGAGAACCTGGGGGATCTGCCGGGCCACGGCGTACGCTTCCGCGGCGCCGGGCGTGTGCATGACCATCCCGGCGGGCACGACCGAGTCGGCGGTGATACCGGGACGGGGATTGGGGTGGTTCGAGGCCTGGCCGTGACGGGGGAACGCGACCACCAGCACCAGCGCGAGCACGGCCGCCCCGGCCAGGATCCACTGCTGGGTTCGGGCGGTCACAGGCGCTCGAGGGTCCGCAGCACGTCGGACCCGTAGAAGAGCCGGATGTACTTGGTCTGAATGGCCGTCAGGCGGCGCACGGCCCACGACAGGTGCACGAAGTGGGGCTCGACGGGCGCCCGCATCGGGTGCATCCCCACCTCTTCGGGCAGGAGATTGCCCTTCCGCGTATTACAGGATGAGCAGGCGGTGACCACGTTCGTCCAGGCGTTCGAGCCGCCCCGGGAGAGGGGCACCAGGTGATCCCGGGTGAGGCACTCCCGGTCCCGCAGATCCCGCTGCGTGCGGCCGCAGAACTGGCAGCGGTACTCGTCACGGGCGAACAGGAACGTATTGGTCACCTGCCGGCGGAACCGGCGCGGCACGTGCACGAACTTGACCAGGCGGATGACGGCGGGGCGCGGCAGGCGCAGGCGCTCGGAGCGGATCACGGCGTCGTGGTCCGCTTCGACGATCTCGGCTTTGCCGTCGATCACCAGGCGCAACGCCCGTCGCACCGGCACCATGGTGAGGGGCTCGAACGAAGCGTTCAATGCCAAGCAGCGCAAAAGAGGCTCCCCCGTCAAAAAATTGCCGCCTCATTCACCATAATTGGGGCGGCAACGGTATGCTACATCAGAGGATAGGGACGGGCAAGGCGTGCCCGCCAAGACGGCTGCTACGTGGCCGGAACGAACCCCTTCCTAAGTTCATCAATTTGCGCTTCCACGGATGCGCGGGACGCCCCTCCCGGAGTGGAACGCCGCTCCACGGAATCCTCCCAGGTACCGAGCCGCGCGAGGACCCCCGGCAGCGCTTCGTGGATTTCCCGCGCGGCGCTCTGCGGGACCCGGTCGATCGGTACTCCCGCCTTTTCCGCTTCCCGCACCAGCCGCCCCACGATCCCGTGACTTTCGCGGAACGGAATCCCCGACTCGACCAGGAGGTCGGCCAGGTCCGTGGCCCGGAGTGACGCGTCGAGCGCCCCGGCCATACGCCCGGCGTCGACCTGCAGGGTGCCGAGGGCCCCGGAGAGGGCGGGGAGCACGGCGGTGAGTGTGTCGAAGCCGTCGAACAGGAGGGCCTTGTCCTCCTGGAGGTCTTTCTGGTAGCCCGCGGGAATGCCCTTGAGCGTCGACAGCAGCGCGATCAAGTCGCCGAGGAGCCGGCCCGCTTTGGCGCGGGTGAGCTCGAATACGTCGGGGTTCCGCTTCTGCGGCATCAGGCTCGATCCGGTGCTGAATGCATCCGAGAGCTTCACGAAGCCGAATTCGGACGACGCATACAGGATGATCTCGGCGGCGAGTCGGGACAGATGTACCCCGATGAGTGAGATGATGAAGAGCACCTCGGCCACGAAATCCCGGTCACCGGTCGCGTCCAGTGCATTCGCGGAGATGGTCCGGAAGCCGAGCGCCTCCTTGAGCAGCACGCGATCCACGGGAAATCCGGAGCCGGCCAGCGCGCCGGAGCCCAGGGGCAGCTCGGCCACGCGGCGCCGGGCGTCGGCCAGGCGCTGGCGGTCACGCATCAGGGGCCAGGCGTGCGCGAGCAGGACGTAGGCCCACCGCAGCGGCTGGGCACGTTGCCCGTGTGTATAGCCGGGCATCAGCTCGCCGACGCCGTCGGCGGCCCGGGCCACGATGGTGCGGCCCAGGACGATGAGGTCGGCGTCGAGCTGGTCGATGGCGTCGAGGGTCCAGAGACGCAGGTCGGTCGCAACCTGGTCATTGCGGGAGCGACCGGTGTGGAGCTTGCCCGCCACCGCGCCGACTTCTTCGTACAGCAGGCGCTCGACCAGGGTGTGCACATCCTCGTCGGGCGCGCCCACGGCGGCTCCATCCGCGAGGCGCTCCGCTACGCGGTCGAGCCCCTCGAGCAGCTGGATCTCTTCGACGGCCGAGAGCACGCCGACGCGGCCGAGGGCGTGCACCCAGGCCTTGCTGGCCGTGACATCCTGGGGCCAGAGACGGTGATCCACCGGGAGGGAGCGGTTCAGTGCATGGAGCGCCTCGGCGGGACCGAGCGCGAAGCGCCCACCCCACATCTGATGAGCGGGACTGGGCGCCTCCTGCGGTGCCTTTCCTTCCGCCATCAGTCGGCCGCGGCTCCGATTTCCCGCTGGCGCTGCGTCTCGAGGCCGGCGGAGATCTTGGTCGCCAATCCATACAAGTGGATGAAGCCCTCGGCGTCCTTCTGATTGTAGACGTTGTCCTTGCCGAAGGTGGCGTACGACGGCTGGTAGAGCGCGTAGGGACTCTCGCGCCCGGCCACGGTGATGCCGCCCTTGAAGAGCTTGAGGCGTGCGGTGCCGGTGACTCTCTGCTGGGTGCTGTTCACCGCGGCGTCGAACGCCTCGCGCTCGGGGGTCCACCACCGGCCGTCGTAGACCAGGTCCGCGTAATGCAGGGCCATCTCGTCCTTCATTTTCAGCGTCCGGCGGTCGAGCACCAGCTGCTCCAGCTCGCGGTGCGCGGCGTAGAGGAGGGTGCCGCCCGGCGTTTCGTAGACCCCACGCGACTTCATGCCGACCAGCCGGTCCTCCACCACGTCGGCGCGCCCGATGCCATGCTCGCCGGCGATCTCGTTCAGCACTTCGAGAAGTTTGACGGGCCCCAGGGCCTCGCCGTCCACGGTCACCGGAATGCCCGCGTCGAACCCGATCTGGACGGTCTGCGGGCGGTCGGGCGCCGTGAGGGGGTCCCGGGTCATCACGAAAATGTGCTCGGGCGCCTCGACGGACGGGTCTTCGAGGATCCCGCCTTCGTGCGAGCAGTGCCAGAGATTGCGGTCGGTGGAGTACGGCTTCTCGAGCGTCGCCTGGATCGGGATGTTGTTCGCCTTCACGTAGGCGATCAACTCTTCCCGGCCCTTGAAGGTCCACTCCCGCCAGGGCGCGATGACCTTGAGGTCCGGGGCCAGCGCGGCGTAGGTCAGCTCGAAGCGGACCTGATCGTTCCCCTTGCCGGTGCAGCCGTGCGCCAGCGCCTGGGCGCCGGCCCGCCGGGCCGCGGCCACCTGATGCGCGGCGGTGATGGGGCGGGCCATCGAGGTGCCGAGGAGGTAGGTCCGTGCATAAATCGCACCGGCCTTGAGCGTGGGGAAGACGAAGTCTTTGACGAACGGCTCACGCAGGTCTTCGATGACGCAGTCCACCGCACCCGAACGCTTGGCCTTTTCCACCAGCCCGTGGAGCTCGCCCCCGCCCTGCCCCACGTCCGCGGCGAAGCACAGGACGCGGGCACCGTAGGTATCGCGGATCCAGGGGAGAATGGCGGAGGTACCGAGACCGCCGGAATACGCGAGGACGACGAGAGGACCCATCAGGACGCCACCCAGGTTGGAGGTTTATGCATCGCGATGCATAAACATACAGTGGGGGCGGACCGGCGCAAGGCCGGGCGAACCCGGGTTACGGCAGTCCGGCGAGCTCCTGAATGCGGGTCTGGATGGCCCGGCGGGCGCGCTCGCTTTTCGTGATGACGAGAATGGCGTCGTCACCCGCGATGGTGCCGATGATCTCCGTCCACCCGGAGCCGTCGACGGCCACGGCCAGGGGCTGCGCGGCGCCCGTCGCGGTTTTCAATACGAGCAGTGGCCCGACACCGTCGACGGAGACGAGCATGGTGGGGAGGAGCTGCTCCAGGTGCGGCCGCGGGGAGGCGCCGACTTCGTCGGGGGGCGAGTAGTAGGACGCGCCATCGGGCGCCGACACCTTGGCGAGCCCCAGCTCCCGGATGTCCCGGGAGAGGGTCGCCTGCGTGACGTCGAACCCCTCCGCGGACAGGAGCTCGCGCAGCTGCTCCTGGCTGCCCACGGTATCGCGGCGGATCACCTTGAGAATGGCGGCGTGGCGCTGGGTTTTCATGCGACCGCAAATCTAGCCTTTCTCGCTGCGGTAGACGATGCGCCCGGAGACTGCCGTGGCCAAGACGGTCAGACGGTCAGACGGGAAGTTCGAAAGCACTGTCAGATCACCCTGCTTCCCAACCTCCAGTGACCCGATCACTCTCTCCATACAGAGCGCCCGCGCGCCCTCGTAGGTCAGCATCCGCAGGGCGTCCTCCCCCGCCAATCCAGCGGCTCTGGCTTCGCCCCAGAGATCCAATGACCCCACACTGACGACCGAGTCGGTGCCGAGGCCTACGGCCACGCCGGCGTGGCGAAGCTCGGCAAGTGGCGCGGTGCCGTGGCGGTGGGCGCGGTTGGACAGCGGGCAATGCGCCACCCCCACCCGTGTCGCGGCCAGCGTCGCGATGTCCCGCGCGTCCACCTGCACCGTGTGAATGCACAGGGTGCCCAGCCGGAGGACGCCGAGGGAGTGAAGGAGCTGCACGGGGGACATCCGGTGGGCCTCCACCGGAATGCCGCGGTCCCCCCAGGCGGCCGCGAACGGCCCTTCCCCGTCCCGCACGAACGCGGACTCCTCCCTCGACTCGGCCAGGTGTACCGCGATGGGGAGCCCGTCCCGCAGGGCGTACGCCGCGACGGCGCGGTAGAGGGGCGCGCTCACCGAGTAGGGGGCGTGGGGAGAAACACCAAGGGAGGCGTGAAAGGAGGTAAAGCGCCGCAGCTCGTGGATCCGGCGTTTCAGCCCCTCGAGCGACGCCTCCAGCTGGGCCGGATCGGGGCCGAACACCTCGTGGTAGGCGATTCCCCGGCCCCCCAGACGGAAGAGCGCCCGCATCGCGGAACCCGAATCCCCCGTGTCCGCCACGCACGTCACCCCCCGGGCCCAGCAGTCCCGCAGTCCCTCCTCCGCCGCGGCGTCGAAATCTTCCGCCGTGGTCTTTTCTTTCAGGGCCCGCACCCGGCCGATCCACCGCGGGAATGACTGCTCCGGGTCGTTTTTCCCCGTCAGATGAGTCAGCTCGAGGTGCGTGTGGGTGTTGACCAGACCGGGGACCAGCACTGCGTCCCTGAACTCGAAGGACTCGGACCCCGGGGGAGCGGGGATTCGGGATTGGGGACCGACGCCGGCGATTTTCCCGCTGTCGTCTATGAGAACGGCGCCGTCCTCGATGGGCGGCGCCGTGACGGGGTGTACGCGCCCCGCGCGAATCCGGAGCACGGTCAGGGATTGATGCCGGTGCCGAGTCCCGAGTGGACCGGGCACAGCTTGGTGGGCTCGGTGCCGGGATAGAACCAGTCCCAGTGATGCAGGGAGTCGGGACAGAATGGCGTCGCCAGGAACCCGTTCGACCAATCGACTTCCCGGGTGATCAGGGAGTCGGGGCGCGGCCAGTCCGCGGGGGCGGGTCGCCGGTCGTACACGTCCTTCATCAACGCCGTCCACGCCGGCGCAGCGATGCGCCCACCGCCGGCGTTGTGAGGCAGGATCGGCTGCAACAGGTCGTACCCGACCCACACGGCGGTGACGATCTGCGGGGTGTAGCCGATGAACCAGGCATCCGTGTAGGTATCGGTCGTTCCCGTCTTCCCGGCGGCGGGGATGGTGAATCCCGCACCCCACACCGCACTGAAGGCCGTTCC
>DATEGY010000060.1:0-17734 GCA_035279865.1 Gemmatimonadales bacterium | reverse complement strand
GGATTCGGATGCGACTTCGACGTATCGACGTTGTCCAGGATACTGTACGCGTACGCGCCGGGCACCGCGACGTCGTTGATGTAGGGTGGCTCGGGCGACTGCGTCTTGCGGAGGGCGCAGGCGTTCGCCGGTGCTCCGCCGACGTAGGTCCGCGGCACCGAGAACACCGACACGATGGGGGGGGTGCATCCGGGACGATTCAGAAGTGGTTGCCAGAAGGGCGTGTGCATCTGCAGCGCGAGGAGGGCCGGATACGCCTGCACCTGCGTGCTGTCGTTGATCCCGGCCGACTGGAATCCGGCGGTGATTGAATTCCCCATGGCGACGTACCGCGTGAAGAGCGGGCTCACGGGGTCCAGGCCGGTGTTATGAAACAGCTCGTCGTTGTTGCAGGCGGCCGCCGCGCCGAGGAGGATCCCGAGCGCCGCCAGATACCGCATGGTGGTCTTGGTCATTGGGGTCACTCGCTCAGAAAGTGTAGGACAGCCCGGCGCCCAGGAGCACCGCGCTGAAGGTGTAGAGGCCGGTGTTCAGCGTGTTGACGTCCGACACCCGTCCGCGCCGGTCGTTCTGCTTCAGGTACATGAAGCTGGCATCGCCCCGGAGGGAGCTGGTCAAATTCAGTCCCGCGCCTACGATGAACGAATTGCGGGGTCCCTCAGGGAGCCGGGGAGTGACGGTTTCGTCCGGTGCCGCGGCCGAGTTGTAGATGTACCCGGCGCGCAGCGTCAGGTTGGGTGAATACTGGAACTCGGTGCCGATCCGGATGCCGTTGGAATCCCGGTAGCGTTCGTTGGCGGACAAGAGTGGCGTCGTCGGGTTGGCGGTGTAGCTCACCACGAGCGTATTGAACCAGCCCCACACCACCTGCTGGTAGTCGGCAGACACGTGCCACTTCTCGCTGAACTTGTAGTCCAGGCCCAGGCTCCACTGATCCGGCAACGTCACATCGGTCTGCGCGTCGCCGCCTGCGAGCGGGCCCGTTGAGTTGAACACGGTGGCCTGGAGAAAGCCGTCCACGTTCAGCGGCGGTCCCTGCGTGATCGGGTTGCCGGCGGGGAGGGTCAGGCCGGTGGGGAGCTGCTTGAAGGCTGCGGTCCCGGTGAAGTGCACGGTCTTCTTGGTCATGAAGTGACCGCCCAGAGAGAGCTGGTCGGTCACTTTGTAGATGATGCCGCCGTTGAAGGCGATCCCGTTCCCCGATGCCGTGAGGTCGGCGTTGCCGAACTCGGTGCCGGTGGGGATGCCCAGTTGTCCGAGGGTCACGCCGGGGGCAGCCTCGAACGTCGAGAGGTCGAGGCGCTGGTGCAGGGCCACGGAGGCGTGGACGTATGCGACGCCGAGGCCGAGGGAGAGCTTGGGGGTGATCTGGTAGGACGCCGTGGGCTGGATGTAGAAGGTCTTGACCTCGGTGTCGTACCCGTCGAACCGTCCCGCGAACGTCAGCGGCCACTTGGTGCCCAGGCCGTACGGGACGAACAGGCCGATCCCGAGGCCGAGTTTGTCGTTCATGCGCCGGGTCACGAACACGTTCGGGACCAGGAACGTCTGGCTCGACATGTCCGTGTGCTGCTGGAAGATGTCGTCGGTGAAGCCGCCCGACGGGGTGATGGTGGTCAGGCCGAGGGACACGTGGGTGCCGGTGAGCGCGGACACGCCCGCCGGATTGAAGAAGATGGCGGAACCATCGCCACAGGGGTTGGCAGCCACCGCGCCGCCACGGGCCATCGTACAGGTCGACAGCTCGTAGACCCCGAAGCCCTGCGCGCCGAGCGCGGCGGGGAGGAGTCCGACGGCGAGCACCAACGCAGTCCCTCGCATACGTAGTGTCTCCGGCTGCTGGTGGGGAGATGGTGAAACAGGCTGGAAGAAACTAGGATTGGCTCCAACCCTTGTCAAACGAAATGACGCGAGAAGCGATAGCGCTGTTCCGCGAAACGTTCGGAGTCGCACCGTCTCATGGTGGCTCGGCACCTGGCCGGGTCAACCTGATCGGCGAGCACACCGACTACAACGGCGGGCCCGTGCTCCCCATGGCCATTGCGCGCCGGACGGTGGTGATGGCCGGACCGGGCCAGCCGGGCGTGATCGAGGTGATTTCGACGCGCGACCGTGAACGTGGTCGCGTGGAGTACCGGGTCGAACCGGGCAAGGGTACGACGGGATTCGTGGTAGGGGTGGCCCGCGCCCTCGAGCGCCAGGGCATCGCGCTGAGCGCCGGTGCCCGGCTGGCCATCGCGTCGGACGTACCGGTCGGCGCGGGGCTGGCGAGCTCGGCCGCGCTCACCGTGTCCACGGCCTATGGTCTGGCGGCGCTCGCAGGGACCAAGCTGGCCGCCAAACTGGCGTGGCTGGTCGCGTATCAGGCCGAGCACGACCACGTCGGCGTGCGGTGCGGTACCATGGATCAGACCATCGCCGCACTGGGAAAGAAGGGTCACGCCCTCCTGCTCGAGTGCTCGAGCGGTGCCACCATGCAGATCCCGTTCCGGGGGACCCTTCTCCTGGTCGACACGGGCGTGCGGCACGACCTGGCGCACAGTGCGTTCAATACCCGTCGCGCCGAGTGCGAAGCGGCGGTCGAGAAGCTCCGGGAGGTGCATCCGGGCCTGCGCTGGCTCGCGCTGTGGCCCGCGGAGGAGATTCCCCGGCTCGCGCGCCTTCTGCCTCCGACGCTCCGCGCCCGGGCCCAGCACGTGGTGGGCGAAACGGTCCGGACCCGCGCCGCCGCCCGGCTCCTCAAGCGGGGCCGGCTCGGCAACTTCGGCAAGCTCATGTACCAGTCCCATGAGTCCTGCCGGCGCCGGTACGAGTGCAGTGCGCCCGAGCTCGATCTGGTGGTCCAGGCGGCCCGGCGCGCGGGCGCGATGGGTGCGCGGATGACCGGTGCGGGGTGGGGTGGCGCCGCCCTGGTCCTGATCCGGCCCCGGGATGCGGAGAAGGTCAGCGCCGTCATTGGTGCGGCCTTCGAGCGTCGTTTCGGCCGCGCACCCGCCATTACCGGCCTGGAGAGCGGGTCGGGAGCGCGGGTCGAGAAGGTGCCGGGAACCAACGGGTAGTAGATTCGTAGGACGGTTCGTCATCCCAGGGGAGACGCTGCGTGGTTCCTGATTGGTCGGTTGGGGTCGCAGTCATCTGTGTGGCGTTCTTCGGCGGCGTGGGGGTGTTGACCCGCATCGCGGGGGGAGCCAACAAGAAGAGCAAGCGCCTGGACGCCGAAACGGCGGAGCGCCTCGAAATGCTCGAGGGCAAGCTGGCGGAGCTGGAGCAGAGTCAGCACCGGATCTCGGAGCTCGAGGAGCGCGTGGATTTTGCGGAGCGGCTGCTCGCCCGGCAGAATGAAGCCGAGCGGCTGGCGCCGCCGAGGCATTGATGGGGTTCGGACTACCGGGGTGGTTGCTGGGGTTCGTCATCGCGCTGGCGTTGATTGCGATCGCGAAGAACCTCGTTCGCGGTGCGGGGGTTGGCATCGGCCGGTTTTCGGCGCGCCGGAACCAGGAGGACCTCGAGGACCGGTTGGCCGACGTCGAGCGGGCGCAGCAGCGCCAACTCGAGAGCGGTGCGACGGGGGATCTGGAGCGGCGGGTGTCGGAACTGGAGGATCGTCTGGATTTCGCGGAGCGGCAGCTCGCCCGTCAGCATGAGGCGGAGCGCCTGGCGCCGCCGAGGCACTGATGGGGATCGAGATTCCGGCCTGGGCCATCGGCGTTGCCCTGATCCTTTTCGTCTCCGCCATGGTGAAGGCGGTCGGGCGCGGCGGCGGGAGCCGCGAGAAATTCAGCAAGTTCCGGGGCAGTGAGGATCACGAGCGTCGGATCGCGGACCTCGAGGACTCTCATCGCCAGCTGGCCGCCGGGTCGGGCGACACGGCGGAGCTCGAGCGGCGACTGGCGGAACTGGAGGAGCGCCTGGACTTCGCGGAACGGATGCTGGCCAAGCAAAAGGACGCCGAGCGATTAGGACCACCCAAGGCGTAGGCGCAGGTCGTCCGCCCGGGTGGCGAAATTGGTAGACGCATGGGACTTAAAACCGCAGGTGTTGCCTCGTCACGGCTGGGCTTTCTAGGGGGTCGTGGCAAAAACGTGGCATGACGCAAGGAGGGGCGGTGCGAGTCCCCAATGAATTGCTCCTGCGGGTGACATGCCCCACATCGGCGGACCTGAAGGACCTCATTGTCCAGTTGCGAGTGAAGGCGGGGACCAAGAACCCCTACGTCATCTACTTTCCAAAGACCAGTGGTAATGGCACGGCCGTCCTAACTGCCACAGAGTTTTCGGGTCAGTTCACGGACCATTGGCAGGCTGGCCTCATGGACTACAACGGATCGTTGGAGGAAGCGGAACCACGCGTCGAGGTCTCTCTCTACGATGCAGCGTGGATTCGTTCGCATCAATACGAGTCCCTCGCTTGGCCTCTTCTCCCACACGAGAAAACGAAGTTCGAGTCTCGACGTGCTGCGTACGACTATATGCGGTGGAATCGGAACGACGGGTTCGCGGCTGACGGAGTCACGGTCAATCTAGACGAAAACCAGGTTGTCACTTTCCCCGTCACACCTCGATAGCGCCCTCCAATGACAAACGAGCCCGGCGTGGACGCGTCGACCGGTAGTCGCCCGCAGGTCCTCATCTGGAGACAGCCCCGGGCCGCGTTCCGGCAATTGTTGGAAACGCACACTCGCGATTGGTCCTGGGTGCTCATTATGGCCGCGTGGGCCACCGGGGCAGCCTTCCTCCGTGCGTTCGATAGCGGGGCGATAAAGAGTCTGCCGCTGTGGCTCCTAGTGGTGGTGTGCGTCGCCAGCGGCCTGATCTTCGGTCCCCTGCAGGCGTATCTGATGACCGCCTTCTTGCGTCTCGTCGGGCGACTGAGCGACAAGCCGGGCACTTTCCGTGAGCTGCGGACGGCGTACGCATGGTCATTCCTGCCCAACGCCGTGGCGGGACTCCTGCTCTCGATTCTGATGGTTGGGATGAGGGTCGTGGCACTCACGATTGGTGGTGGCGAGAGCCCCCTGGCGGTGAATATGGTCGCGGTGATGGCGCTCGTCGCTTTCGCAGCGGTGCTGGTGGGCTGGGTATGGTCGCTCATCTTGCTTGTGATTGGCGTGGGCGAGGCCCACCGCACGACGACGGCGGAGGGGTTCTTTCAGGTCCTCGGGGCGGTGGTTGTCCTGTTCGTGACCGCCCTCATCGTTGTGGGGTTCGTAATAGTATTGATGGCGCGCACACACTCGTAGTGTCTTACCCAGCCCGGGTGGCGAAACTGGTAGACGCAACAGACTTAAAATCTGTAGGGAGGTAACTCCCATGCAGGTTCGAATCCTGCCCCGGGCATGTGCAAGCATCGTTGCCGAAAAATGGGAGGAGTTGTCATGGGGGAGCACGGAGCGATCTGCAGGTTGGGCGTTTTCTACGACGGATCGTTTTTCTCGTACGCACAGAACTACTACTATCACGAACGGCAGCTGGGGTGGCTTCGCTTCCCCGAGTTTCATCACTTCCTCGAGAAGTGCATCGGGTTGCGAGAGCAAGGATTTGCCAGCTACAAGGTCGTTTACGCCGCATGGCACCAAGGACTCTTCACGGTTAAGGACGCGACTGCCGATCAGCTGAAGCGCGATCGCAATCGGCACCATGACTTGATGCACGCTGGCGTGGAAGCCAAGTACCTCCCCATGTCGCAGAAGCTCGGGGAGAAGGGCGTAGACGTCGCACTCGCTGTGGATGCCCTGCAAGTCGGCTTGGGCAAGATGATTGATGTGGCTGTACTGGTCACCGGTGACGGCGACTTCGTCCCGTTGGTTCGGGCCCTCAACAAGCAAGGTGTTCGCGTGCTCGCGGCCTACTTCGCATTCGAAAGCAAAGACGGTGGAAAGAGCTTCATCAACGAGCGCTTGCTCGCAGCAGCGAACTACGGGATTGACATCAATGCCCTTGGCTCGTCCAAGGAGCACAAGCAGGACTTCGCGACGCTGTTCTGGAAGGGGTGAGTCCTCTTGACTCTGATTGCGCCCTTCGCAGGACCCGACCGGCTAGAGTGGCAGGTTCACCGGTTCGGCCGCGACAGCTTTCACTATCACGTCATGCTGATTCCAGGGGTTGATTCAGATCGTGTCCACCACCCCGAATGGTGGTGGTCGCGCGACGACCCTGGGCGTCAGCCCGCTGCCTACTGGCCGGGGCGCGTAACCCAGGGACTCGCCCTTAACAGCGACGAGAACGCTTTCGTTGACGGGCAGGGTAGGGCGGTCTGGGCTCGCCTGCTCACGCGCCATGTAGACGGGCCAGAGCGGTACTGGTGCACGGTGATCGGGGTGGCCAACCCGGAAGCGAAGTTGCTCGATTTAGGTGACCCCGCTGTGCTGGTGACTCGGCGGATGCTGTTCGACGCGTGGCACGCGGTTGGATAAGGAACTGAATTGAGGGCGTACCCACCCCAGCCGCGGACATGTGGTCTTGCCCGGGTTGCGGGACTTGTATTTGTTACCGCGTCCGTTTACTGTGCTCTATCCCCATGAACAGGCGAAGCGCACCAAAACGCCGTAACACGCGGCGCCGCCGTGCTGCGCCCAAGCGCCGCAAGCCGGTAGACCTGTTCATCCCCACCCGGAAGAAGCGGGGGCGGGTCACCAATAGCTTGGTCCGTGCAAAGGGTGGAGCAGTGGTCTGGGCAGGGCAAACCACCGTTGAGGTGCGGAAGGACGGTGAGTTAGTCTGGCAGGGTAAGGCGGGGTCGGCCTCGTCCGGACGGAGAAGCGCCCACGCGCTTCATATGGCCCGGTCCCTCCTGAGCGAACCCGATATGCGTCCCTGCCTGTGGTGCGGGGCGACGCTGAACACTCCCGCCGTCAATCAGCTGTTCTGCTCGACCAAGCACCGCGTCTATGGGAATCGGCGCGCCAAGAAGGACCCGCAGTACGCGGCGGCGCTCAACCGCTGGCGCGTGCAGCTGCACATTCGGTAGGGCAAGCTCTTTATCGCCCCGTTGCTGCCAAGCTCTGGCGATTTGGATAAGTAGGTCGCCAGAGGTAGAAGGGTGACAAGGATCGGCGTCACCCGGGGGCCTATTTCGTCGTTGGCGACCCAACCCCGCCAACCGAGAACGCGCAGTCACGGGACTGCGCCTCGGTCGCGGGGTTTTCCATGTCCACCAGCGTCGTCACAGTTAGGGATGCAGCCCGACAACTCGGGCTGAGCTACCACCAGACTCGCCGACTCCTCCATCAACAGAAGCTGAAAGGCACGCAGAGCGGCGGACGCTACGGGCGTCTGCTGGTCGACGCCGCCGACTTGGAGCGCCTGGTGCGCGCGCGGAGGCCTCGTGCCATCTGACGCGCTCGCGATCCTCGATGCCATTCCCGCCGAGCATATCCCAGCGGCGGTGATGCGGCTGTCGGCGCGTCTGATGACGCCCGCCGCAGCCACCCAGGCCGACGATCTGCTGTCCGTGGCGGAAGCCGCCACGCTGCTGCGGCAATCGAAGCGGTGGATGTACGCGCACGCCGATGCACTCGGCGGGCTGCGCTTGTCTCCCCGAAAGATGGTGTTCCCCCGTCGCACTGTGCTGACCCGGCTCGCCCGGAAGGCACGGCGGTCCTAGCCACCCCCACCAGGAGCAACGAATGGGCGCAAAGCGACAACGCGATACGAATCTCCCGCCGGGCATCTACCGGGTCCGGGGCCGATTCCAGATGCAGTGGATGGACCACGGGCGCCGCATGCGCGAGTTGTTGCCGAAGGGCACGACCCTCGACCGGGCGCGGCGGCTCCGGGAACGGAAGCTGATCGACGTAGAGGATGGCGCGCCGACGCAGAGCAACAGCAGCAAAGTCACCGTGGACCGGCTCTTGGAGGCGCGGGCACGCGGCCTCGACACGATCCACAAGTCAGCCCGGGCGTTCCCGGCGCTGACGGACTACTTCCGGCACCGGCGGGCCGGGACGGTGACGTACGCGGTGCTGCAGGAGTACGTCCGCGAGCGGCAACAGGCGGGCGCCGCCGACGCCACGATTCACAACGAGCTAGCCACCCTGCGGAACGCCTTTCGGCGGGGGCGTCGGGCCGGGCTGGTGGCCACCGTGCCCGACTTCCCGATGCCCCACGTCCAGAACGTGCGCGAGAGCTTCTTCACGGTGGGGCAGCTGGACGCGCTGCTCCACGTCTTGCCGGACTTCCTCCGGGCGCCCGTGCGCTTCGCAGCCCTTACGGGCATGCGCGCGGGCAACGTGTTCGCCCTGACCTGGGACCATGTGGACTTCGGGCGCGGCGAAGTCACGGTGCCCTTTGGCATGACGAAGTCGGGCGAGCCGATCCGCTTTCCCTTCGCCCACAAGTCCGCCCTCGCGACCCTGCTGCGGGAGTTGGAGGACCGGAAGCGGGGGCCCCTCGTCTTTCACCGGAAGGGACGCCCGATCCGGTCGTATCACGGCGCCTGGCGCGCGGCCATGCGGAAGCTGGGCGACGCGGGGCAGGGCACCCAATACGACCCGCGCACCGGCACGCCCCGGAAGGTGCTCAAACGATTCCATGATCTGCGACACACGTTCGCCCAACAGTTGACCGATGCTGGCGTGGACGAGGCCACGCTGCTCGCGCTCGGAGGTTGGAAGACCCGGTCGATGCTAGACCGGTACCGCATCAGCAGTCAGGAAGCGAAGCGCCGGGCCCTGGCCCAGCGCGACGCCCACGTGGACGCGGAACGGCAGAAGCCGAAGGTCGTCAACCTGATGAAAACCCTCAAAGTCGCTGGAGGTACCCGATGAATCGTTCTACCACGAAGCGCCCGGATGCCGACAAGGTCTATGACGCCCTCGACGTGCTGTGGGGCTGGGCAACGTACGCGGTGGCCGCTCACCGCCTGACGCCGACCCAGGCCAAGCGCGTCGCGTCGTCGATTAACCAACTCCGCCTTGAAGTGAAGGGCGATCTGATCGAGAGTCCGCGGGCGCATGCGATGTTGTTGCTGCGCGCCCGGCTGGCGAAGGGCCCCGTGGCCGCAAGAACACTGATGAGGGAGGCCGCTCGGCAGCACATCAGCGAAAAGACACTCCGGCGCGCCGCCAAGGGGCTCCACGTTGTGATGCGGCAACGTGCCGCCAACGGGCGTCAGTATTCGACCTGGGCGCTGCTCGTCCCGGAAACCGTATGACCGACACGGCACAGAATCCGGGGGAGGCGCCCCAGCCTCTCCCGCCCGGGGCGGACCTCCCGCGTGGCGACGATGCCTGGGTGGCCGCCGCCGAAGCCGAGCTGTTCGGGGGCCTCACGCGGGATCTACCCGCGGTCCCGGCGCAGCGCTTTGCGGGCGCGGTGAGCCGGCTCAGCGTCGCGGACAAGGACACACTGCTGCGGCAACTCCTCGACGCCCGGGCCGCCCAGCTGGGCGCGGGGACCGTGGACGATGAACCGGCCGAGGACTGGCCCTTCGATCCCATGACCGGAACGCCGCACACGCCCGCACCGGAGATCCCGGGTCCACTGGCCGAGGCGCTGTTTCGGGCCGCGCGGGGCGAGCGCGTGCACCCGCAGTGCGCCCCGGTGTTGCCGGACGGGTCGCTGCCAGATGGACGCGTGTGTGATTGTCCGGAGCATACGACTCGGGACCATCCGTCCACGCAGCGGTTCGCGCCTGGTCCTCGAATCACGGACTGGCGGAAGCAGGCCACCACCAACGCGCTCACGCTCTTTGCGTGGTGGAGCCGCTGGCCAACCTCCGCCGTCGGCACGGCGGGCGGGTCGTTTGCCGGGGTGCGCGGTCGTGGGCCGGTGGCGACGAAGCGCACCGAGGCCATGACCTTCCTCGGCGGTCTGGTGAACGAACACGGCACGCCTGCGGTGAAGGTCTACAAGCTGGGGCGGGACGTGGGACTGTCCGAACGCACGCTCAATCGCGCCGCTGACGAGATGGGGATTCGGAAGCGGCAGGACAGTGTCGGGTTCTGGGAGTGGTACTGGTCGCCCGCCGCCATTCGGCGGTTCATGGCGCGGGGGCAGGGAGACGGGACTGAGACTTGCTAGGTTGGCAGTCTGGGGTATTTCGACTGTGGCCCTGCGGGCAAGGTGGCGATTCACCACGAGTTACTGAGTCCCGCTAGGCTGCTAGGTGGTCCCCCGTGGTGGGTTGTTGGCCATGTGGCCATCTGGTGCTCACCACGGGTTTGAAGTCCCTAGAGGAGATGAGCACCACTTGGCCAATCCTCTCTACCAGCGTGTCTTCGATATCTGGTGCTCCTCACCCACCAGATTCCGGCCAACCTGTGCTCAGGTGAGCACCAGATACCCAGGTGCCCAACATAGGTATGGGGTCCGTCAGGTAGCAGCCTAGCAGGACTCAGTAACCGTGGGATTCTCAGGTGCTTGACCACTTGGCCAAACCGGAAAATGGCCAGACTGCCAACCTAGCAAGTCTCAGTCCCGTAGCGCCCGCATCCGCCGGCTCGACCCAGCCCAACCATCTAGGCGTTGCCACGAGCAGTAAAGCGCCGGTCGCCCGATTTCGCATGAAGATGCGAGTCGCTGAATTTTTATGTAGAAGCGGAAAGTGAAATCGTCCCTCGTCCACGCGACATCATCACTCCGCGAAGTCGCACCGATGCCACGACGATGCCACGCGATCCACGGGCTTAGATGATGTAAGCGCCGTGACTACTTCCAACTCCATCCCCGACGCATGGCATTGCAAACCCCATGCGTTTTGAGCACGCGAGGAAAGTCAAAGTGAAATCGACCACTGACCGACAGCTGAGGACCGCCAGCACTCCTCCCTCCCGGGGGGTAACCGACGAAACGACTCTGGCACTTGTTCCCGACAAAGCTCCCCCGGATTTGCCCGATGCACCTTCGAGCACGGCCCCGGCGCTGACGCTGCGCCCGACCAAACCCGGCGGCCACCTGCCACAGTGCGAAGGCACCGGGAAAACCGGGCGGCAGTGCGGCAACCTGCGAACGCGGGAGTACTGGATCGACGGCTCCACGAAATCATGGCGCTGTCGGCACCACGGCAAAGGGCTCACGCCCGTGCAAGACGCCTTGGGCATCACGGTCGGCCAGCCCCCGGTCACCCGGCTCAAGACCAAAGCCGACGCCGAGCGGTTCCTGCAATGGTTGCTGCAAGCCGCCGTGACCAAGGCCTACGGCGCCAGCGATATCAAGGGCATTCTGATGATCGTGGCCCGCTGGGACCGCGTGCGGCAGCGCTGGGAGCAAGAGCTCGCGGAGTCGATGGACCGCCTCTACCAACGCATGCGGGCCGAGGTCAAAGCCACGCGCGAGTACGTGAAAGAGCACGGGGACACGGGTGGGGAGGATGATGCGCCTGGGGCGGACACGTTGGGGCAGCGGGCCGACAAGCTCGAAGAACTCATCGGTTGCTGGCGGGCGGAATTCAATCGCCTGAAACGGACCGCGGCATGAATCGCGACCGCGTAGCAGCGGAATTGGCCCCCGCCCATCAGGGTTGGATGCGCGCCCACGCGAGCGCGGCGACGTGGGACGCCACGGCCCGAGATATGGCAGTGAAGGTCGGGCGCCGGCTCCTACTGTCGGAAGGCGAAGCCGGATGGAACCCGGTTCTGCACGGGTTGCTCGTGGATTCGGAGAGTCCCGCCGTGCGGGCGCTCGCGGGCGAGCTGGGGTGCCACCCGCGCCGGGCGCCCTGGTCGGCCCATCGAGTGACGAAGGCGCTGCAAGCCTACTTCGGGCTGCATACCGCCTATCGGGTGGTGTGGAACGGTCTGTCGAAGGGTGACGAAACCGCCGTGGCGCGCGCCGCGTGACTTAAGTTGGGCTCCGTTGTCCTCATCCCCCTTCATACGAAAGCACTCATGACCACCGATACCCTCATCTATGAGGGCCACGGCTGGAAAGTCGTTGCCCCCGCCAGTGCCCCCACCGGGCTGCACATCGTCAGCGTCGGCGTCGGACTCGACAAAGACGCTGCCCTCGAACTCGCCAATGCCATTCTGGATTGGGCCAAGGAGTAACTCATGTACGACCATCAGAGTCACGTCGATGCGTCCCCGGTCCTGCGCCGGACGGATACGCCCAATCCCCACGCCACGCCCGACGCCGCCCGCGCCACGCTCGACGCGCAGCGCGCGTTGCAAGTGCAGCTGTCGGTCCCCGCACCCGTGAACACCGATGCCCAGCGCGCCGCCGGGGACGCCGCGGCGAGTCAGTCGCCGTTCATCGGTCGCTAAGTACCGCCCCCGCTCGACCACGGTCGGGCGGGGCCTGCCGGACCACAACTAAAGGAGTCGCCAATGCCCACCCCCGAAGTCACGCTCCCGCCCGAGCCGTTGCTCGACGGGACCTATCTCGCCGCCGTCGCCCAGCAGTACGACGAGCCGGACTACGTCGCCAACCTCACCAGCATCGTCAACATCTACACGCGCGAACAACAGGAGCAGGCCGGTAAGGCCCTCGCGGCGCCCGACCACGGACTGGACGGCATCAAGTACCGCGCCCGCCGTGATCTCGAGCCCGCGCTGAGCGCGTTCGACGCGCAATTCAGTACCGCCTACGCGGCCCGGCACAGTCCGACGCCGACGCTCACCGAATTCGGTTTCCAGCAGGAGGCCGCCCTCATCGGGAAGAATCGACAGGCCGCCATTCAAGCCGTCGTGGCTCCGCTGCGCGAGGAATTGCGGACGCTCGAAACCAAGACGGCGGAACAAATCGCCCGGGCCCGCCCCGGCGTGACGGACGAGCATCGCGAAGCCGCGACCACGTTGGCGTACAACGTCGCCATCCTGGCCCCGGGTCCGGCCCTGGCCGAAGTCGCGCGGTGGGTGGGTGAGGCGGTGGCGGCGAAGGATCTGAGTCGGGCCGTCGCCATCCTGCCGTATCTCCGGGGACTCGAAGGGGAGCCCAAGTACCGGAATGCCCTGGCCGAAGTCCACGGCCTGATTGCCCACGTCGAAGCTGTGTCGCGCACCTGGCAGTCGGTGACGTCGGCCGCGCGGATGCAGCGCATTCAGCGGCTCCAGTACGAGCTCGACCGCCTGACGGAGTTGGCCCAGCATCCGAACGGGGAAGCGCAGCGGTATCTCGCGAATCAGCCCGGGTGGACGTTCAAGCAGCCGCCACCCGTGGACGCGCCGCGCGACCCCTCCGGAAAATTCACGCCAACGGGGAAGGGCACCTTGCGCCGGGCGCACCTGACTCCGGAACAACGGGCCCAGGCCGAAGCCGCCCGACTCGCGCGCCAGAAGCGGGAGGACTAATGGACGAGCAGCACACCGCGCTGGACGAGAACTTCAAATCCGCCATCCGGCATCCCGACGCCCGACCCGCGCCGGTACCGACGTTCGGGACGCGCCACCTGCCCCCAGGCACCCAGCGCAATCTCGGGTTGCTGGGGTCTGATCCTGACGCCGAGGTCGGTGTGCTATGAGCACCGTCCATCTCGACCGGGATGGGGACCGGTGTCGGGAAGAACCGGGGCGGTATCGCGCGGCCCAATGCCGCGAATGTCACGGCACCATCTGGCGGGCCATCGTGCGCGAGCGCGACGGCATCCGCCGGCTCCGGTGCTCGGGCTGCGGGCACATTCGGTCGTGGCCGTGGCAGGGCGTGACGTTCGAACCGGAGCGCGCCGCGTGAATCCCTTCGACCGGGCGCACGGCATCGGGCTGGGGCGGTGGCGCGGCTGCCCGTGCGGCGGCAAGGCGTTTCTCGCCCGTGACCTCGATGGCCGAAAGGTCTGGGTCTGCATCTCCTGCGGCGCCCGTCGCCGCTATGTGCCCCCGCGCCCCCGCGCGAACGTCCCACCGCCCACAGTCGTAACGCGCGAGAACCGCCCGCGTATCCCAGCCTCCCGGTAGGGCGGTTGCCCCTAGAGGCCAACCCGACCTAAACGCCCCGCCTGGACCGCCTAGAGTGGGGGCCGCCCCAGCTGGGCCCCCGTCGCTTCAACCGCCCCCAGCGGCCCGCCGCTGGACCTCCTCGCAGTACCTACCGCTTTCCGCCTAACTCGAATGTCAATAAAGAGTTGCGACCACATCCCCCGGCCCTAGCTTTGACTTTGCAGTGCAGAGTATTCGCCACTACAAAGTGGAGCCGGGGCGGCGGGCCGCCACGGAACAACCACCGGGCGCGAGCGGCTCAACCGTTAGGGTACGCCGCCACCACCATCCGCTCAGAGACACCTCCGCATCGCACCACCGCGACGAGCCAATCGCTCACGCCAGTAACCGGGGCGTGGGAACGGGGCTGCACCTGTCCGGTGGCGAGGCCTCTACCGAATGCACGACGGCGCACGGCGACCGCTGGGTCGCTACGCCGACCGGTATGCCCGATCCCAACGTCCAAGCGACGACCGCAGGGCGCAGCGCACCGACCGCCGAGGGGCAGTCAGCGCCGCAGACGTCGTCCGTCGGCGCGGGTCATCACATGCGGAGCCGGGCGTGACACCCGGCACAAGCCGAAACGGGCGCCTCGATGCCGGGGCGCCCGTCGTCGTTTCGCTGGGCTCGAACGACCTGACGACGGCAGCCCAGTCCCCTCATCGAAAGGAGCACCGAACATCATGACCGCGCTTGGGCGACGGTTGCCCATCACCCTCGGCACGGTGGTCCCCGTGGCCGAGAGTGCGACGCAGCATATCCGGAATGCCCTGATGTTGCTGTCGCTGCTGAGTGAAGCCCACCCGTTTGTCCCCGCCTTCCATCCGGAGATCAGTCGCGCCGAGCGGCGCGCCCACGCGGCGCTGACGATGGTGGAGCATCACGCCCCGGCGCATTTCGCCGTCGCCCATCTCGAGAAGGCCATCCTCACGCTGCTGGAAGCGGAGCTGGCGTGGGACGTCTTGCCGGAAGTACCTGCCGCTATCGGGCGGCTGCTGCGCGCCCTGTTCGCGTTGGATCACCCGTAGGTCGCTGTTCACCCCATCACAGGAGATTCACCATGTCCAAGTCCAAGAAGCCGACCGCGTCCGAGACCCCCAAGGGTCAGCCGACCGATGCCGCTATCAAGTCCGCGTTCAAGCTGTGGATGGGCGGCGGCCTGTCTCTGTGGGATGTAAAGGGCAAGACCCACATCCGGGCGGCGGTACTGCAACCGGCGTTCGAGAAGTTGTTGGGGAAGAAGATCAAGTCGCCGGCCCAGCGGATGCCGGTGAAGGGTGCCAAGTCAGCCAAGGAGGAGCCCCAAGCCCGCGTCGCCTGAGCCCCCCGCCAGCCCTCACGCGAAAGGAGGTAGTCCATGACCTACGCCACCCGCTTTGACCTCCTGGTGGCGTCGATGTTGAAGGCCACCCGCCGCGGTCGCGCGCGCTTTCTGGCCACGCACCGGAAGCTCGTGCGACGCGGCGTGAACCTCCCACCTGTGCCCCCCGGTCACCGCATCGTGGCCGGGAAGCCGGTGCCTATCGAACGGAGGCGAGGATGCCCCGAGTGCTAATAGCCTTGGTCTGGGTCGAGGCGGATGGGCTGGCCGTGGGAGGGTCAGCTGTGGGGCCGTTCGGACCTGGGGCGGGGCGCGGCGATAGCGGGGAGTAGCTGATGTCCTTATGCGGCAATGAGTTCAGATTCCGAAGTGGCCCACTTCTGTGTCGTGGTGGCCTCGCCCCTTGACTTGAGGTCACAGGTCGGCTTAATTCCGTTCGACCTCACGGATGTCCCATTGGTCCGTGGGCGACGCTCTTTGACAACTCCTCGGGGTCTTTTGTGCCTCTTTCCACTTGGCTCGGTAACGAGCCCTGCGGGTTCGACCCTCCGCTGGATACGACGTGACGCTACACGGTCACGTCAGACTAGAACGGAGGAGCGGGGCCGCATTCCCCTCACAGTGTGGCGCGATACGACTCGACACGATGGTTGTCGGCGTGTTGACGCTAGTGGTTGAGTTTCCAATTCGACGGGCGTGGGCCGTAGCCACGTCGCTGGCGACACACTGAAAAGGGCCCAGCGTTGACCCGGACGCGGACGCGTCAGGTCACGGTCGCTGGGACGCATCAACACCGGTCTCATCAATTGCAGAGCCCGCCCCATCCCGGGGCTGGGAGCAGGTCAACAATGTCAAAAATGGAAGGAGGTGAAGGGCTATGTGTCTGGACCCCCTGGGGGTCGCGCAGCTGCAAATCTCAGAAGCGATCGAGCTTCTCGCGGATGAGGCGAAACAGCACGCGACACGTGACCCGGGGGTTGCCGAAGCAGTCCGTGCTCGGCTGGAAGTAGCGTCAGCCAAACTGCGAGAGGTACAAGCAGGTTTCTCTCGTGAGACAGCCAAGCATGTGACGCGGGACATCATGATTGAAGTCGGCTTTCTGATTGTCGAATTGATGCTCAGGTCTTCGGCGACCCACTGCAATTTTTCTCGCACCCAACGACCAATTTTTCCATATGCAACTCGGTTCAACCATTCGACGTTTCCGGTTAGCGGGCGGTCTGTCACAGGCCGAACTCGCGAGGCGCGCAGACGTGTCGGCATCGTTCATGTCACGCCTCGAGCGCGACACACGCGAGCCCACCCTGGGAGTCCTTCGCCGCATCGCGGAGCAACTGCAGGTTCCTTTCGGCATCCTACTGGCCGCCGCGCTCGGAGATGTAGCGCCCCAAGAACCTGGCTTGCAGGCCGCGCTCAGCAATCTCGTCGAAGCGGCCCGCGCCCAGCTCCTCGTGTATGGCGCCGAGGCTCAGCAGGCGAACCTCTTTCGGGGCGAGGCGGAGGCGGGGGCTGCAAAGCGTTGAGGAGTTGGGGAAACTCGTGGAAAGACGCGTCACCGCACTTCGAAAACTAGCGGCGCGGGCGGATGCCTTGTATCACGTTCAACGCATTGTTGACGACGACGGCAAGCCGCGTGAACTCACTATCCCTAACGATGAGCTGAAAGAGGTCCAGACCCGGGTCTACGAGCGGGTACTTCGCGAGCACCGCTTTGACAGCTGCGTGCACAGCGCCCCCGGCTTCTCAGTGTTGACGAACGCCCAATGTCACGTGCGACACCCCTACCTGTCGGTTTTCGATATTCAAAAGTGCTTCCCGAGCATCAACGCTGGTCGTGTGGTTGAGGGCTTACGGCGAGCGGGGTTTGGCGACGACGTCGCGGCGCTCATCGCGCGGCTCACAACCGCAGGACAGCAACTGCCACAGGGCGCACCAACGAGTCCAGCGCTACTGAACTTTGTGCTGGTGGATCTGGACGCGAAGCTCGTTAGCATGGCTCGTCAACTTGGACTCACCTATACGCGCTACGTCGACGATCTGTTCCTATCGGGCGGTGAGCGTACCACAGACCTCGCTGCGTTTGTAGAGAAGATTGTGCGCGCCCACCGGCTCCAATTGAACCCCGACAAACGTCACGACTGGGGCCCCGGCGAGCAGCACACTGTTACCAACATCGTCGTGAATTCTCGTCCTAATGCCTTACCCGAATACGTGGAGAGTGTGCGGGCCATCATCACGCGGCATCGCTCTGGAGAGCTGGTGCTTGCCGGGAAAGAAATGGCGTCGCTCGTGGGTCGGATCGGGTGGGTGAAGTCATTGAGCCCGAGTACCGGGGCGAGTTTGGAACGTCTGTTAGGTGACGGCGCTGCAGCAGGCGTTACGCCACACGGCGGGGAGTGATATGGTGGACATCGGCACCGTTGTCGCTACTGGCCTAACCTCCCTCCTGACATCGGGGGCGGTGGTGACGGTAGTTGCCTTCGTGGGGCGAGCCCTCGTAAGGAGTTGGATGGAGAAGGATGTAGCGAGCTACAAGATCAAGTTGGCGGCTGAAGCCGAGCGCATCA
>DATEGY010000059.1:0-2034 GCA_035279865.1 Gemmatimonadales bacterium | reverse complement strand
GTCCTGAAAACTCGCCTGCCACTGTGGGAACACGCGCTGGGCCAGGGCTCGGAGCTCCTGGCCGGCGTCGGCCACCGTCACACCCGGCTTGAGCCGGGCGATGCCGGCGTACCCGAACGGTCCCCGGCGCGTCGGCGTCGGAAGCTTGAGCGCAGCCCAGATGGGGGCACGGAAGCCGGCCAGGTCATCCACACCTCGCGGCAGGACCCCGACCACGGAATAGGGGAGACCGTCGAGTGTGAGGATCTTGCCGATTGCCGCCGGGCCGCTCCCGAAGTGGCCTCGGGCGAACGCGTCAGTGAGGACGACGACGGGAGCAGCGGCAGGTGTTTCGTCGGCCGGGGCCGTCAACCGCCCCGATGCCGCCGCGACGCCCAGGGCCGAGAAGAATCCGGCGGACACGCGCGTCCCCCGAAGCTGCTCGGGATCCCCCACCCCGGACAGCGCAAATGACGTGAACCGTACCCCGCCGAAGGCATCGAATGCTTGATGGTCGTCCTGCAGTGCCTCGAGATCCACGACCGAAAGCGACCAGATGTTCGTCGGGGAGTTCTGGTTGTATACGCGCACCAGGCGGTCAGGGTGCGGGTACGGCAGGTCGGCGAGAAGCACCGCATGGACGACGCAGAACACCGCCGCGGTCGCCCCGATCGCCAGGCCGAGGACACCGGTGGCGGTCGCCGTGAAGCCGGGATTCCGGCGCAACGATCGCAGGGCGAAGCGCAGGTCGGCCGTCAGGTCCTGGAGGGGGCGGACCCCGGTCGAGTCCCGGGTCTCCTCCTGGTAGCGGTCCACTCCGCCGAAGGCGAGCAGCGCGTCGCGGCGGGCCTCTTCGGGGTCGGCCCCGCCCCGCACCCGCGCGGCGACCTCCTGCTCCAGGTGAAAGCGCATCTCTTCGTCGAGGTCTTGGGACCAGCGGCGCCCGAATACGAGGGCCCGCACCCGCTCCAGCAGGTCGGTGAGCATCAGTCCGCCATCCGCAGACGAAGGATTCCATCGATGGCGGCGGAGGCGCGGTGCCAGTCCGCGGTTTCGGCGGAGAGCTGGTGCTTCCCGGCGGCGGTCAACAGGTAGTAGCGGGCCCGGCGGCCATTCTCGGACGTCCGCCACTCCGACCGGATCCAGCCTTTCCGGAGCATGCGCTGGAGGGCCGGGTACAGCGAGCCTTGCCGGACCTTGAAGACGTCCTTCGACAGCTGGTCGATGCGGTGGCCGATCCCCCAGCCGTGCATCGGCTCGAGGGAGAGGGCCTTGAGGACCAGGACTTCCAGGGTGCCGGGGAGCAGGTCTGCCATGGCTTCCTCCAGTTTAACTAGAGGTAAGACGCTGAGACCCGGGAAATGGTTTCGTCGGTCCACTCATCACAGAAATGGCCCTACTACCCCCCGGCGTCAGCCGGGAATGACCCGATGCTATCCTGTTCCGGACACGCGGGATACCGAGTTACCGCGTAGGAGGCGTGAACCCCATTTCTGGAGCCTCCGCCTGTGACCCGTGCACTCCCCGATTCGATCAAGTACGGCGCCCTGCCCCTCCTGGTCCGTTTCCTCATCTCCTCGGAATTCGTGATCGCCGTGAACGGCAAGATCTTCGACTGGTCTGGCCAGGGGGCCTACATGGCCTCACACGGCATGACCATGATCCCCTTGTTCCTCGGTGCCGCCCTCGCCATCGAGCTCCTCGGCACCCTCTGCCTGTTGACCGGATTTCAGGCGCAGCGGGCCGCAGCGGTGATGTTCGTCTACCTGGGCATCGTGAGCGTCCGGCTGCACGACTTCTGGCACATGACGGGGATGGGAGCGAGTCAGAACGAGGGCCAGTTCTTCAAGAACCTGGGGATGATGGGGTGTCTCTTGATGATCGCGATCTATGGGCCGGGCCGGTGGGTACTCGGCAAGCCCCGGGCTGACGCCCGGGGCTAGGCGACTGAATCCGGGTTGCGCACGGCGTCCTCCAGCACGCCGCGGTAGTCAGCGAGAAGGCGCTCGATCCCCTGCGGTTCGAAGAGGTCTGGATTGTACTGGACACGGCCGA
>DATEGY010000058.1:0-4615 GCA_035279865.1 Gemmatimonadales bacterium | reverse complement strand
GCTTGCGCCCTCCCGGGATGAGTCAGGCACCAACGCCCTGCTGCTCCCCCCGGGCGTGGTGATTCATCCCGCCTACGGCCTCGGGAGCCGCCGGGCGCATCGGAGCATCGCGCGGAGGCTGGGACTCCGGGTCGTCGAAGTCCACCGGCCGGGTCTCGCGTTCGACCTGGACACGCCGGCCGACCTGGCGGCCCTTCGGGGATGGTGGGGACAGCTGTAGGCCGCCTAGACGTTCAGCTCCTTGAGCGTCCCCGTGACCATGTAGATCACTCGCTCCGCGATGTTGGTGGCGTGGTCCCCCACCCGCTCCAGCGCCTGGGCCACCATCAGCAGATGTGTGGCCCGCTGAATGCTCTTGGGATCCTCGATCATATAGGTCAGCAACTCCCGGAAGACCTGCCCGTAGAGATGATCGACCTCGTCGTCCTTGGCGGCCATGCGCTCGGCGAGTGTGGTGTCCCGGCGGACGAATGCGTCGAGGCCGTCGTGGAGCATCTCCCGGACCAGCTCCGCCATCCGGGGAATGTCGATCAATGGCTTGAGCAGCGGCTCCCCGGCGCTCCGTTGGGTGATCCGGGCGATGTCCTCCGCGTGGTCGCCCATGCGCTCGAGATCGATCGTCATCGTCCAGATCGCGGCGATCATGCGCAGGTCCTTCGCCATCGGCTGCTGTGTCGCCATCAGGCGGAGGCACCGCTCTTCCAGTTCGAGGTGTAGGGCATCGATGGCGTTGTCGGACGCAATCACCGTGCTGACGGCGTCGAGGCTGCGCGCTTGAAGCGCCGCGACGGCCCGGCGGATCGCATCGTCGACGAGATCCGCCATGCGCAGCAGGTCCTCCTGCAGCTGCTGCAGGTCGCGGTCGAAGTTCACTCGAGTGGTCATCTCCCGTCCCTCTTGGGGTTTCAGCTCATCGACAAGCGTTCCGGGTGGCAAAGCCCTCTTCCTCTCCCGCACGCGGCTGGGGATGCCACGCCAACTCGGTCCCTTCCGTGCGATACTTTGGCCTGCGCGTGGAAGTCGATCCCCTTGACCGAGCCCTCTGCGGAACGCCCAAGTTTGTCAGTGGTCACCCCTCGAGGGAGTCATTCGGCCCCGTTGAGGCTCAGAACCCCAGCAGCGATCGGACGCACGCCGCGGCGGCCACCGAGATCACCAGCAAAACGCCGATGATCGTCAGGGCGGCTTTCGCGTCGGCGAGCCATCTGGTCTCCGAATCGGTCCGCATCGCGTCCTCGGCGAGGGCGGCATCACCCGCCGCCCCACTCTGATCCAGCGTAGGAGGCGAAGGTTAACTGAAGGTGAAAGACGGTTGAAGGCTGCGTGAAGCCGCCGACGTCATCCCTTCACGCAGAATTGGCCTCGCCTTCATGCCCCCTTCACCTGACTGATGTACCATGGCGCCAGAAGCCGGAGACCTTCCCGAAAGGCCACGATCAAGGAGGGGTGCGTGCAGACGCCGCTCCGTCTCGGCCGGGAGGACGTTGCGAGGTCTGGCGGCCACCCGACGCGGGCCACCGGAACCAGGTTCCGCAGCGGCCTTTCCGAAGGACGGAGCCTCATCCGCGAGGCGCTCACCCTTCCCCCCAAGTTCCAGGCCACTCTGTGGCGACGATTCAGCGACGACCGCGATCTCATCGGGCTCAAGGTCGCCTTGCTCGCGGGCATCGGCATCCTCGTCGCTCTGATCGATCTCGTCGCATGACCGCCGCCAGGGAACTCCATGCCCACGTCGCAGAGGTCGAAGGAGGGATCAGTGCGGCGATCGGGATCGTCTTCGTCGATGCGCGGGGGTGGGTGCTGCGGTGCGTCGGCCGGCTCGCCCCCGGCACCGCCCGAGATCACGCCGCGTTCCAGGGTATCCTCCTGGCCCTCTGGGACTCACGGCGACTGGGATGCCGACGGGTCGTGGCCCAAAGCGATCACCCGGGGGTTGTCGCCCAGATCAACGGCCACCGCGAGGTGCATCTCGAGCTCATCGGTCCCTACCTAGAAGTCCGCTCCCTGCTTCACGCCTATCAGAGCGCGCGCGTCGAGATGGACCAGAGCCCGTGGAAACCCGGTGCGGTCGCGGTGGCGCGGGCCGCGCTGGCCTCCGGCCCGACGGACCAGACGGTGGACGAACTGCCGCTGTGGGCCTGCGCATGCCGGGACAACGCCCGTCGGCCCCTAACCGCCCCCCCACCACCCCGATGCCTGGAGGACGACGGCGCGGCGGCAGGGGGTGCCCGTGGATTTCGACCGTATGGCCAACGAAAAGCCCGCCCTGGCAGGAGGTGACGCCACGACCGCTGGGAGCCACGATGAGGTGATCGACGGCCGCAAGACCCCGCCGCCTCGCCCTCCCGCGCCTATCCAAACCGCCCCGTGATGTAGTCCTCGGTCCGCTTGTCCCGCGGCCGCGTGAAGAGCTCGGCCGTGGGCCCAAATTCCACCAGCTCCCCGCCGAGCATGAACGCCGTGCTGTCCGAGACGCGCGCCGCCTGCTGCATGTTGTGGGTGACGAGCACGATCGTCAGGTGCTCGCGCAGGACTCTGGCCAGCTCCTCGATCTTCAGCGTGGACGCCGGGTCGAGCGCGGACGCCGGCTCGTCCATCAGCAGGACCTCCGGCTTCACCGCCAGCGCCCGGGCGATGCACAGCCGCTGCTGCTGCCCCCCGGACAGGCTGGCGCCGGGCCGGCCGAGCACGGCCTTGACTTCGTCCCAGAGCGCGGCCTGCCGAAGGCTCTGCTCCACCACCTCGTCCAGGATCCTCCGGTGACGAACACCGTTCAGCCGCAGGCCCGCGGCGACGTTGTCATAGATCGACATCGTGGGAAACGGGTTTGGCCGCTGGAAGACCATGCCAACACGGCGGCGGATCATCACGGGGTCGATGTCCTTGGCGTAGATGTCCTCGTCATCCAACCGCACCTGCCCGTCGACCCGGGCGCCCGGCACCAGCTCGTGCATGCGATTGAGACATCGGAGAAACGTCGACTTCCCACATCCCGACGGCCCGATGATCGCGGTGATGCGGTTGGACTGGACCCCGATCGACACCCCGCGGACGGCGTGGGTGCGGCCGAAGTAGGCGTCGAGCCGCACCGCCTGGATGCGGTCGGCGGTGGCCCCCTGGACCGGCACGGCCCGCTCGATGGCGCCGAAGAGGGCTCGGCTCCACACCGTCGTGTGCGACGCGTCGATCATCCCCGTACCCTCCCCCCGGATCGCGACCGGCCCACGAGCCGGGCGGCGATGTTGAGCATAAGCGTCATCGACATCAGCACCAGCGCCGCCGCCCATGCCTGACGGTGCCAGTCGTCGTAGGGAGCGATCGCATAGTTGTACAGCTGGACGGTCAGGGACGCGATCGGCTGATCGAGCCGCGTCTGCCAGTACTGGTTGTTAAAGGCGGTGAAGAGCAGTGGCGCGGTCTCCCCCCCGATCCGGGCGACCGCCAGCATCACGCCCGTCACGATCCCCACCGACGCCGTTCGCAGCACCACGCGCACTGTCGTCAGCCACCACGGCACGCCCAAGGCCAGCGCCGCCTCGCGGATGGACATCGGGACGAGGCGGACCAGCTCCTCGGTCGTCCGCATCACCAGCGGGGCCATCATGATCCCGAGGGCGGCCCCGCCGGCGATCGCGGAGAACCGGCGCATCGGAACCACGAGCAGCGTGTAGACGAACACGCCGACGACGATGCTCGGCACGCCGTTCAGCACGTCTGCCGTAAACCGTATCCACCACCCGAGCGGCCCGTTCCCGAGCTCGGAGAGGTACACGCCTCCCAGGATGCCGACGGGGAGTCCGATGCACGACGCCAGGAGGATCAGCGTCAGGCTGCCGCTGATCGCGTTGCCCATCCCGCCGCCCGTCTCCCCCACGGGCTTGGGGAGCTGGGTGAAGAACGCCCAGTTCAGCGACGAGGCACCCTGCAGGACGACGTAGATCAACACGCTGGCGAGGGGGGCCAGCGCGATCAGCACCGCGCCGGCCGCAAGCGTCGTCATCAGGCGGTCCGTGGCCCGCCGGCGCACCGCGGTCGAGGGGCGCGCGGGCATCACGCCATCCCGCCCGTGGGCAGGGTCCCCATCCGCCACACGAGCCACCGGGCCACCGCGTTGACGATCAGGGAGATCACAAACAGGACGACGGCCAGTTCGATCAGCGCGGAGACGTAGATGTCGGTCGTGGCCTCCGAGAACTCGTTGGCGAGCGCCGCGGCGATCGTGTACGCGGGCTGAAACAGCGAGGTCGTCACCTGCGGCCGGTTGCCGATCACCATGGTCACGGCCATCGTCTCGCCCAGGGCGCGTCCCAGCCCGAGGATCACCGCCCCCAGAATGCCGGTTCGGCCGTACGGGAGGACGGCGCGGTGGATCACCTCCCAGCGGGTGGCGCCGAGCGCGTAGGCGGCCTCGCGCTGGCTCCCCGGCACCGCCTTGAGCACCTCGCGCGAAACCGACGAGATGATCGGCAGGAGCATGATCGCCAGGATCATCCCGCCGGCCAGCAGCCCGATCCCATAGGCCGGGCCGCTGAACAGCGGGAGCCACCCCAGGACCGCCTGCAGGCCGGGCTCAACGACGGTGCGCAGCCAAGGGGCCATGACGAAGATCCCCCAG
>DATEGY010000057.1:0-2561 GCA_035279865.1 Gemmatimonadales bacterium | reverse complement strand
ATGACTACCGATTCGATCACCGGCGCCACAGCCGAGACCAAAGGCCAGGTCCTCAGCGCCTTCGGTGTCTATCACTTCAGCGGCACGCCGATCGCGGTGATCGCGCGCTTCGACCACATCAAGCCCAACAAGGATGCCCCTTCCACGACGGTGGGCTTCACCGCCAATCACATCGTCCTAGGCGCCTCGTACCAGTTGAGCCCGAATGTCCGTCTCCTTCTGGACGCCAACCTCCTGTCCGAAGCCAACGAGAACACCCTGACGGCGGCGCAGCAGAACGCGTTCGACGCGACGAAATCGAACCTCATGTTCCAGGCCCAGTTCACGCTCTAAGCGGGGAGACGACACGACATGACGAAGCAGCTGGCCGTCGCAGTGCTCGCCCTGGGGGCCCTCACGGCCCTTTCGACCCCTGGGGCGGCACAGACCAAGATCACGGGTGCGGGATCGACGTTCTCGAACATCCTGTACACGGACTGGATGCAGACGTACAACAAGGCCCACGCTGACGTGCAGCTCAACTATCAGTCGATCGGCTCGGGCGGCGGGATCCGGCAGTTCTCGGACAAGACCGTCGACTTCGGCGCCTCCGACGCCCCGATGACCGACTCCGCCATCGCGGCGATTCAGGGGAACGTGCTCCACATCCCCACCGAGATGGGCGGGGTACCGCCGACGTACAACATCCCGGGCGTCACCGCGCAGTTGAAATTCTCGGGCCCCGTGCTGGCGGACATCTTCCTCGGCACCATCACCAAGTGGAATGACGCCCGCATCGCGGCGGACAACCCCGGCGTGAAGCTGCCCGATCAGGACATCGTGGTGGTCCACCGCTCCGACGGGTCCGGCACCAGCTTCATCTTCACGGACTACCTGTCCAAGGTGAGTCCCGATTGGGCTTCCAAGGTCGGCAAGGGGACGGCGGTGAACTGGCCGGTCGGTCTGGGCGCGAAGGGCAGTGAAGGCGTCTCGGCCACCGTCAAGCAGACGCCCGGCGCCGTCGGGTACGTCGAGCTGGGCTATGCGCTGGCCAATCACCTCCCGGTAGGAGCCGTGAAGAACAAGGCGGGCAAGTTCATCACCGCCAGCGCCGCGACGGTGACTGCGGCGGCGGCCGGGGCCATGAAGGACATGGGCCCGACTACGGACTTCCGCGTGTCCATCACGAACGCGGCCGGCCCCGAGGCCTATCCCATTTCGAGCTTCACGTGGATGCTGGTGCACAAGGACTACGACGACGCCGCCAAGGCGAAGGCGATCGTGGCGTACACTTGGTGGGCCTTGACCGCCGGGCAGGCTCGGGCTGAACCCCTGGGCTACGCCCCGCTTCCCAAGGCGATGCAGCCCTGGTTGGAAGCGCGGCTCAAGACCATCACGGCCGGTGGGCAGGCCGTGTGGAGCGGCCCGGCAGGCCGGTAACTCCCTCCAACCGACTGTCGGCGCTACCCCCGAAGGTTGGCTTACTTCGGGGGTTTGGCCGTCATGGGGGGGTGACGCAATCGTTACAATGCCGTGATGGTAGGGAGAGCCACCTCCGATAGACTCTCCCCCGCGATGTCCACCACGTTTCCCCAGACCATTGCCTCAACGACTGGCGAGCCCATCGCTCCCGTTTCCACACTCAGCGCCGCGCCCCGTCCTACCCGCCGCTACTACGGGGACCGGATCTATCGCTGGCTGCTGACGGGCCTCGCCCTGACGCTGCCCCTGCTCCTCGTCACCATCGTGACGGAGCTCCTGGTCAGCGCCTGGCCCTCCATCCACAAGTTCGGCTTCTCGTTCATCTGGACGTCGGTCTGGGACCCGGTCGGGGAAGTCTACGGTGCCGCGCCGATGATCTTCGGCACCCTCGTGTCGTCGCTGCTGGCGCTGGTCATCGCCGTACCCCTGTCGCTGGGCGTCGCGATTTTCCTCACGGAGTTCGCGCCCAAGTGGCTCCGGCAACCCGTGGCCTTCCTGGTCGAGCTGCTGGCGGCCATTCCCAGCGTGGTCTACGGGCTCTGGGGCATCTACGTCCTGATCCCCCTGCTTCGCGACTATGCGGCTCCGCCGATCCGTGCGCTCCTGGGCTGGACTCCGCTATTCAGCGGCGTCTTCTACGGCAACTCGATGCTGGCCGGGGGCATCATCCTCGCCATCATGATCGTGCCGTACATCGCCGCGATCTCGCGCGAGGTGCTGCTCGCCGTTCCCGCCACCCAGCGGGAGGCGGCCCTGGGACTGGGCGCGACGCGCTGGGAGGCCGTGTGGGGCGCCGTCCTCCCCTACGGCCGCGCCGGCATCATCGGTGCCGTCATGCTGGGACTCGGCCGCGCGCTAGGGGAGACCATGGCAGTGACCATGGTCATCGGCAACCGCCACGACATCGCCCTCTCGCTCTTCCAGCCCGGCTACACCATGGCCGCGGCGATCGCCAACGAGTTCAGCGAAGCGACGTCGACGATGTACATCTCCGCCCTCTTCGAGGTTGGCCTGGTCCTGTTCGTGATCACCATCGGTGTGAATGCCTTCGCCCGCCTGCTGGTCTGGCGCGTGGCGCGCGGCACCGCCGTCGGGAGCAA
>DATEGY010000056.1:0-13334 GCA_035279865.1 Gemmatimonadales bacterium | reverse complement strand
CATGGGTTGTCCTGTCGAACCGTCCAGCCGTCTAGCCGTCTGGCCATTTCAGAATATGTTGAGCCGCCCTCAGCGCGAGCAAGCCGATGTCCCTGTCCAAGAAGCTTCGCATCTCTCCGGGAAGCACCGTCTCCCTCGACGACTGGGATCCCGCGGACACGTATGGCTGGAAAAAGGACGAGGCGATGGAGGAGGAACTCGCCGGGAGCATCCGGGAGCTCGATGCCCTCCAATACGTCATGTACGCCGAGCGCAAGCATGCCCTGCTCGTCGTCCTGCAGGGCATGGACGGGGCCGGCAAAGACGGGACCATCCGGCACGTGATGACGGGACTCAACCCCCAGGGGTGCCGGGTGACGTCCTTCAAGGTTCCCACGCCGGAAGAGGCCGCGCACGACTTCCTCTGGCGCATCCACCGCGCCGTCCCGCCCCTCGGCGACATCGGGATCTTCAACCGGTCCCACTACGAGGACGTCCTGGTTAGCCGGGTTCACAACCTCGTTCCCAGGGCCGTCTGGTCCCGCCGCTACGACGACATCAACGCCTTCGAGGCCCTGCTGGCCGGGCGTGGCGTCGTCGTGGTGAAATTCTTCCTGCATATCTCGAAGGCAGAGCAGAAGGAGCGCTTCGAGGCCCGCATCAAGGACCCGGACAAGCAGTGGAAGCTTTCCGCCGCCGATTTCTCGGAGCGGAAGTACTGGGGCGCATACATGAAGGCGTTCGAGGACGTACTGTCGAAGTGCAGCACCGACCAGGCGCCGTGGTACGTCATTCCCTCCGACCGGAAGTGGTTCCGCAACCTCGCCGTGTGCCGGGTGCTGGTGGCAACACTCGAGGGCTTGAGGATGAAATTCCCCAAGCCCTCGGTCGATGTCGCCAAGCTCCACGTCTAGAGGTCCGGACGTCCTCGATCAGCGCGGTGGTTCGGGCGGCACCGCGGGCTCGGCCGGGGGCTCGATGCTCCGCCGGGTGACCACCATCGCCCGGTATCCGCACGGACACGCCTCGAGCACGCGGCCCTGACGATCGGTGGTGAAGCTCAGGCGGGTCCGGCAGTGGGGACAGCGGGGCGCCCCACCATCGGCCAGGAGTCCGCTCTTCGCGAGCTGCTGCCGGGAGTTGTTCATTTGTGCCGGAAGGTGATGCGCCCGCGGGTCAGGTCATACGGAGAGACGTCCAGGGTGACGCGATCGCCCGCCAATACGCGAATCCGGAAGCGCCGCATCTTCCCCGCCAGTGTGGCCAGGACGTCGTGACCGTTCGGGAGCGCGACCCGGAAGGTGCTGTTGGGCAGCACGTCGGCCACGACTCCTTGCATCTCGATCGCTTCCTCTTTTGCCATGACCACCCCAAAAAAAGAGACGGGACCTGGCGCATTGGCCAAGTCCCGCCTTGACGGTTTGCTGGGGCGACCCACCTCGGGCGGGCCGCGTTGGTCAAAGGGTAGCGGGTGGTACCACCGAAGTCAAAGGGCGCTCACCAGATGTGCGGTACGAGCTCGGGGGCCCGGACCATCGGGTCGCCCGCTTTGCACCCAAACGCCTTGGCGAACTCCGGATCGTTCGACAACGGCCCGTTGGCGCGCCAGTAGTCGGGCGCATGCGGGTTGGTCTTCACCCAGGTGCGGAGCGTCGCGTCCCGGGTGTGGGTCCGCCAGCTCTGCGCGTACGCGATGAAGTACCGCTGTTCCTGGGTGAAGCCTTCGATGAGCCCGGGACGGCCATCCCGCTGCAACGCCCGCTCCAGCGCGTCGTAGCCGGTCAGAATGCCCCCCAGGTCGGCGATATTCTCGCCCTCGGTCAGCTTCCCGTTCCCGTGGATCGTGTCGATCTGGAGATAGCCCGAGAACTGGGCGACGATCTTATCGGCTTCCTTGGTGAAGGTCGCCGAGTCGGCCGGCTGCCACCAATCCCTGAGGTTGCCGTGCTCGTCGTAATGCCGGCCTTCGTCATCGAACCCATGGGTCAGCTCGTGCCCCGCCCAGCTGCCCCCGAGTGAGCCGTAGTTGGCACCGTCGTCGGCTCCGGCGTCGAAGGTCTGCGGAGTCAAGGCACCCGCGGGGAACACCATCTCGTTCTTCGACCCGTCGTAATACGCGTTCACCGTCGGGACGGTGATGCCCCACTCGGTCGTGTCCACCGGCGTTCCTGGGCGGTTCACGGTCCGGTTCCACTCGAACAGGTTCGCGCGCGCCACGTTCAGGGCGAAGGCACCTTCCCGGACGTCGAGTCTGGAGTAGTCGCGCCACTTCTCCGGGTATCCGACCTTCTCGCCCATCAGGGACAGCTTCTTCAGCGCTTCGGCGCGGGTCGAGTCGGACATCCAGGTCAGATGGAGCAGACGCTCGCGGAACGCGGCGCGAATATCGTCGATCACGGCCTTGGCGCGGCGCCGGGCGTCCGGCGAAAACGTTCTCGCCACGTAGGCCTGCCCCAGTGCCTCACCCAGGTCCCCGTCCGCTTCCCGGAGACAGCGCTTCCAGCGCGGCAGGAGGGCGCGGGCGCCCGTGAAGCGCGACGAGAACGCAAAGTTTTCCTGCACGAAGGGCGTGGAGAGCCAGCTCGCGACGCTGCCGATGGCGTGGTACCTGAGGTAGGCGCGCCACACGAAGGCGGGCACGGAGTCCATGAGCCGCGAGAGCCGCTGGAAATACGCCGGCTCGGCCAGGTTCAGCCGCCGCACAGGCGTGGTGATTCCGATGGCGCGGAAATACCCGGGCCAGTCGAGTCCGGGAGTCAGGGCGGCGAGCTGCTCCGCGGTAGTCGAGTGATCGGTAGCCGCCGGGTCGCGGAGCGCCACGCGGGTCAGCGACGCCTTCGCCATCTCAGTTTCGAGCGCCAGGACTTCCCCGGCATCGCTCTCCGCCTGGGCCGAATTCTCACCGGCCAGCGTGAACAGCTTCGTGATGTGGGCCACGAACGCCTGACGGGTCGAATCGGCGGCCGACCCCGAGTCCGTATAGTAGTCGCGGTCCGGGAGGCCCAGCCCACCCTGATTCAGGTCCGCGATGTAGTGGGCGGCATCGTGGAGATCACCATCGGCGGAGTAGAAGAAGGCCACGTTCGCGCCGTTCTTCTGCAAAGCCGCGATCGCCGGCAGGAGCTGCCTCGCGCTCTGAATGGAGTCGATGGCCAGGAGCCAGGGTTTGATCGGCGTGATCCCCGCCGCCTCCGCCGCGGTCGAATCCATGCACGTGGCATAGTAGGTGCCCAGCTTGCGTGCCGTGCTCCCGGCCGCGGCCTTGCTCCGCTTCGCCATCGCATCCTCGAGCACCGACCGCACCGCGAGCTCGTTCCGGTCCGACATGTCGCGCGCCACGCCCGACGACGAATACGCCGCCGGGATGGTGTCCTTGGCGATCCAGCCGCCGTTCGCGAAGTCGAAGAAGTCGACGCACGCGTTGACGTGGCGGTTCATGTACGCGGTGTCGATCACCTGCAACGGCGCGGTGACCTCGGGCAGCGGGGACCGGGTCTGGGCGTGCAGACTCCCGGCGGCACTCGCGAACACGAGCAGCGCGGTGGTGCGGAACAACCTGGCCATGGACGCTCCGAAGAGTGCGTGGACTACGGGACGGCGGGGCGTGATAGGCTAGCCCAACCGGACTGGAGGTGTCAACCTTAGCCCGCCATGCAGCCCCTTCAGCGCGCCCTCCGGTCGTTCGATGCCACGACCATCGTCATCGGCTCGATGATCGGGTCGGGCATCTTCATCACGTCGGCCGAGTCGGCGCGGCTGGTGAGTGCTCCGGGGTGGCTGCTTCTGGCGTGGGGCCTCGCGGGCCTCCTGACCATTTCCGGTGCCCTCACCTGCGCCGAGCTGGCGGCGGCGTACCCGCGGGCCGGCGGGCAGTACGTATTCCTGCGGGACGCGTACGGACCCGGCGTGGGATTCCTCTTCGGGTGGGCGATGTTCACCGTCATCCAGAGCGGGACCATCGCCGCGGTGGCGGTGGCGTTCGCGAGCTTTCTGGGGGTGTTGATCCCAGGCATCGCTCCCACTCGATTCATCGTCGCACCGGTCGCCCTGGGAAGCTCGGGCTACGCCCTCAGCCTCTCCACAGAGCAGCTCGCCGCCCTCCTCTCGATCCTCGTGCTCACCATCGCCAACACCCGGGGGCTGAAGCAGGGCGTCCGGGTGCAGAACCTCTCGACGATCGCGAAGGTCGCGGCCCTGGCGGGCTTGATCGTCGTCGGGCTCGCCCTGGGAGACCACGCGGGGAGTGCGGCGCGCACGTCGTCGTGGTGGAATCCGGCTGCCAACGGAGCGAAGGAAGCGGGGACCCTCGCCTTGTTCATGCTCCTCGGTCGCGCCATGGTGGGCCCACTCTTCGCCCAGTCGGCGTGGAACAACGTGACCTTCGCCGGTGCCGAAGTGGAGAACCCGGGGCGAAACCTGCCCCGCGCTCTCCTGATCGGCTGCGGAACGGTGGTGGGTCTCTACCTTCTCGCAAATTTGGCTTACGTCACGGTTCTGCCGCTGGGCGCCATCCAGCATGCCCCCAACAACCGGGTGGCCGTGTCCCTGATGCAGGCGATTCTCGGACCTGTCGGCGGCGTGATCATGGCGGCCGTGATCGTCATTTCGACCTTCGGCTGCAACAACGGACTGATCCTGTCTGGGGCCCGGGTCTATTACGCCATGGCCCGTGACGGGCTCTTCTTCTCCAAGGCCGGAATCGTGAATTCGCGGGCGGTGCCGGCAGTGGCCCTCACGTTTCAGGGCGTGTGGGCGGCACTGCTCACCCTGCCCCGAACGGTCGGCTCGACGCCCGGTGGATCGCCCGTATACGGGAACGTCTATACCCAGCTGCTCGAGTACATCGTGGCCGCGGACATGGTCTTCTACGGCTTGATGATCGCGTCGGTCTTCGTCCTCAGACGAAAAGCCCCGGGCGTGGAGCGTCCCTACCGCGTGTGGGGGTACCCGCTGGTTCCCCTGGTCTATCTCGCGGTCGACGCCCTCCTCGTCCTCGACCTGAGCTATCTCACCCCCGCCACGTCCGGCATCGGATATCTGCTCGTGCTGGCCGGCGTGCCGGTGTTCCTGATCTGGCGGAAGTACTCCGTCCCCATGCCGGAGACCGCGTGACGACGGTGGACCTCAACGCCGATCTGGGTGAGTGGGACGGCCCGGGCGTCTCGCCGGTGGATGAGCGGCTGCTGACGCTCGCGACCTCCGCCAACGTCGCCTGTGGTGGCCACGCCGGGAACGCCGAGGTGATGCTCGCCACGGTCTCACGGGCGAAGGAGCTGGACGTCGCCATCGGCGCCCACCCCGGATACGCCGACCGCGAGGGCTTCGGACGGCGGGAGCTGGAACTATCGCCCGCGGAGATCGCCGGGCAGGTGGCCGAGCAGCTGGCCGCCATGGCGGCGTGCTGCCGGAAGGCCGGCGCCCGGCTCCGCTACGTAAAGCCCCACGGAGCCCTGTACAATCGGGCGGTGCGCGACGCGGAGGCGGCGCGGGCCATTGTGGGCGCCACTCGAATGGCCGGGGACCTGGTGCTCCTGTGTCTGCCAGGCAGCGAGATGATGAAGGAGGCGGGTCGCGCAGGGGTCCGCGTCGCCGCCGAGGCGTTCGTCGATCGCGGGTATCGCGCGGATGGGACGCTGGTCCCGCGCGGGGAGCCGGGCGCGCTCCTCGACGACGTCGGGGCCGCCGTGAAACGCGCGCTCCGGCTCGTGACGGAGGGCCGGCTCACGCCGCGCGACGGGCCGGACCTCACCATCCACGCTGATTCCCTGTGCGTGCATGGCGATGGTCCGCACGCCGCCCTCCTGCTCGAGGCCGTGCGAGCCCGCTTCGTCGGGGCCGGCATCACCCCGGCTCCATTTGCCGCGTGATTTTCCCCCGTGTCACGCCGCTCGGCGATCGCGCGCTGACGATCACCTGGCCGGGGGGAATCAGCGCGAAGACGCACCGCTGGGTGCGGGGGCTCCTGTCGAAAGTGGAGAAACTGGCGGACGTGGAGGACCTCGTCCCCGCGTACACCACGCTGACCATCTTCTACAACCCGGCTCAGGTTGACTTTCAGACCATGTCCCATCGGGTGCTCGCGACTCTGAAGGGCGCGCCCGGCGATGCCGCGACCCTCGCGGGTCGGGAAGTCCGCATCCCGGTCATCTACGATGGCGCCGATCTGGAGGACGTAGCGAGACGGACAGGCCTGAGCACCGACGCCGTGGTCGCCCGGCACAGCGAGCGATGGTACGACGTCTACCTCGTCGGCTTTGCCCCGGGGTGGGCCTATCTGGGGGAGCTCGATCCGTCGCTCGCCCTTCCGAGGCGTGCCTCCCCGCGACCGCGGGTTCCGCGGGGCGCGGTCGCCATCGCCGACCGGCAAACCGGCGTCTACCCATTTGCCGTACCCGGCGGCTGGCATCTCATCGGACGAACCGGGACGGTGATGTTTGACACGTCGCAGGGGGCGCTCCTGCGCGTAGGTGACCGCGTGCGCTTCGAGCCCGTCCGATGATCACCGTCCTCCACGCTCCCGCGTACTGTACGATCCAGGATCGAGGGTGGCACAACCTCCGCCGGGCCGGCATGCCCGTCTCCGGAGCGATGGACCGGTGGGCGTCGCACGCCGCCAACCTGATGGTGGGCAACCCCGACGACGCCGCCGTCTTCGAATGGGCCCTGACGGGAGGGCGTCTGCAGTTTGATCGCGATGTCGTGGCGGCCATTCGTGGACCCGGGGTGTCGGTCACTCACGCCGTTCGGGCCGGCGAGGAGCTCGTGCTGCCCCGGCCGGCGGTCGGGCGCTTCCTGTACCTGGCGGTCGCGGGCGGTCTCCACACCGCCGTGATCCTCGGAAGTCGCTCCACCTATCTCCCCGCTGGACTCGGCCACGCGATCAAAACTGGTGACCGGATCCCCATCGGGTCCCTCCCCACCACCGGGGCGACGACACCCGCAGATGAACCGCGCTACGCGGCCGGCGTGGTGCGGGTGGTCGAGGGGCCGCAGCGCCACCTCTTCACCGACGATGCCTGGCATCAGTTCCTGCGGACCGAGTGGAAGGTGTCCCGCGCATCAGACCGGATGGGCTACCGGCTGGAGGGAGAACCGGTGGCCGCCCCGGCCGCCGACTTGCCATCGGAAGCCGCGTGCGTCGGCGCCATTCAAATGCCGCCCGATGGCTTGCCGATTGTGCTGATGGCGGATGGTCCGACGGTGGGAGGCTACCCGAAGATCGCGGTGGTGATCACGGCTGACCTGCCAATCCTGGTACAACGGCAACCCGGCGAGTCTCTCCGGTTGACGGCCACCACGGTCGTGGTGGCGCAGACGGAACTCCGCCAGATCAGGGGTGCCCGAGGGTGAAATTCACCGGAATCACCACCAGGACACGGACCGGCTTCCCGTCCACGCGGGCCGGCTTAAAACGCGTCCCGAGGATGGCGCGCGTGGCTTCCTGCTCGAACCCTGGATCATCCGACATCAGCACCCTGAGGGTGTGGGGCTCAGGGTGTCCCGCCGTGTCGACGATGACCTGAATCCAGACCGTCCCCTGAATGCCGTTGTCACGGAGCGATTGGGGGTACCGGGGAGGCGGGCCGGAGATGACCTCCGGCTTTGATTGCACGTGCGCAATGTCGGCCAGACCGAAGCGCGTGGTGTCGGGCACGAACCGGCTCACGGCGGCCTTGCTCACCATGCTGTCCAGGAATTCACGGGCGTCAGGGAGACTCAGGTCCAGCTCAACGGGTTCACGCTCGGCACCGTGAGAGACGGGGGCCGGATAAAAGGCCAGCAACGCGCGGTTCTGCCACTGCCCCTTCTTGTGAATCCGTTGCCAACCCAGGAGTCCGCCTGTCGATGACACGATCGTGGGAGCCGACATCCATTTCGCCGTATCGGCTATCGGCAGGGAGTCGGCGAGGAGCGAGTCGGCCCGACGCGCCCAGGAGGGAACGTCCTTCGGCTCGAAGGTTCCGCCGTACTGGATGTGGTGGCTCGGATCGTACGTGCGAGATGAGAAGATCCAAACGGACACGCCGGCAAGGGTATCAGGGAGTACCGCGACGTTCACCGTCGTCCAGTTGAAGCGGGCGGGTGCGTAGGCGTCGGCTTGCGCCACCAGGACCGGCGGCAGGGGCGTCAATCCCAACAGAGCAGCCAGTAGCGCCTTCACTCCAGCCGCTCCACCCGTACGTCCGCCGTTCCCCCCGACCCGTAGTGGACGGTCACATTCCACGGCCGGCAGCACACCTCACAATCCTCGACGTACTCCTGACTCTCCTCTCCACCCGCATCGAGCGCGATTTCGACCTCTTCCCCGCAGTACGGGCACACCACCACCGCGGCATCGTCGGCCGTCCCGTCGCCGGTCGGGAAGTCGTCCTCGTTGAGCGCGTCGTCTGGACCGTCCGGAAAGTCGACCACTATCACCTGGTGAACACGTCGGCCCCGAGGGGCGCGAGCCCGGGCCGGCCGGCGTAGCCGAGGTACGGCTGGAGGCGGAAGATGTCCTCAATGGTCCGCAACAGCGAATAGTGGTTGTAGGGCGCGGCAGAAATCGTCCCCGGCGCGATATAGGGCGACAGGAGGACCGCGCCGGTCCGCCCACCTCCCGGCCCGCCGCCACCCGGCACCCGGGTGTTGGGGCCGGAGGGCTCGTCACAGCAGGACGTGTCGTCGTTCCCGGATTCGTCGAAGGTGATCACCAGCAGCCCGTGTTTGAACGCGGCGGAGTGCGTGATCGCGGGCACCCAGTGGGCGAGGAACTCGTCGATGCCCGCCAGCCCGCCCGGCTGATCGACGCAGCTCGGATCGTGCCCGTCATGACACAGATTCGGGACGATGAACGAGAAGTCCGGGGTGTTGGCCTTGAGATCGGCGTCCAGGTTCGTCAGGGGCACGACGCGCTGCGCGCACGACGCCGAGTCGATCACGGCGTGGAAATACATGAACGGACTGTGCTTGGTGGCGTAGCGGTCGTGGTTGGTATTGTCGGCCCGCTCGGTGGGGTCCACCGCCCCGATGGCGGGATGCGCACACGTGGCCGCCTCCCGGGACGGGTTGTTCCCCATGTCCTCGAGGTACGCGCGCCAGGTCTTCCCGGCCCCGGCCAGCTGATTCCCGATCGTGAGTACATGGGTGGGGTACACACACCCCAAGCCGATGGGTTGGCCATCGGGGGACGGACCCGTTTCGACGAAGTTGGTGAAGACCGGACAGTCGCCCTGGGTGCTGGGATTGGGCGCGATCCCCGAAATCATCGCGATGTAGTTGTCGAGACTGGCGTGCCCGATCCCATAGTACTGCGTGAGGAGCGCGCCCTGCTTCACGAGGGTGTCGGCCAGATAGGGCCCCGCGCTGCCGGGGCCGAAGGTGGCGTCGTAGTTCCGGTTTTCCAGTACAATGATGAAGACGTGGTCGATGGGCGGTGGCGCCGTCTGATCGACGGCCGGGTTCGCATCCGCCCCGATGCACGCCGCGCCGAGGATCATCGCGCCGACGAGGGCCTGAGCCCGCAGGAGTCTGGTCATCCCTCAACTTACCGACCAGATTCCCTTTCAGGAACGCAATTCGGAGATGACAAGCCATGTGCCGCAACATCCGGACGCTGTACCACTTCGAACCCCCCGCCACGACGGACGAGGTCCGGGCCGCCTCCCTGCAGTTCGTCAGGAAGGTCTCGGGCTTCACGAAGCCGTCGGCCGCGAACCAGGAGTCCTTCGACCGAGCGGTGGATGAGGTATCCGCCATTGTGACGCGCCTCCTGGACGCGCTCGTGACCACCGCGCCGCCGAAGAACCGCGAAGCCGAGGCCGCGAAGGCCAAAGCCCGCGCCATCAAGAGGTTCGGCACGTGATGAAAGCCCTCCTGCTTCTGTTGGCGGTTCAAACGCCCGCCGCCACCGCTCCCGCCGCCCCCAAGGTCTTCCGGATCACCCCGGTCAGGCCGGTGACGGAGCTGCGGGCGGAGGCGCTCAAGGCGACGCCGCCCGCCGAAGCGGGGCCTTTCAAGGCGTCCGACCTTGTCGAAATCGTGACCCTCGATTCGTCTATCAGGTTGGATATCCGGTACGCGGGGACCGACAACTTCCTGAGCACGCCGCTCTATGAGCAGGCCCGGGCGTTCCTGCAGCGGCCCGCGGCGGAGGCGCTGGTGCGTGTGAGCCACGCTTTGCGGACGCAGGGGTATGGGCTTCTGGTCCACGACGCGTACCGGCCCTGGTACATCACGAAGATTTTCTGGGACGCCACGCCTCGGGATAAGCACGATTTCGTGGCAAACCCGGCCGACGGGTCCCGGCACAACCGGGGATGTGCGGTGGACCTGTCACTATACCGGCTCTCGGATGGTCAACTGGTCGACATGCCGAGCGTGTACGACGAGATGTCGGAGCGTGCCTACCCGACGTACACGGGGGGGACCGCGGCCCAGCGGCAGATGCGGGACGTCCTGCGGGCCGCGATGGAGAAGGAGGGGTTTACGGTGTACCCCTTTGAATGGTGGCACTTCGACTACAAGGATTGGAAGCAGTATGGCATCCAGAACATCCGGTTCCAGGAGATCCCCACCCCCCACTGACCCCCGTTCATCCCGGGTGACTTGCATTTCGGGTTTTGTTTGGGTACCCTCCAGCGGCCCGATTTCCAAAACCTTTCCGCCCCTTTTCGCGTTCTTCAAAGACACTTCTCGACGACCTCAGAGATGACAACGAAGACCATTGGTGTCCGCGCCCTCGTGGCCCTCCTTCTGATCACCGGCTGCAAGAAGGCAGGGGGCTTCGGCGGCTTCCCGCCCACACAGGTCACCATCGTGACCGCTCAACGGAACGCGGTCCCCGAGACCTATCAGTTCCCGGGTGCCGTGCTCCCGTACCGCCGCGTGGAAGTCCGCTCCCGCGTAGACGGCATCATTACGGCCCGTGAGTTCGACGAAGGACAGATCGTCCAGCCGGGTCAGGTGCTCTATCAGATCGACACGGTGCGCTACGCGGCGGCCTATCACAGCGCCGAAGCGCGGCTCGCGACGGCGAAGTCGACGTTCAACCGGGTCGAACCCCTGCTCGCGCAGCACGCCGTGGCGGAACAGGACGTGGACAACGCGCGGTCCTCGCTCGCGGCGGCACAGGCTGTCTACGATCAGGCGAAAAAGGACTACGACGACACGCAGATCAAAGCCGAGATCGAAGGGCGGGTCGGGCGGACCAATCTGGAGGTCGGCGCCCGCGTCACCGGGTCCGGCGATCTCCTGACGACCATCGACCGCATCGACCCGGTGTACATCTCGTTCCGGCCGTCGTCGTCCCAGCTCCTCGACTGGCAGCGGCACGCCTCCTCGCGGTCGCTCACGCGTGCCGGCAGCGCCCTCGAGGTCCAGGCGGTGCTCCCCGACGGGTCGACCCTCCCCCGGACGGGACGGCTCGATTTTGTCGCACCGTCACTCGACGCCGCGACCGGCACCCAGGAGTTCCGCGCCACCTTCCAGAACCCGGACCACCTGCTGATGCCGGGCCAGTTCGTCCAGGTCCGTCTGCTGGGCTTCACCCGCGACTCCGCCATCGCGGTGCCCCAGCGCGCCGTCCAGACGGGACTCGGACGCCAGTTCGTCTACGTCGTGGGTGCAGGCGACACGGTCCACGCCAAGGACATCGTGCCGGGTCCGTGGAGCGGCGACCAGTGGATCATCTCCAGCGGATTGAACCCCGGTGACCGGGTGATCGTGGACGGCGTACAGAAAGTCTTCCCAGGCCGCACCGTCGTTCCCAAGCCGCTCGCTGATTCCGCCAGCGTGCCGGGGAAGGATCGATGAGCGGCGGTACGCCCGACGCGGGCGGCAACAACCACCAGATCCGTTATTTCTTCATCCGCCGGCCGGTGCTGGCGGCGGTAATCTCGATCGCCATCACGCTGATGGGGATCTTTTCGATCGGGCTCCTGCCGGTGTCGCGATACCCCACGATCACGCCCCCCGCGGTGCAGGTCGTGGCGGCGTATCCGGGCGCCACGGCGCAGGACGTCGCCGACGCGGTGGCCGGGCCGATCGAAGAGCAGCTCTCAGGTCTGCAGGGACTCCTCTACTACTCGTCCGCCAATGCGTCGGACGGGACCATGGGACTGTCCATCTACTTCGACGTGAACCGATCCCAGGACCTGGCCTCGGTGGACGTCCAGAACGCCGTCCAGGTGGCGACGCCCCAGCTCCCCGACGCGGTCCGGCAGAACGGCGTCGTGATTCTCAAGGCGAACAACGACATCCTGGCCGTCGTCGGCCTGACGTCCAAGGACCCGCGGTACGACGCGGCCTACCTGACCAACTACCTCAAGCTGTACGTCGAAGACGAGCTGAAGCGCGTCCCGGGCGTCGGCAACGCGCAGACCTTCGGCGGACTGCAGTTCTCCATGCTGCTGCAGCTGGACCCCGACAAGATGGCCCAGATGGGCGTGACCATGGGTCAGGTGGCCGCGGCGGTGCGCGAACAGAACGCCACCAACCCCGCGGGCCGGATCGGCCGCGAGCCGTCGCCACAGGGAACCCAGCTCACCATCCCCGTCACCACCCAGGGGCGGCTCACCACGCCGGCGCAGTTCGACAGCATCATCGTGCGATCCAAGGCCGACGGCTCGGTGATCAGGATCGGGGATCTGGGCCACGCCCGGCTTGGGTCGCAGAGCAACGACTTCGCGGCCCGGCTGAACGGCAAACCCACGGCCTTCGACCTCATCTATCTGCGACCGGGCGCCAATGCGATCGCCGTACGCGATGCCGTCACCAAGCGGATGGACGAGCTCCAGGCGGGCTTCCCGGCGGGCATCACCTACTCCGTGCCCTTCGACACCACGCCGTTCGTCACCGCGTCCATTGACGAGGTGGTGAAAACGCTGATCGAGGCCATGATCCTGGTCTCGTTCGTGGTCTTCCTGTTCCTGCAGAGCTGGCGTGCCACCCTGATTCCCATGCTGGCCGTGCCGGTCTCGGTCATCGGCACGTTCCTGGGGCTGAAGCTCCTCGGCATGTCCATCAACGTGCTCACGCTCTTCGCGCTGGTGCTCGCCATCGGCATCGTCGTGGACGACGCCATCGTGGTGATCGAGAACGTCGAACGCATCATGGCGTCGGAGGGTGTGTCGGCCCGGGTCGCCGCCGACAAGGGCATCCAGCAGGTGGCCGGCGCCCTCGTCGCGATCGTGCTCTCGCTCGTGGCCGTATTCGTGCCGGTGGCGTTCACGGGCGGCGTGACCGGAGAGCTCTTCAAACAGTTCGCCATCACCATCGTGATCTCGGTGGTGCTGTCCGGGATCGTGGCGTTGACCCTGACCCCCGCACTGTGCGCCTGGCTGCTGAAGGAGTCGAATGAAGCGCACGCGACCGGA
>DATEGY010000055.1:0-4378 GCA_035279865.1 Gemmatimonadales bacterium | reverse complement strand
AGAAAACGTGCGGGTCGCCACCCCTCCTGGGCGTGAGCCTCTCGGCGGGGGCGATCACCCAGGCCGACGGTACGCCCGCGATCAACCTGACCTGGAGCCCCTCGACCGACGAGACCGGAGGGGAAAAGGACGTCGTCCGGTACGTGCTCTGGCGCCGGACCGGGGGGGTCACGGACTGGGGCACCCCGTATGTCGCCATTCCGGCGGGGTCGGCGAGCTATTCCTACGTCGACGCCGGCGTGACCTCCGGACAGAACTACCAGTACCAGCTGGCGGCGCAGGATTGCACGCCGTCGCTCTCGACGTCGCCCGCGACCTCCAGTGTCGTCACCATTCCCTGACCCACCCGCAAGGAGACCCGTATGCTGTCCCGACGACTTCCCCTGAGGATGAAGAACGAACGCGGTATCGCGCTCGTGACCGTCCTCCTCCTGACCCTGGTGATCGCCACGCTGGCCGTCACCGCGGTCATGCTGGGGGGAAACGCCACCCTGGTGATGAAATACCGCCAGCGGGAGACGCTGCTGCAGAACGCCGCAGACGCCGGGATCGAGGAAGCGCGGTCGGCCGTGAACGGCAACAAGACCCTGATGCCCGACTCGGGCTTCAAGGCCTTCGAGTCGAACGCCGTGATCTACGACGCCGCGAACAAGCCGATTCCGAACGTGACCCGGTCCACCTACATCGGGCCGACCGGCATCACGTCGGGGGAATACGGCGTGTACGCCAGCGCCGTCACGGTGGTGAAGGACGTGTTCGGGGACATGGTGGTGCGGCGGGGCGAGGTCTATCAGGAGAGCTTCGCCAAGTACGCCTACTTCACGAACGCCGAAGGCTCGATTCAGTTCGCGAACGGCGACCAGATCTACGGACCGGTCCACTCGAACGACGTGATCAACATTGCCTCGTCCGGGGCGACGTTCTTCGGTCCGGTCACCACGGCGAAGACCATCTCGGGGAAGGGGAACGGCACCTTCAAGCAGGGCTACACGGAGAAGTCGGCCAACATTCCGTTCCCGACGACGGCCGATCTCACGAAGCTCCAGACGCAGGCGTCGGCCGGGAACATGGTCATCACCGGCACGACGACGGGGGCGCTGGGGCAGGCCACCGTGCGGATCGAGTTCGTCGCCGTCGACCTGGATGGTGACGGCAAGACCACCGGCGCCAACGAGGGATTCATCAAAGTCTATCAGAGCGACTCGGCCGGCTGGGTGGTCGCCGACGAGCCGGCCAGCTACGGCTCCCAGGGTCTCCGGGACTCGGAGCAATGCGGAGACTTCCACAGCGGCGTCTTCAAGAGCGCGCGGTCCCACTACCTCGGCACGTCGGGGACGAGCGATAACTACGTGTCGTCCCTGAACAGTGTGAGCAAGCGGTGCTACCTCGGCGGCGCGGACACGCTGTGGGGCACGTTCAAGGCGACCGACGCCCATGGACAGTGGCTCAAGTGGCCGGGGACTGTGAGCCCGCTCGTGGCGGGACGGCCCGACGGCGCCTACCTGTGGCCGATCAACCGGGGCCTGAATCCCAGCTTCAAGGGCGTCATTTTCGTGAACGGCAACGTCGCCGTGTCCGGGAAGCTGCGGGGCCAGGTGACGCTGGCCGCGACGGGGAACATCGTGATCGTCGACAACATCACCTACGTTACCGACCCGTCCCTCGGCACGTGCGCCGACGTGCTGGGACTCTTCGCCGGCCTGGACGTCGTGATGGCGGACAACGTGCTCAACTCCCCTCAGCAGCCCAAGGGGCCGAGCGGCGGGAGCGGGTCCAACAACAACTACAAGACGTACAAGGGGACCAAGGACGAATTCGTCCAGGGCATGGTCCTCGCGCTCGCCCAGTTCACCGGCGAGAACTACGACCAGGGCCCCACCAACGCGGAGGGGTGCGACGCGAACCAGGATGGACGCGGCTGCCTGTACCTGACCGGCGGGATCATCCAGCTCACGCGCGGGGCAGTCGGCCTCACGGACGGGCACGGCTACATCAAACGGTACTCGTACGACGCGTGCGGCATGACGAACCCGCCGCCGTACTTCCCGACCACGGGGCACTATTCGCGGGGCCATTACTTCGAAGTGGACCCGACCAACTTCGACGTCGCAGCCTACTTCAAGATGCTGACCCCTCCGTAACACCCGCGGAGTCGGGGGTCGCCAACCTGGCGACGGTCGACCATTGTTAGGCCCTCGTCCTCACCCAGGCAGGAGCCGACATGGTCGACCGTCGTGTTTTTCTCACCACCGCTTCCCGATTCGGTCTGGGCGCCACGCTGTTCCCGGGCGCCCTTTACGCGCTGGCCCAGGGCCAGAGTGCCGTCACCAAGGACATGGTGCTGCAGGCGGCCACGATCGCCGACGTCCCCATTCCGCCCGAAGACGTGGACGCCATGCTCAACACGTTGAACAACCGCGTGGCGGGGTACGACGCGATCCACAAGCTCGGCATGGCGAACAGCGTGGCTCCGGCGTACGAGTTCGATCCGGTGCCGTCCGGGATGCGCATCCAGACCGCCAGAAAGCCGATGCGGATGTCGGCGCCGGCACCTGCCGGTACCCTGCCCAAGAATCTCGAGGACCTCTGCTTTGCGACGGTGCGCGAGCTGGCGAGTCTGGTCCGCGCGAAGAAAGTCTCGTCCGTCGATCTCACCCGGATGTACATCGCCCGACTCAAGCGACTCGATCCGCAGCTGCACTGTGTCATCACCATCACCGAGGATCGCGCGCTCGCACAGGCCCGGCAGGCCGATCGCGACCTCGCGGCCGGGAAGTACCACGGGCCGTTGCACGGACTGCCGTGGGGGGCGAAGGACCTGCTGGCGGTGAAGGGCTACCCCACCACGTGGGGCGCCGGCGGGTTCGAGCATCAAGTGATCGACGAAGACGCGACGGTCGTGCAACGGCTCGACCGGGCGGGCGCGGTGCTGATCGCCAAACTCACGCTGGGCGCGCTGGCGCAGGGGGATCACTGGTACGGCGGGATCACGCGGAATCCATGGAACCTCGCGCAGGGGTCATCGGGGTCGTCGGCGGGCCCCGCGTCGGCCACGAGTGCCGGGTGCGTGGCGTTCTCGATCGGTTCGGAGACGCTCGGCTCAATCTCTTCGCCCTCGACGAGATGTGGCGTCACCGGCCTGCGGCCCACGTTCGGACGGGTACCGCGGACGGGGGCGATGGCGTTGTCGTGGAGCATGGACAAGCTGGGGCCCATCTGCCGTTCGGTGGAGGATTGCGCGCTGGTGCTCGATGCGATTCAGGGTCCCGACGGCGGGGACCGGACCGTGCGGGCGGCGGCGTTCAACTGGGACGCGCAGCTCGACTGGAAAAGGCTCAAGGTCGGGTATCTCAAGGCCGAGTTCGAGGGCGGCCCGCCGCGCCCCACGACCGTCGCGCCCGCTACTCCCCCCAAGCCCGACAGTGAGTTGACCGACGCCGAGCGGCAGGCGCGGGAGGCACAGCGGAAGCGACAGGAGACCCAGCGGGCGCAGACGCAGTACGACAGGCCATTCAATGACGCCGCCGTGGCGAAACTGCGGGCGATGGGGGTGAAGCTCGAGGAGGTGTCGCTCCCGTACGATCTCCCCTGGCAGGGCATGTCGGCGTTGTTGAACGCCGAGGCGGCGGCGGCGTTCGATGATTTGACGCGGTCGGGGAAGGACAAGTTGCTGACGGAGCAGGGCCCGAACGATTGGCCCAATATTTTCCGGGCCGCCCGGTTCATGCCGGCGGTCGAGTACATCCAGGCCAACCGGGCCCGGAAGCTGGGGATCGAGGCGATGGCGAAGATCTTTGATCAGTATGACGTGGTCGTCACGCCGACGTTCGGGTTGCAGCTCGTGATCACGAACCTGACGGGGCATCCGGCGTTGATCGTGCCGAACGGGTTCCGGGGCACGGACGCGCCCGCGTTTTCGCCGGATTTCGGCGGGAACTATGGAGGTCCGGGGACCCCGGTGAGCCTCACGTTCCTGGGGAAGCTGTACGGCGAGGCGGCGCTGTGCGCGCTGGGGCGGGCCTATCAGGAGGCGACGGGGTTTCACCGGAAATACCCGACTCTGGGGTAATCCCGAGCCGCCAGCGCAGGGCCAGGTGAACCGATTCCCGCTTAACCCCGGGCTTGCGCCCGGGGTTGGGAACGGCGGGTACCATCAAGGCCGCCACTCCGATAAATTGGGTGCTCGCCGTGGTGGCTGTAGCTCAACCGGTTAGAGCGCTGGACTGTGGCTCCAGAGGTTGGGGGTTCAAGTCCCCTCAGCCACCCTGAACACCTGGTTAACAGACGCAGCAGACGCGACAGATGGTGATCAGGTGGCGGGTTGTAGGGTTGTTCTGTGCGTCTACGCGTCCGTGCGTCTGCGCGTCTAGTCTGTAGG
>DATEGY010000054.1:0-5386 GCA_035279865.1 Gemmatimonadales bacterium | reverse complement strand
GTGACGATCGGCGTCAGCAGATCGAGCGTCTCCGGCACCTCGATGCGATGCTCCGCGAGGGTGGCGAGGCCGGTGTCGCCCTCGGTGACCACCGCGATCACCCGGCCGCCGCGGGCTTTCACTTCCTCGATGTTGCTCACGACCTTCTGGTAGACGGCATCCCGCGGGGCGACGAACACCACCGGCATCAGATCGTCGATGAGCGCGATGGGCCCATGCTTCATCTCCGCCGCCGGATACCCCTCGGCGTGGATGTAGGAGATTTCTTTGAGCTTGAGCGCGCCCTCCAGCGCCACGGGGAAGTTGTAGCCGCGGCCCAGATAGAGCACGTTCTGCGCCCGCTGCAGCCGCTCGGCCAGCTGCTCCACCTGCGGCGCCCGTGCCAGCACCCGCTCCACCAGCTCCGGCAACTTCGCCAGCGCCTTGACCACTTCACGGCCCTGCAGAATCGACAGCGCGCGGAGACGGCCCAGCTTGAGCGTCAGGAGCGCGAGCGCCGCGATCTGGCTGGTGAACGCCTTGGTCGACGCGACCCCGATTTCCGGGCCCGCGTGAAGGTACACGCCGCCGTCCACTTCACGGGCGATGGTGGAACCCACCACGTTGACGAGACCGATGGTCCGGGCGCCGCGCCGCTTGGCTTCGCGGAGGGCGGCGAGCGTGTCGGCCGTTTCACCGGACTGCGAAATGCCGATGACCAGCGTGCGGTCATCCACGATCGGGTTCCGGTACCGGAACTCGGAGGCGTACTCCACCTCCGTGGGGATCCGCGCGAGCTCCTCGATCATGTATTCGCCGATCAGCGCCGAATGCCAGGACGTGCCGCAGGCGGTGATCACGATGCGGTTGATGCGGAGCAGGTCCTCGTCGGAGATGTTGAGGCCTCCCAGCCGGACGTCCCCGTCATCCTCGAGCAGACGGCCGCGGAGCGTGTTCCGGAGACTCTCCGGCTGTTCCAGGATTTCCTTGAGCATGAAGTGCGCGTGGCCGCCCCGCTCCACCGTCGCCAGGTCCCAGTCGACGTGGGTGACGGTTTTTTCCTTCTCCACCGTGTGGTGATCGAGAATCCGGTACTCGGTGGGCCGGATCACCGCGATTTCGCCGTCGTCCAGATAAACCACCGAGCGCGTGTGCGAGAGGACCGCCGAGGCATCCGAAGCGATGAAGTTCTCACCCGAGCCCACGCCCACCAGGAGCGGAGAGCCTTTCCGCGCCGCGACGATGGTATCGGGCTCCCGGCCCGAGACCACCGCGATGCCGTACGTCCCCTCGACCTCGCGGAGCGCACCCGCCACCGATTCCGTCAGCGGAGCGCCCTTGGTGTGCAGCTCTTCGATCAGGTGCGCCAGCACTTCCGTGTCGGTCTCGGACCGGAACACGTGCCCGCGCTTGGTGAGGGCGGTGCGCAGGGCCCCCGCGTTCTCGATGATGCCGTTGTGGACCACGGCGATGGTGCCGCCGCAGTCCGTGTGCGGATGCGCGTTCACCGCGTTCGGGGCGCCGTGCGTCGCCCAGCGGGTGTGGCAGATGGCGGTGTGGCCCGTGGGAAGCGTCGGACCCAGCTCGGCCTCGAGCACGGCGATCTTTCCGGGAGCCTTGAAGACGTCCACGCGGGACCCGTTCACGACCGCGAGTCCCGCCGAGTCGTAGCCCCGGTATTCGAGCCGCTTCAGACCCTCCAGCACGACCGGCGCACCGGCGCGTGTCCCGACGTAGCCTACGATGCCGCACATACCCGCCGCCCTTCGTCGACCAGAAGTTCCGCGTCCGCGCCCGTGGGGGCTTCCGCGATGAGCCGGATGATCGGCTCGGTGTTGGACGGCCGCACGTGGAGCCAGCGATCGCTCCAGGCCAGCCGCAATCCGTCGTCCGTGTTCACGCCCGCATCGGGAAAGCGGGACCGGAGTGCTTGATACACACGATCCAGCGCCGCGCCGCGCGGGACCTTGCCCTTCACGATCACGTACCGCGGATGCGCGGCCACGATCTCGCTCACCGGCCGCTGGACCCGCGCCAGCAGGGCCAGCACCATCGCCGCCGCCAGCGGTGCGTCACGCCCGGCGTGAAGGGCAGGATACATGACGCCGCCGTTCCCCTCCCCCCCGATCGGGGACCTGCTGCCGAGGATCATCCGGGCCACGTGAGCTTCGCCCACTGGGGCCCTCAGGATATCGACCCCGCCATCCCGCGCCGCGTCATCCACCACGAGGGACGTCGAGAGGTTCACCACTACGGGGCCCAGCTTCCGCTTCGGGCCCTTCCACTTGCCGAGCAGGGCCCGAACCGCGAACGCGAGCGTGTAATCCTCGCCGATCGCCCGCCCCCGTTCATCCACCAGCGCCAGCCGGTCGACATCCGGGTCCACGGCGACCCCCAGATCGGCCTTCTTGGAACGGACCAGCTTGCCGAGCGCGGTCAGGTTCGCCGGGATGGGTTCCGGTGGCCGGGGGAAGCGGCCATCCGTTTCCAGGTTGATGGCGACCACCCGGCACCCCAGCCGCTCGAAGAGCTCCGGCATGATGGCGCCACCCGCTCCCCGGACACAGTCGAGCGCCACCCGGAAACGCCGTTTCCTGATGGCGCGCACGTCGATGGCCTTGAGGTTCAGGATGAGGTCGAGATGACGCGTGATGGACGTGTCATCTTCCAACACCTGCCCGATTCCGGACCAGTCGGCCCGTGGCAGCGAGTCCCCCGCCGCCAGGTCCCGGACCCGAGCCCCGTCTACCGTATCAAGAAAAATGCCGTCCGCCCCGACGAACTTGAGCGCGTTCCATTCGATCGGGTTGTGGCTTGCCGTGAGGATGATGCCCCCCCGGGCGTGGTGGTGCTCGACGGCCAGCTGGATGGTCGGGGTGGTGGTCAGTCCGATGTCGACGATATCGACTCCGACCGACTGCAATCCCGCCACCGCCGCCGCCTGGAGCATGGGCCCGGAGGTCCGCGCGTCGCGCCCGACCACCACTCGGACACGCTTCCCTCTTCCCGCTTCCCCCGTCCCGTTTTTCGCCCACACCCCGAACGCCGCCGCATACCGCGCGACGTTTTCCGGCGTGAGATCGGTCCCCACGATCCCCCGGATTCCCGACACTCCCACCATCAGTGTGTTCGACATGAGCAAAAAGATAAGGGGTCTAGTGACCCGAACCGTTGCCGGAGGCCGGCGACGGCGTTGCGATGGGAAGCCGGGACGGATCCGGGAAAGCGCTCAGGAAGGCCCTGACGGCGTCCGGCCAGAATTGCTTCCCACTCATGCGGTTGAGCTCGTCGATGGCATGTGCCACCGGAAGCGGTGGGCGATAGGGACGGGCGCTGGTCATGGCGTCGAACGAATCCGCGACCGACACCAGGCGCACCGGCACCGGGATCTGGTCCCCCTCGAGGCCGTCGGGGAGACCTTTGCCGTCGAACCGCTCGTGGTGTGAGCGCACGATGGCCAGAGCCATCGGTTCCTCCCGGAGCATGCGAGCCAGCATCCGGGCTCCCACCACCGGGTGTGACATGATGTGGCGGTACTCCTCGTCCGAGAGCTTGCCCGGTTTGTGCAGCACCTCCTCGCGGACCCCGATCTTCCCCACGTCGTGCAGCCTGCCGCCGAGGAAAATGGTGCCCTGCATCGTCTCATCGAGACCCAGCACCGCTCCGGCCCGCGTCGCATACTCGGCCACGCGGAGCGAGTGTCCCTGGAGGTACGGGTCCTTCGCTTCCTGCGCGTCCGCCATCATTTCGACGCCTTCGAGGAACATCTCCTCGAGGCGCCGGGCCTGGACCTCCACCCGCTCTTCGAGCTGGCGGTGGTAGTTCTTGTTCTCGAGGAGCAGGCGGCGCTTGTCGAGCGCCTGGGTCACCCGGGCGCGGACCTCGTCCAGGTGAAAGGGCTTGGCGACGTAGTCGAGGGCGCCGAGCTGGAGGCAGTTCACCGCGCTGTCGACATCGGCCACGGCGGTCACCATCACCACCGCCGTGTCGGGCCACCGCTGCGTCACTTCGCGCAACAGGGCGACGCCGTCCATGAGGGGCATGCGCACGTCCGACAGCATGAGGGGCACGGGCTCTTTTTCGAGCGCTTCCAGCGCTTCGACACCCGATCCGGCTTCCCGGCAGACGAATCCGTCGCCCTCGAGGAGCCGGACCAGCACGCGCCTGAGACGCGGCTCGTCGTCCACCACCAGGCAGTGCAACCCGTTATTCGAAGCCATCATCGCTATTGTACGGCTCGCTTGCCCGGTGGGGAAGGCGCCCTTACGTTCCGCCTGTGAGCCGAGCCTTCGACAAGGACCTCGAGCGCCGCTTCGGTACGCGCGCGGTCCACGCCGGACAGACCCTCGACACCCTCGCGGGCGCGGTCATGTCCCCCATCTACCAGACGTCGACGTACGTCCAGGAAGCTCTGGGCCGGCATAAGGGATACGAATACGCCCGGACCCAGAACCCCACGCGCGAGGCGCTCGAGCGGTGCGTCGCGGCGCTGGAAGGCGGGCGGCACGGGTTCGCGTTCGGGTCCGGGCTCGCCGCCCTGGACGCCATCCTGAAGCTCCTGTCGGCGGGCGATCACGTCGTATGTGGCGAGAACGTGTACGGCGGGACCCACCGGTCCATGACGCACATCTGGTCCCGCATGGGGATCAAGTTCACGTTCGTGGACACCGGTGACGAAGACGAAATCAGGAACGCCCTGACGCCCGCCACCCGAATGATCTACGTCGAGACGCCGACCAACCCGATGATGCGGCTGACGGATCTCGAAGCCGCCGGGGAGATCGCGAAGAAGGCCGGAGCCCTGTTCGCCGTCGACAACACCTTCGCCTCCCCCATTTTCCAGCAGCCCCTCGCGTACGGCGCCGACATCGTCCTCCACTCCACCACGAAATACCTGAACGGGCACTCCGACATGATCGGGGGCATGCTCGTCACCGGGCGGGATGACCTGGCGGAGCGGATCGGGTTCTTGCAGAACGGCTCCGGCGCCGTGCCGGGACCCATGGATTGCTGGCTGGCGCTGCGCGGAATCAAGACCTACCCGCTGCGAATGCGCCAGCATGACGCGAATGGCCGCCGCATCGCCGAGTGGCTGACACGCCAGCCGAAAGTCAAGAAAGTCTACTACCCCGGACTCCCCTCCCACCCGCAGCACGATCTGGCGTGCCGCCAGATGAAAGGTTTCGGCGCCATGCTCTCGCTCGAGCTGGGAGACGTGGCCCGGGCCAAGAAATTCGCCCAGACTACCGAAATCTTTTCCCTGGCCGAGTCGCTCGGGGGTGTCGAGAGCCTGATCGGGCACCCGGCGTCCATGACGCACGCCAGCGTGCCCGTGGAGATGCGGAAGAAGATGGGGCTGACGGACTCGCTGGTGCGGCTCTCCATCGGCATCGAAGACCCGGAAGAC
>DATEGY010000053.1:0-2129 GCA_035279865.1 Gemmatimonadales bacterium | reverse complement strand
CCACCGTCAGGCGCCACCGCTCGGCGCCGGTGCCCGGATCGACGCAGCGGACCACGCCACCCACGTCGACGACCAGGACGCCATCGGCGAGTGGCGTCGGGCCGGCGACGGAGACGAGGTTGAGCTCCACGCTCGTTGCCGACGCCGGAGCGTCGAGGGGAACACGCACCAGGCGGCCCGTCCGCGTGAGGACAAAGAGCGTATCCCGGGCGATGGCCGGAGCGCCGTAGACACCCGAGCCCATATCCCGCGTCCACAGCGTGTCCAACGTCGCGGCGTCGACGCCCGCGAGCGTGCCGGTGACCGTCGCGAAGTAGACGTGCGCGCCGTCCGTGGCAGGGGTGCCGAGGACCGCGCCCCGCGTCGGCGTGCGGTGCAGAATGGCTCCCGTCGCCGGATCGACCAAGTAGAGCGAGTCGGCCGTCGTGGCGACGACGAGTCCGGCGGTGGTGGAAACGGGAGCGACCTGAATGGACCCACTCAGCGGGCGGCGCCAGCGGATACCGCCGGTGTCGGGATTCAGGGCCATCAGGACCCCGGTCTCGGAGCCCGCGAAGAGCCCGTCATTCGTGAGGGCCATCGCCGCGGCCACACCGCCGGTCTTCTCGTCCCACACGGTCTTGCCGGTGCGCATTTCGAGGGCGTACACGCGGCCGCTCGGGGTTTCTTCCGTCGCGACGTAGACACGATTGCCGGTGAGCAGGGGCCCGCCCCGGATCGTCCCGGCGAGGCGGCGGTCCCAGAGGACCTGTCCCGAGTCGGTGCCGAGGAGGGCGACCACCCGGTCGGTGGTGCCGACGGCGAGCACGCCTTTTCCGGCGGCGGCCGCGCCCCGGATCTCCCGTCCCGGGTTGGCGCGCCACGCGGGTGTGGGGGCCGCATCCAGGTGTTCGGTAGCGTCGATGTCGTGCGCGGGGCTGCCCAAATACACCGGCCAGGTCACCGGCTGGCTTTCGGGTCCGTGCCGGATGACCGGTGCGCACGCGATCGCGTTGACAGTGCACAGCACGGTCACTAGTATGCCGCGCCTATGCCGGAACAGACGCGCATTGAAGCGCTGGCCGACCGCGTCGGTCAGACCGTCACCGTCCGCGGGTGGGTGATGACCACCCGCTCGAGCGGCAAGATCGCGTTCGTCACACTGCGGGACGGCACGGGATACCTGCAAGCGGTGCTCTCCAAGAAAGACGTGTCCGAGGCCGCCTGGGAGGCGAGCGGACGGCTGACCCACGAGACTTCCATCGCCGTCACCGGCGTGGTCCGTGCCGATGCGCGTGCCCCGGGGGGCGTGGAACTGACGGTGCAGGATCTCGCGATCCTGGGTGCATCGGCCGACTTTCCGATCACGCCCAAGGAGCACGGCACCGCGTTTCTCTTCGAGCACCGCCATCTCTGGCTGCGCTCCCGGCGCCAGGTGGCCATCGCGCGCGTCCGCACCGAAGTGATCCAGGCCATCCGCGACTTCTTCTACGAACGCGGCTTCACGCTGGTCGATACGCCGATCCTCACGGGATCGATCGGCGAGCACGCCGGAACGCTCTTTTCCACCGAATACTTCGACCTCGGGAAGGCGTACCTGGCGCAGACCGGGCAGCTCTACGTCGAAGCCGCGGCCGCCGCGCTGGGCAAGGTGTATTGCTTCGGTCCCACCTTCCGCGCCGAAAAATCCAAGACCCGCCGGCATCTGACCGAATTCTGGATGGTGGAGCCCGAAGTCGCCTGGAACGACTCGAACGACAATATGCAGCTCCAGGAGGACTTCGTCTGCTACATCGTCAAGCGCTGTCTCGAGCGCCGGAAACCTGAGCTGCTCGAGCTGGAGCGGGACCTCGCGCCGCTCGAGGCGGTGCGCCCGCCGTTTCCCCGGGTTTCCTACACCGAGGCGGTAGAAAAGCTCAAGGCGCTCGGCGCCGACATGGAGTGGGGCCGGGACCTGGGCGGTGACTCCGAAACCCTCCTCGCCAAGCAGTACGACCGTCCGGTGATGGTCTACAACTACCCGCGCGAGGTGAAGGCCTTCTATATGAAGGAGAACCCGGCGGACCCGCGGACCGTCCTGAACAACGACTGTCTGGCGCCCGAGGGGTATGGGGAAATCATCGGCGGCAGCCAGCGCGAGGACGACTACG
>DATEGY010000052.1:0-4044 GCA_035279865.1 Gemmatimonadales bacterium | reverse complement strand
CCCCGAGCTCGCACCTTCGGTCCACCCCGGGCTTGCGCCCGGGGTCAGGTAAGGCAGTTACCTTCATTGTGTATGGAAATCAGCGCCGCGACGACCCCCGGACAAATCGAAACCGCGCGCCGGCTATTCACCGAGTACGCCGAGTCACTCGGGTTCAGCCTGTGCTTCCAGGGGTTCGACCAGGAGATGGCCGGGCTCCCCGGCGCGTATGTGCCGCCCAGGGGAAGACTCCTGCTCGCGACCGTAGGCGGCGATCCTGCGGGGTGCGTGGCGATCAGGCCGCTCGGCGGTGACGCCTGCGAGCTGAAGCGGCTCTACGTGCGGCCCGCATTTCAGGGGACAGGGCTCGGCAAGGCCTTGATGGACCGGATTCTCACGGAGGCGCGGAGCGCCGGGTACGCCCGCATACGGCTCGATACGATTCTCGGGAAGATGGACCGGGCCATCGCGATGTACCGTCGGTACGGGTTCAAGGAGATCGCCCCGTACGGCGATCATCCGGTGGAGGGCACGATCGACATGGAGTTGGAGCTGTAGGGAACCCAGGCCCACCATCCTCGTCCGTGAACCGGGGCATAGCCCCGGGGTTAACTGATCAAGGAGAATCCGATCAGAATTGCACTCGCCTGTTCAGTTCTCGCCTTCTCCGCCTCTTGCGCAAAGCCCGAAAGACAGCTCGAGTCCGGGCGGCAGTACACCAGCATCGTCTACGCCGACACCGAATTCGAAACCTTCAGCCGCACTGACCGGTCCATCACCGGCGTCGTGGTGTCCCGCTACGGCGACTCAGTCAAGTTCCACATCCACACCAAGCCTGACGCGCTCGTTTCTGCGGTCGACCTCCTCGCGCTTCAGGCCCCGCGTCGTGGCGGCCGGACGATGAAGCGGACCTTCGATCTTCCCACGGGAACCATGCCGCTCTACGAGAACTCAGTGGCGTTTCTGGAGCAGCTGCTCCGGCGCGCGCGGGGGATCGGCGGCGACAGCGTCCGCATCCCCGTGATGTTCGTGGGCGCCAATGCGTCACTCGACGAGTTCACCGTCATTCGGAATGGCGTGGACTCGATGCTCCTCGTCCCCCGCGTCGGTCATCTGAACTCCGCGCTTCGGCTCGCGGTCGACTCGGCGGGACACATCACAGGCGGGATGATCCCGATCTCGGGGACGCAGATCATCGGCACCCAGTAACTCCGGGCCGCCATTCCGTGATGGCAGCGGCAAAGGACTCCTCGAAACACTTGCCGCCCTGGTACGAGGGTTTCCCCGAGCCCTGAGGCTTTCCCTGCTTCAGGCTTGTGCGCCGGTTCCCCCTCCGCGTGCCTCAGGTTGTTCCTTGCGCCGCCTGAGCCCCGTTCGTTACTCTGGCGCCTCGCGCTGCACTGGTGCCGCACCTGCGCATTCGCCTCATCACCCGCACCAGCGCAGCAACATGACAGCGCTGCTCAGAGCAAAGCCGCCGAAAGGCGGTGACGCAGAGCTACGGGACTAAGCGTGAGCCAGTGCTCGCGACGTCAGCCGGGCCGCCAGCGATTCGACGCTCAGTCGAACCTGGCGGCCTTTCTGTTTTCTGGAGAAAACATCATGCGGTTTCGCTTGAAGGACTTCATAGTGGTGGCAGCCGTGGGCGTCGCGGCCCTTGGGCAATGGGCGTGCGACCACGCCGCCACCACCGACCCCGGGTCAGCGGAGCTCGCCCTGAGGACCAGACTCGCTCAGGTGATCGTGGCGCCCAGCTCGGCCTCCGTGCTCGTGGGTGGGACGACCCAGTTCACGGCGTACGGTAGGAACCGGGGCGGGGACAGTGTGCGGGTGAGTCCCTCGTGGTCCAGCAGTAATTCCGCGGTTGCCACGGTTTCAGGGAGCGGTCTCGTGACGGGTGTCTCGGCGGGTTCGGCGACCATCACGGCTTCGGCCGGCGGGTTCAAGGGGACGGCCACCGTTGCGGTTACTGGGGTGACCCCAGGAAATCCCGCCAGCGTCGCGAATCTCTCCGTGACAGGGGTTTCCGACACCGAGGTGACCCTCTCATTCACTGAGGTGAACGACGGTTCGGGCCAGGCGGCGAGTTATGACGTGCGTTATGCCGCGGGCTCGCTCACGTGGTGGACAGCGTCGGAGGTGAGCCGGGGAACCTGCGCCACGCCGGTGGCAGGCACGGCCGTCGGGGCGACGCACACCTGCACCGTGCTCGGCCTCACGCCGGGCACAGCCTACCAGTTCCAGCTCGTGGCGTTCCGGGGCACCCTCAATGTGAATGCGGTGTTCGGCGCACTGTCGAACGTCGCGGCAGGCACCACGACGGCTGGAGGCACGGATGGCGGGGGCGGCAGCGGCGCACCCACGCCCGGGCCCAACAGCCTGATCGTCATTCAAGACGGGTTCGAAGGCGCCGACTTGAGCAGCTGGACTGTGGGAGCGCCGAGTCGGTACAGTCTGTCGAGCGATCCCACGCGGGTGCATGGGGGCCGGCAGTCCTTGCAGACGCTCTTCTCGCCCACGAATGGATACGGCGACATCGTCCGCTGGTTCATGCCCGGATACGACGAGGTGTATGTCCGGTTCTACGTGATGTTCCAGCCGGGATTTCTCAATCTGCGGAGTGACGGAAACGGGATGCACTTCGCGACGGTGTGTGGCAACAACATCAACGACATGTGGTCCTGCTCGGGCAAGGCCGGCATCGTGCCGAGCGGCAGCGACTATTTCTACGCTGGGCTGGATCCTGAAGAGGTTGGGTTGCCCACGTTGCAGCCGTTTTCGTTCTATACCTACTGGCCCGACATGGCCTGCTGCTACGGGAACTTCGGCTTCCAGACGGCGCCCAAGGCTCAGTTGGTGGGTGGCCAGTGGCAGGAGGTGGTGTTCCACATCAAGATGAATACGCCGGGCCAGGCGGACGGACTCCAGGAAGTGTGGATCAATGGCGTGAAGAAGCTCAGCCAGCAGAATATGCGCTGGCGCACGACCACGGACGTCCGGATCAACGAGCTTCGCTTCGACAACTACATGCCCGGCGCCCCGCAGACCCAGTACCTCTGGATCGACGATGTAACGGTGTGGCAACCTTAACGGGCACTGCACCCCGGTAACCGGAAGGCGCCGATGCGGGTCGCATACCCCTCGGCGCCTTTCTTGTAGTAGTCCCCCACATACCAGATGGTGCAGTCGTCCGAGGGATCGACCGCGGTCTGCGTGTAGTCCTCCCACCGCAGCGTGTTCTTCTGCGACCCCTCACCTTCGGCGAGCACGGCTTCCTTGAGCGTCAGCACGCCCGCGGGATCGCCGGCGAGGCGGCCGGCGAAGCGCTGGCCGGGAAAGGCCCCGTTACCGCCGTAGGAATAGCCGATCCCGATGTTGCCCGCATGGTCGATCGCGGCGCTCGCCATCCAGCGGTCAAAGAGGTCGGGCGCATAGGTGCCCTGCTGGGCGAGGTGGACCGAGCGATCAGGGACGATGGTGAACTCGTACCAGCGGACGCCGCCCTGTCGGTCCGGCGCCTCGACCGAGTGCGTGACGACCAGCTCTTCATTGCCGCTCACGTTTCGATAGACGAGCCGGGCCATGAGCTTGTCGCCCTGGGCATCCAGGTGGCGATCGGTGCCGGGCTGGCGGACGCACGACGTGAGCTGGCCGTCGCAGAGGAACTGATAAGGAGCGACGGAAATCTTCGCAGGGCCCGAGAGCGTGCTCTTCGACGGGTCCGCCCAATCCACGTGGAATTGCCAGGCATAGATCCCGTCGTCCGAAAAGATGCCCCGGAGCTGGGTGCCCCCCGCGGCGAGCACCGGGTTCGGTGCACCGGCGGGCGGGAGCGCGGTGCCATCCAGGTCAGCGTTGTTGAGGAAGCTCACGTTGTCCACCACGAAGCACTGCTCGGTGGCGGGCTTCCCTTCCAGCATGCGCTTCCGGTCCGCGACGCACGTGTGTTTCTGGATCACCGTGTCGCCGGTGCTCGACGGGACGTACCAGCCGTCGGGCCAGACCGCGGGGCGCGGGTAGTCCGGGAACAGGGGCCGCAGGAACTCGTAGCGGTACCAGGTCCCG
>DATEGY010000051.1:0-2539 GCA_035279865.1 Gemmatimonadales bacterium | reverse complement strand
CGGGAGCCGGGGAACCGATTTTTGTTGTTGTTGGGGGCGGACGCCGCCCGGGAGCTGCCGCGCTGGCATGATGCCGAGGCCCTCCCGGGCTTGGCGGACGTGGTAGTGTTCGCCCGGCCGGGGACCGAGGTCCCGCGGACCCAGTGGATCACCCGGACCATCACGGTGCCGGCGGTCGACATTTCGGCGACGGACATCCGCGCGCGCGTGGCGGCGAGGCAATCGATTCGGTACCTCGTGCCGGAACCGGTGCGGGAGTACATCGAAGCACACGGACTCTATCGGTAGACAGGGCGGGCGATGAATTCGTTCCAGCAGGCCAAGGCACTGGTGCAGAAGGTGTTCGGAAGCCGGTTCTCGAGGGAGCTGAAGCGCATGCAGCCCCTCGTGAACCAGGTGCACGAGCACGAGCACCGGTTGAAGGCCCTCCCGGACGCCGAGATCCAGGCACAGACCGCCAAGTTCCGGGGCCTGCTGGCGGAGCGGGTCGGGGCGCTGCAGGCCGAGGTCGACCGCCTGAAGAAAGCGAAGCACGACTGTCCGGACGTGGAGGAACGCCTCGCGCTGGACCGGGATCTGGCGAAGGCCGAAGAACGGTACAAGGCGGCGCTCGCGGACGCGCTGATGGCGCTCCTGCCCGAAGCGTTCGCGACCATCCGCGAAGCGTGCCGCCGGCTCCAGGGGACGGCCGTCGAAGTGACCGCGCACGAGCTGACCTGGGACATGGTGCCCTACGACGTGCAGCTGATCGGCGGCATCGTGCTGCATCAGGGCCGGATCGCCGAGATGGCGACCGGAGAGGGCAAGACCCTCGTCGCCACGCTGCCCTTGTATCTGAACGCCCTCCCGGGGCTCGGGGCGCACCTCGTCACCGTCAACAACTACCTGGCGCGGCGGGACTCGCAGTGGATGGGGCATCTCTTCCGCTGGCTCGGACTCACCGTGGGATGCATCGACGATACCGAGCCGTCGTCCCCGGAGCGGCGCGCGGCCTACGGGTGCGACATCACTTACGGCACCAACAACGAGTTCGGGTTCGACTATCTGCGCGACAACATGGTCTTCCAGCTGGAGCAGCGGGTCCAGCGTGAGCACCATTTCGCGATCATCGACGAGGTGGATTCGATCCTCATCGACGAAGCCCGGACGCCCCTCATCATCTCCGGGTCGGTCGGCGCCGAATCCGACGCCAAGTACGCCCAGTTCAACAGCCAGGTGGTTCAGCTGGTCCGGAAGCAGTCGGCCGTGGTGTCCGACCTGATCGCGGCCGCGGAGCCCATGCTGGCAGATGAGAAGACCCGTTACGAAGCCACCACCAAGCTGTATCAGGCGCAGCTCGGGATGCCGAAGAACAAGAAGTTGCTGAAGCTCCTCAACGAGGAGGGCGTCAAGGCGGCGGTGCAGCGGGTGGAGCTCGATGTGCTGGCGGACCGGAAGTCACCCGCCAAAGACCAGCGGCTGCGGCACATCGAAGACGACCTCTACTTCGTCCTCGACGAGCGCGGTCACTCCGTGCACCTCACGGACAAGGGTGTGGAGGTGATGTCGCCGGAGGACCCGCAGCTGTTCGTGGTCCCCGACATTTCGCACGAGATCCACGCCATCGAGCACGACGACGAGCTGACCGCGGCCCAGAAGGTGGAGCGGCGCCGCACGGTGGAAGGCGACTATGCGATCAAGAGCGAAACCCTGCACATCATCCACAAGCTCCTCCAGGCCCACGCCCTCTACGAAAAGGACGTGGACTACGTGGTGCAGGAAGGGCAGGTCTTCATCGTGGATGAGTTCACCGGCCGGATGATGCCCGGACGCCGGTGGTCGGATGGCCTTCACCAGGCGGTGGAGGCGAAGGAAGGCGTGGTGGTACGGGAGGAGTCCCAGACCCTCGCGACCATCACCATCCAGAACTACTTCCGCATGTACGACAAGCTCGCGGGCATGACGGGAACCGCCGAGACCGAAGAGACCGAGTTCTATCAGATCTACGGGCTCGAGGTGTCGGTGATCCCCACCAACCGGCCGGTCCGGCGGATGGACAAGCACGACCTCATCTACAAGACGCGGCGGGAGAAGTACAACGCCATCGCGGACGAGGTCGACCGGCAGCACAAGCGGGGACTGCCCGTCCTGGTGGGGACCGTGAGCGTCGACGTATCCGAGACCCTCTCCCGCCTGCTGAAGCGCCGGGGACTGAAGCACGAGGTGCTGAACGCCAAGTATCACGAGCGCGAGGCGGAGATCGTGGCGCAGGCGGGTCAGGCGGGCGCCATCACGATCGCGACCAACATGGCCGGCCGCGGCACCGACATCAAACTCGGCGCCGGGGTGAAACAGTGCAAAGTCTGCGGGATCCAGGGGCGCGAGGCCTCGTTTGCCCAGCAGGTGGAGGTCCCGGACCTCCAGCAGGGCGAAGTGAAGCACCGCGGCTGTTACGACGATCCGCCCTGCGGCCTCGTCATCATCGGTACCGAGCGTCACGAGTCCCGCCGCATCGACCGCCAGCTCCGCGGGCGGTCCGGCCGCCAGGGCGATCCGGGGC
>DATEGY010000050.1:0-4421 GCA_035279865.1 Gemmatimonadales bacterium | reverse complement strand
GCCTTCACACTGGTGGAACGCGCCGCCGTGGCGTAATGGCGGCCTCGCGGGCAGGCGCGATATGTTTGGGCGCCTTTTACCCGGACTGTCATGAGCGCCGCGACCGTCGCCGTACCGAAAGAGACCGCTCCCGGAGAACATCGTGTGGCGCTCGTGCCGGAAGTGGCCGGGCGCCTCGTCAAGCAGGGCCTGGCCGTGCGCGTGCAGCAGGGCGCCGGCGCCGAGGCCAATTTTCGCGACGAGGCCTATACGGCGGCCGGCTGCAGCGTGGTGGACGCTTCGCAGCTTTATGCCGGCGCCACGATCATCGTCCGCGTGCAGTGCCCCGCACCCGCCGAAGCGACCCAGCTGCCGCAGGGCGCGTTGCTCATCTGCCAGCTCCAGCCCAATCGTGATGCCGAGAGTCTCGCCGCGCTGAAGGCGCGCGGCCTCCAGGTGATGTCCATGACGCTGGTGCCGCGCATCACGCGGGCCCAGAGCATGGACGTGCTGAGCAGCCAGGCCACCGTGGCCGGCTACAAGGCCGTGCTGATCGGCTCCGCCGCGATGGGCCGCTTCCTGCCGATGCTGGTGACCGCTGCCGGCACGCTGCCTCCCGCCACCGCCTTCATCCTCGGCGCCGGCGTCGCCGGACTCCAGGCCATTGCCACCGCGCGGCGGCTGGGCGCCAACGTGCGGGCCTTCGACGTGCGGCCCGAGGTGAAGGAGCAGATCGAGTCGCTGGGCGCGACGTTCGTGGCGTCCGAGGTGATTGCGAAGGATGCCACGGCCGTCGCCATCAGCTCGGCGCGCCCCACGACGTTCGCCACCGTTTCCACGTGAACGGGATGAACCGCGAAGAGGAGCCCCGCCAGGAGGCCGAGGGCGCTCCCGCCCCACGCGTCGGCCAATACCACGACGAGGACACTCGCCACGACATGCCAGCCCACATTCACAATGTGGAACCAGAGCGGCCCGCCACCGCCGAGCTGCCAGTCCACGGCATACGTCGCCAGCGTCAGCGGCCGGTAGAGCAGTCCCCCGAACGCCGGCGGCCAGTAGGACGCGCCGAAGGCGCGCCATACACCGCTCCACTGGTGCACCAGGGCATTTCCGAGAATGATGTGCCCGTCGTCTCCGGCGAAGCCGTTCCTGAGCACCCCCGCGTACACGAGAGCGGCCACGAGCCCCGCGGTCAGGCAGGCCCGGTTACGGGTGATCACGCTTGAGCTCGAACAGGGCCCGGCCCCCCGACCACCGGCGCGTGACCGTCAGCATTCCTGGATAGGCGCCCAGGAGCCGGTCCAGCTGCGCGGCAGATCCGGTATTCAGTCCTGAAAGCAGCACGTGGGTGACCCCGATGCGCCGGAGATAGGAGAGTTGAAACTCGGGCCGGGGCTGGAGCAGCTGCCGGCCGCTGTAAGCGAAGAGATAGAAAGGAACGGACTGCCGCCGTGTGTAGAGCCACACCAGGGGCTCGTTGTCCGTCGCCACGACCGCGTCCGCCGGCAGTGAATCGACGGCCGGGAGCAGCTCCGCCATGTTGCTCGAGATCCTGCCGGCCGTCAGATCCCACCAGTGGCCGGAGAACCCCCGGGCCTCGTACCGGACGTATCCGAAGGCGAGTGCCAGCGCCAGGAGTGCCACGCTTCCCCGCAGCACCCTGCTCTTCCGGCGCCACAGGGCCACGGCCCCCGCCACCCAGGCCAGCAGGAGCCACGGGAGGATGGCCCAGAGGAAGCGGTCCGGAGGGAACGGCCACAGCGCCAGGACGCCGAGGTAGGCGATCAGGACCCAGCCGAGCAGCGACCGGCGGGTCAGGACACAGATGCCCCAGCCCCCCACGACGAGCGCCGGAATCCCGAGCCCGTAGTAGACCCAGGTGGCCGGAACCCAGTTGAGCGTGAGCACCGAGAGCGGCCGCGGCAGATCGGTGAGCGATCCGACGAACGTCCGCACCCCGGCATCGTGGACGGTCTCGAGATACGAGCCATAGTCGGGACCGATGGCCGGATCGATTCCCGCCCGGTGAGCCGTCACCCAGAGTCCCCATCCCACGACCGCGAGCACTCCGGGCAGCACGAGGGTCAGCACGTGGCGCCGCGGAAGGCGAATCCGCCAGGCGACCACCAGGAGTCCCGCCAGCGCCGCCACCCCCACCGAGCGCAGCAGCAAGGCGCCCGCCGCGAGGAGCCCCACTCCCCAGGCGCGGCCTCCGGACCACTCGGACGCCGGACGGTCGCCGAGCACGATGATGAGGGCCAGGGTCAGCGTGAACGCGGGCTCGGACAGCAGCACGCCGAGGATACTCAGCACCGGAATGGCCAGGGCGGCGGCTGCGACCAGAGCCTCCGTCACCCATGGGGGCGTGTCGTCGCCGAGCAGGCGCCGGGAGACCGCGTGCCGCACGATCAGGCGGCAGGCCAGCGCGAAGCAGATGATCCCCAGCGCCCGGCCGATCGCCCCCGCGACGGCCGGAGACCAGATCGCGAAGAACGGCGCCAGAAGCAGCGGAAACAGCGGTGGGAAGTGGATGGCGGCGGGAGTGCCCGGGAGATTCGGATACACGAAACCGGCACCATGGCCGATGGCCCAGGCCAGCCCCGCGTAAATGCCGTCGTCGTAAAAGACGCCGACGAGGAAGTGGTTCCAGGAGAGAACACCACCCGCCAAAGCGGCGAGGAGTGCGACGGTCCCGGTACTGCGTGCAACGCCCCGGCCGTCGCGCGGGTCGGTCAGTGCGACCGCCAGTCCCCGCCCGGCGGGAGCAGGTTGTAACGCAGAATATGAAAGAACGCGGCGATCCCGTCCCGCCAGGTGATCTTCTTCCCTTCCGCGTAGGTGCGGCCGCTGTAAGTGATGGGCAGCTCCCAGATCCGCGCATTGGCCTGGGACAGACGCGCCGTAATCTCCACCTCGAATCCGAACCGGTCCGACGTGAGTGGCAGGCGCTGCAGGAGATCGCGCCGGATCAGCTTGTAGCACGTCTCCATGTCCGACAGGTTGAGATTGGTGAAGATGTTGGAGGCGAGGGTGAGCAGGCGGTTGCCCACGGCGTGCCAGAAGAAGAGCACCCGGCGGGGCCCGCTCTGGAACCGGGACCCGAAGACAGCGTCGGCCTCCCCCCGGCGGATCGGCTCGAGCAGCATCGGGAGGTCCGAGGGGTTGTACTCCAGGTCGGCGTCCTGAACCACGACGACGTCCCCCGTGGCCTCGGCGAACGCCGTGCGGAGTGCCGCGCCCTTGCCCCGGTTGACCGGATGCTTCAGCCCCTTTTCGATGCGCTTGTCGGCCACCAGGCGGTCGATGATCGCGCCCGTACCGTCCGTGGAGCAATCGTCCACCGCGATGATCTCCATGGGCAACCCGATTTCACGCAGGCGCGCGACCACCGTCTCGATGGTGGCGCTCTCGTTATAGGCGGGCACGACGACCGACAGCCGCAGGGGGCGACCGGACGAAGCAGGCGTGGTGCTCACGGGCGGACTCCGACTGCGATGAGGGACTGCCCGACGCGCCAGGGCAGGAAGCGCTCGAGGCGAAATAACGGGACCAGGGCGTCGTACAACTTGAGGGATCCCTGGGGGATCAACTGGCGACGCAGCACCCTCCCCGTCAACCACCAGCCCGGAATGCCCCCCAGGTTGAAGTACTCGGTGTGCTCCATGCGGAAGCCGGCACCGGTCATCCGCGCCTCGAGGTCGCGCTTGCCGTACCGGCGGTAGTGGCCCAGCGCGCGGTCCAGGGTGCCGTACAGGGAGGACAGGGCGGGCACCAGGAGCACCAGCCGCCCTCCCGGCCGAAGCAGCGTCAGGATGGCCGAGAGGGACCGCGCGTCGTCTTCGACGTGCTCCAGAACGTTGAGGCAGATCACCGTGTCGTAGGGAGGGTCGAAGGCATTCGCGTCCACGGTGGGGAGAAAGAGCCGGCCCACTTTCACGTTCGGCCGCCCGGCGAACCGGGTGCGGAGCGCCTCGAGATAGGTGGGAGATGTGTCCGTCAGCGTCACGCGGGAGCGGTCGACGAGGAAGGCCGAGAGGTTGCCGATGCCGGCGCCGATCTCGAGCACCCGGTCACCCACCCACGGGCGGATGCGCTCGAACATCCAGGTGTTGTAGCGCGGCGCCAGCGCCAGCCGCTCGAGGGTCGCCGCCCCGACCGGATCCTGCCCGGTGTGCGGCTCCAGCTCCGCAGTCACTGCCCGCCCCCCGCTCCCACCCCGGATCCCGGCGTCCCTTCATACTTCGACAGTTTGCGGTAGAGCGTGGAGGGATCGATCCCCAGCACTTCGGCCGCGCGGGTCTTGTTCCCGCCTTCCGCCCGCAGGACCCAGGTGATGTAGGCCTGCTCGATGACCTCGAGCGTGGGATTGGCGCGGACCTGTTCCGAGACCAGCGGTTCCGCTTTCCGCTCCGTGATTTTTTCCGGGACCGCGGTGACCG
>DATEGY010000049.1:0-2905 GCA_035279865.1 Gemmatimonadales bacterium | reverse complement strand
CCCTTTCGGCGGGCGTGCGAGGAGGGGCTGCTGGACACGGCGCACTCGATCCAGGTGGGCCTGCGCGGCAGCGAGTACGCCCCCGGCGACTTGGACGAGACCCGCCAGCTCGGCTTTCAGGTGGTGCTGATGCAGGACCTGCTGTCGATGTCGCCCGCCGATGTCGCCCGGGCCATCCGGGAGCGCGTGGCCGGCCGTCCGGCCTTCCTCAGTTTTGACATCGACTTTTTCGATCCATCCTTCGCTCCCGGCACCGGAACGCCGGAGGCGGGCGGCCCCAGTAGCGTCTTCGGGCTCCACACCGTCCGGCAGCTCACCGGCATTCCCTTCATCGGGTTTGATGTGGTGGAAGTCCTCCCCGCCCATGACCCCACCGCCATCACGGCGCTTCTGGCGGCGACCCTCGTCTTCGAGTTCCTCGCCCTGGCCGCCGTCGGCCGGGCCGGTCCGCGGCCCGGCGCAAGAGGATAGCGAGACCGGGCGAGAGCTCCTCGCGTCTGCTTCCGCCGCGCACGGCGCCCGCGGCTCGCCCGACGTCACGATCCCGTCATGGGGCATGAGTATAATCACGTGGACGGGAGAAGGCGGCACTCGGACCCCCGATGCGAGCGATGAGGCGGAGGGCAACCCGGGCCGTCGGTGATCGCTAGGATTGCCGATCACGGTGGAGAATCTATTGGGCGTGGGACTATGCGTCGACCCCCCGACGTAACGCACGAATGGATCCCGATGGGGCACCCTCAAGTGAGCATGGAGGTGGTCGCATGACGGCGTGGGTACGGCGCAGGCACTGGATGGTGCTGGTCCTGGCGGTCGTCCTGGCCGTCGGCTCCGTTGGGGTCGCACGTCCGGCCGAGGCGGCCGACGGGTCGCTCGTCGTGGCCGCGCTCAAGGTGCTCGAGCGGGACTACGTCGATCCCGTGGATGCGGTGGCGTCCCTGAATGTCGCGATCGGTATCCTGCGGCAGGGGACCCACCTGGATGCCGCCGCGCTCCCGGATATCCCAGCGGGCACGACGCCGGCGAAGGCGGACGCCATATTTGTGGCGGAGTTCGGCCAGGCGGCGCGCACGGGATCGATGCCGGCGACGCCGCTGGCCTACGCGGCGACGCAGGCGATGCTGACGTCGCTCCACGACAGCCACACCTACTTCCTCCCCCCGCAGCAGTTTCAGGAGGGCCGCCGTCAATTGGTGGGGGACCCGGGGATCACCGGGATCGGCGTACGCATCTCTTCCCGAAAGGACGACGGCGGGGCGGCCTGGATCTTCGTCGAGGATGTGCTGCCCGGGTCGCCGGCGGAGCGGGCGGGGCTCAAGCGGTTCGACCGGATCCTGCAGGCGGGAAGCACCTCCCTCCGGAACGTGGACGCCGAGAAGGCGAGCAGCGCGATTCGGGGGGCAATCGGCTCCACCGTCGATCTGGTGCTGCAACGGGGAGATCAGGTCTTGAAGATCTCGGTGGTGCGCGCCCCCATCCCGTCGATCCCCGCCTACGCGACGTTCATCTCGCCGGGGATCGCCTACGCGCGGCTGTTCCTCTTCTCCGCGGGGTCCGGCGGGGTGTTGGGCGGTGCGTTGGAGGCCCTGGACGCGCAGGGGCCCGTGCGGTCCGTCATTCTCGATCTGCGGTCGAACCCCGGCGGGCTCGTCAGCGAAGCGGCGCGCGTGGGCGGACTCTTTCTCCCACCCCGGACGGACCTGGCCCGCATCGCTGAGCACGGAAGCGGTCCCAGCGTGCTGAGGACCCTGGGCGCTCCGCCGTTTCCCGAGACCCCGCTGGTCGTCCTGGTCGACCAGGGGAGTGCCTCCGCATCGGAGTTGTTGGCGGCGGCGCTGAAAGAGCACGGGCGTGCGACGATTGTCGGCGAGCGGACGGCAGGAGCGCTGGGCGCGGCGATTGAGGTGGCGCTCCCCGAGGGCGGGATGTCGGTGACGGTGGCGCGGATCACCACCCCGAGTGGGGCCGAGGTCGAAAACGTCGGGGTCAGCCCCGACTCGGTGGCCACGCTGACGGTCGCGGACATGGAGCGCGGTGAGGATCCTCAGCTGCAGGCGGCGCTGCGGACGGCAGCCGCGGAGGCCCTGCAGCACGCACCGTAAGTTCCTAGAGAGCGCTCACGCGTTTCCAGACGAGACGCGAGACCCGTCGCCTGCCGCCGATCTGAACCGGCGGTGTGCTCAAGATCAGCCGGTCTCCCGCGACTTCCACGATGCGCTTCTGGTCGGCTCCGGTTCGGTTGGGGAAGAGGCTGGCGGCGGTGTGGTGGATCACGCTGTCGCCGCGGATCTCGTATCGGCCGCAATAGGCGAGGTAGGTCTCCGCGGCCCTCGCCTTCTCGCCGATGGAACCGTCCATGATATCCTCTGAGGCGAACTTGGTCCGGTTGTTCCGCATGATCGTCACAGACATGTAGCCATCCGGGCTGTAGAAGAGAAATCCAATGGCGTCTTCCCCGAACGGAAACTCTCCGTCGCCGTTCTCCCCCCTCAGCTCCCAGGCCACGAGCGTCCAGGTGCCGATCAGAGGGTTCTCGCGCACGGATGCTCCTCACCACACCAGGTGGCCCGGGACGATGAACGAGAGCGGGGGAGAGGACTCGGCCCTTTAGGCAAGGGCTGCGTAGTCGCCGCACAACGCCAGAGCCGCCGCCGCGTACATGCGGGCGCCGTGCACGAGGTCCGCGATCGGCAACTGCTCATCCGTGTGGTGGGCGAGCCAGGGAAGACCGGGTCCGAACATGCACCCTTGATCGATGTGTCCGGCTTTGAAGGCGTGATAGATCTCTCCGCTCGAATACCAGCCGATCGATCGGACCTCCCGCTGGAGCAGCCGCGGGCCGGCCGTCTTAAGGGCGTGAATCAGAGGGAGCTCGGCGGAGAAGTCGAGGGGATCGCGCTCCTCC
>DATEGY010000048.1:0-2746 GCA_035279865.1 Gemmatimonadales bacterium | reverse complement strand
GGCGCTCGATGCCACGACCGGGCTCGCGACCGCGTGGAACCCGGGGGGGAGCGGCTCGGTGGATGCTCTCACGGTGAGCGGCTCCACGGTCTACGCCGGAGGAGCCTTCCGCAGCATTGGCGGGCAGACGCGCATCGGTATCGCGGCGCTCGATGCCACGACCGGGCTCGCCACTGTTTGGAACGCGGGGGCGGACAGCACCGTGAACGTCCTGGCGGTGAGCGGATCAAAGGTCTACGCCGGAGGCCTCTTCACCAACATCGGCGGCCAGGCGCGCAGCGACATCGCGGCGCTCGATGCCGCGACTGGGCTCGCCACGGTGTGGAATCCGGCGGCGAACGGCGGCCTGTATGCGCTGGCGGTGAGCGGCTCGACGGTCTACGTCGGGGGCCTCTTCACCAGCATCGGCGGGGAGACGTGCGACTACATCGCGGCACTCGATGCCGCGACCGGGCTCGTCAGAGCGTGGAACCCCGGGGCGAACGGTCAGGTGAATGCCTTGGTAGTGAGCGGCTCCACGGTCTACGCCGGGGGCTTCTTCAGCAGCGTGGGCGGGCAGTCGCGCAGGCGCATCGCGGCGATCGATGCAACGACCGGGCTCGCCACCGCATGGAACCCGGGGTCGAACGGCACCGTGTACACCCTGGCGGTGAGCGACTCGACGATCTACGCCGGGGGCCCCTTCACCAACATCGGGGGGCAGGCGCGCAGCCGTATCGCGGCGCTCGATGCCACGAGCGGGCTCGCCACCGCCTGGAACCCGGGGACGAATAGTTTGGTGCGCGCCCTGGTGGTGAGTGGCTCGACCATTTACACCGGGGGGGACTTCACCAGCTTCGGAGGACAGGTGCGCGACCGTATCGCGGCACCCGATGCCGCGACCGGGCTCGACACCGCCTGGAACCCGGGGGCGGACAGCACCGTGTACGCCCTGGCGGTAACCGGCTCGACCGTCTACGCCGGGGGGGACTTCACCAGCAGCGGCGGGCAGACGCGCGGCCGGATCGCGGCGCTCGATGCCACGACCGGGCTCGCCACCGCTTGGAACCCAGGGGCGAACGGTCAGGTGAATGCCTTGGCAGTGAGCGGCTCCACCATCTACGCCGGGGGCAGCTTCACCGACATCGGCGGGCTCTTCGCGGGAGGCGTGGCTCGGATCCTCCCCTCGCCAGCCTTGCCGCCCGCGGCCGCCGTGTTTTCCCCCAACGGTGGTGAGACTGTGAACATCGGCACCACCCGGAGGCTTTCCTGGAGCGCGAGGACCGCCGCGCCCGGCGTGGAGTCGGTGGACCTCTACCTGTCTCGCGCAGGCGCCCTCGGCCCCTGGGAGCTGGTGGCGGCCGGTGCTGCCAACACCGGCCAATACGATTGGACCGTCACCGGTCCCGCCTCCGCCGACTGCTTCCTGCGGGTGGATGCCCGGGACTTCGCGGGCAACATCGGCAGCGGCACCAGCGGCGCCGCCTTCGCGATCGCGAACGGTGCTCTCGGTGTGGACCCCCCAGCGCCCATCACCAGGTTCGCGCTCGGCCCGCTGGTACCGAGTCCCGCCCGCGGCCTGTCGCAGTTCTATTACGTGGTGCCACGGCGCGCTCGCGTGCGGCTCACCCTGCTCGACGTGCAGGGGCGGGAGCTGGCGATGCTGGCCGAAGGCGAGCGCGTGCCGGGACGCTACGCGGTGTCGCTGGATGCGGCGGGCCTGCCGCCGGGGCTTCACTTCATCCGCTTGCAGGCTCCGGGTGTGGACCTCGAGCAGCGGGTGGTGACGCTGCGATGACACCCGTCCCCACGGCACTCTCCGTGCGGACCGAAGACGGGAGGTGGACCTCCAACATCGAGTCGTCTCTCGGTCCGCGCTCGTCATGGCCTCGCTCGCCGCGCTGGCGCAAGCCGGCGCAGCGCCGTCGGCGTTTGCGGCGTCCGCCCCAGTTCCCGGTGTCGCGCCGCTCGAACGTTGCCCGTCGAGTCGACGATGTTGATGCGCTCGGCGGTAAGAACCGGTGACGCCGGCCGCGCGAACCCGGAAAGGAGGAGCCCGCCGACGAGCAACAGTTCCGCGCGCGTACCGCGGCGCGAGCCTCGACATGAGCGTGACGTTGGCGAGAGTGAGCGCACACGTCGGCCAGGGCGAGTCGGTCATCTTGACGACTCGCCCTGGCGCTTCGTGGGAGGTTCTTCGGCAGCCGCGTCAAGGCAGTACGGTCATCCTCCCGGTCCGAGTGTGTCCGCCGGCCTGGAGCGTATAGAAGTACGCCCCTGCACCCCATTTGGCTGTCGTGAACTGCGCCGTGTACGGACCGGGCTCGAGATCCCGGTCCATGAGCGTGGCTACCTGGCGGCCCGCGACGTCGATCACACGCAGGGTGACGCGGCCGCGAGTCGGGATGGCGAATCCGATCCGGCGCTCCCCTACACCCGGGTTCGGCGTGACGGGCCCGAGCATGAATGCCACGGCCCCGGGCTTGTCGCCGACGCCGGTGGTGGGGGACGCGACGATGCTCAGCAGGTTGCCGTTGGCGTCGTACGTGTAATGGATCGAAGCACCGCTCGTGTAATGGATGTCGGTCAGTCGGCCGAGTGCGTCGAACTGTTGCGTCTCGACCGCGGTCGGCGCCATGGCCACAAGGGCCAACAGGACCAGTGCAAAGAGCGTTTTCATGGGCTCACCTCCACGACGGGTCGAACGAGGGGTTGGCGAGGACGGGAAATGGTCATGGCCAACACCAGGAGCACGGGGGCTTGGTGG
>DATEGY010000047.1:0-3489 GCA_035279865.1 Gemmatimonadales bacterium | reverse complement strand
CCTTGCGGACCCGCCAGCCCTCGTCCTCGACGCGGCCGACGCGGGCAGCCTCCTCGAGCTCACGCTCCGGCTTGGCGGCGTCCTCGGGCGGATAGAACGTCGAGAAGTGGCGTCCGATGATCTCCCTGGCCTGGTACTGCTTGAGACGGCGCGCACCCTCGTTCCAGGTGACCACGAAACCCTCGGGGTCGAGCATGAAGATGGCGTAGTCGGCCACGCTCTCGACCAGCAACCGGAGCCGCTCCGCGGTCTGCCGAAGGTCCTCCTCGTCCCGCTCGTCAGGCATGAGGTCGCCGGTCACGCCACCGACCCCGGTGCCGCGGCGGTCTCGGCCGGCGCCAGACCGCACCTGCCGACCGCGGGCGCGGGGGCGGCCTCCTCCCACGCGCTCATTCTGTGATCCTACCCCGCTGGGGAGACCTCCCTGCCACAGAGGTCTGCTTGCAGGCCCGTCAGCAGGGAGATCCACCGAGACCAAGGGGCACGCCCACGCGACTGCCGCCGCCCCGATGCCTATCGAGCCGGAGCCCCGCCACCCCGGCCGGCTGCTGGCGCGAGCTCGAGATCACACCCCGCCGGCAAGGCCCTTCGAACCCCGCAGTTGCCGGCGCCTCCACCCCATGAGACGACTCAACCTGCTGCCAACGAACAATGCCGCGATCCCCACCAGCAACGTTGGTGCAACCGGTGGCCCACCACTCGTATTGGGGAGGTTCCCGGTCACCGGGCCGTTGGGTGGGTTCGCAGCCACTGGGCCCGCGTTGGCTGGGCTGGGGCTCGCGTGGCTGAAGGCGCCCGGTGTCAGCTTCACCACGTAGAAACCCCAAAAGCCATCGCTGTACCAGATCTCGTTGCGACTGGTGTCGAAAGTGGGCGCGCTCATCGCGAAGTTCCCGCCGTTGATGCCAAGGTAGGCCGGCGCTGCTCGCGTGGAGGGCGCGTTGAAGTAGGCCATCTCGTAGGGACGGGTGAGATCCTCGATGTTGAAGACCCGTAGGCCGCTCATGATGAAGCTGCAGGCCACGTACGTCGGGTCGATCTCCGTCGGCACGTTGCAGTAGTGACCGGCGTAGCCCTGGACCGGGTTCTGGGCCCCGTAATCGTTCTGCTGGTCGCCCGCGCGCGCGGCGGTCTGGTTCACCGCCAGCCTCATGTTCGAGATGACGACCGGGTGGCTGTCATCTCGGATGTCGATGATCCGGGCGGCGCCGACGCTGGCGTTGGGGTCATAGCCGCCGCTGCTCCCCGTGCCCCTGGTGTACTCATCGACCTCGGCGAGGTAGGGATGGCCTTTCTCGGAGAAGGGGATGGCGTTCTGGGGAATGCTCACCTCCGGCCAGGTCAGCTTGCTCACGACGGGCACGGTGGGGTTCAGATGGTGGGCGTTGACTCCGCTGACGTCGAGGATGATCAGCCCTGGCAGGCCAGTGTCCGCGATGTACAGCCGGTTGCCGTCATCGGACACACTCATGCCGTGCGGTGAGTAGTTGGCCGTGCCCCACAGCAGGCTCGGCGCCTTTGGATTAGTAAGGTCGACCGCCGCCAGGGTGTGGCCGCCCGTCGAGCTGACGTAGAAGATCGTTCCATCCCGCGAGAAGGCGCTCTCGTGTCCGAGGATCCCCAGGGGAGTCGATGAGTCGAGCGCCGGGTGACGGCAGTCCTTCGATACGTCGTAGACGTCGACGAAGCCCGGATTGAAGGTCGGGTAGCCCATGTCGGCCACCAGCAGGCCACGCTTCTGGTTGAGCCGCAGTGACTCGTGGGGCGAGAGCATCGCCGGGGTGGTGAGGTTGGCCGTGAACACCGGGTGCGCGTGGTCGGTCATGTCGAGGACGTAGACACCGATTTCCGAGGAGGCGCCATTCTTCAGGTTGGTTGGGAACAGCAGGGTGCTGTCGTAGAACGCGCACTCGTGGCCGGCGGCGTCGATGTAGCGCTCGACGCGGAATCCACCCGTGTTGCCCTGCCGCCCGACGAGGGCTGTATTGCACCTGTACCCCTTGGCGGCACGGCCGTTATCCACGTCGGCCTTGGGTACGCGGCCCTGAATCCCGGTTTCGGGCAACGACTGGCTGTCACACGGAAGCTGTGGCGTGGGGCCGTTGGAGGGCGGGTTGGCCGCCTGCGCCGACGTCGTCAGCAAGATCGCCAGTGCCGTGAGGCCAGCAATCCTCAACCAATGCACCACACGAATTGTCACAGGGATGCCTCCACCAATCGCAGCAGTCAGTCTAGCCAGTTAGCCCACATCTGTGGCTACACGAGTAGCTACACAAGGGAAGTAGCAACCAAACCTACGTTCTGCTGATCCAGGGGCTGACGGACGGTCCGGTCAGGGTGTTCGAGCAGTTCCGCGGATGGAGCCGCAGGTCCGCAGCTCCGAACATCTGTTCAGAGGCGACGGCTCCGGCGGCTCATGAGACACCCGCGCTCAGGCGCGAGAACCTCCCGGTCGGCAGCACCACCGCATGCCGCTTCTCGAGGTTGAGCGCGATGACCATCGCGACCAGAACGGCTGTCCCGATGATCTGTCCCACGAGGATCTGCTGCCCGAGGCCGTAGGGTGCCGGGAGCGCCAGGAGGAGCGTCACCGCGATGGGATACGTGGTCTCCGCCACCGTGGCCAGCGACGCCGGTGTGCTGCGCAGAGCCCGGTAGTAGAGGGTCAATGCGACCAGCCCGGGGATCAGGGCCAGCCCCACAAGGTCGGGTAGATGTTCGGCCCGGTACACGGTCAGAGCCTGGACACCACCGCTCACGACCACGATGACCACCAGCACCGGTATTGCCAGCACGAACCTGAGCGTGGTCGTGGCCACGAAGGAGAGGTCACGAAGCACGTATCTGCCGAGAACGGTTCCTGACGCCCAGAGACCTGCGGCCCCGATCGCCAGCGCCGCGGCCGCAAGACGGGTTCGATTGATCTCGGACCACGGCGCCATCGGGTCCGGAGCGAAGACGACCACATAGACCGCTGTGAGGCTCAGGCCCATGAGTGGCCAGAACACCGGCCTCCGCCGCTCACGGAGGATCACTCCCGCGAGTGCGATCGCGAACAGCGGCTGGAGCTGCTGGAGAAGGTAGGTGGTGCTGGGAGCGCCCGCCGAGAACGAGATGCTCAGTGACTGGGTGAACATCACCGTGGCCGCCGCCTGGGGTCCCGCAGCCACGAGGAGGATCGCCAGCCATCCCCGCAGGTGAAGGCACCGCGCCTGACGCCACGCCCTGCGGTAAACCGGGAGCAGGGCCACCGAGATCAGGACATCCTCCCCCAGGACCATCTGGCTCCCGGTCAGTCCCCGCTCGATGAGACCGACGCGGAAGGCCACGTCGGATGACCACAGGAGCGCCGCGAAGGCCACGGCGAGAACCGAGAAGCGGTCGAATGCGGCGGGAAGGGCGGTCCAAGGTCTCTGCGGCGTGGCGTGGCTGGGTGGGCGCACCACTGCCACCGGTTCTCGGCCGCGCTCGCGGCTCATTCGACGGGCA
>DATEGY010000046.1:0-8169 GCA_035279865.1 Gemmatimonadales bacterium | reverse complement strand
GCCTCCATCCAGACTTCCTTGCAGGTGGGACACAGCTTGCGCATCAGCCGCTGGGCGACCACTCCACGGAGCGCGGCGGCGATCTTGTACGCTTCCACGCCGATGTCGACCAGGCGGGTCACCGCGTTGGGCGCGTCGTTCGTATGGAGGGTGGAGAGCACGAGGTGCCCCGTCAGCGACGCCTGGGTGGCGATCTGGGCCGTTTCCTTGTCCCGGATTTCGCCGACGAGCACCACGTTCGGGTCCTGCCGGAGAATAGACCGGAGCGCGGAGGCGAAGGTCAGCCCGGCCTTCTCCTGCACCTGGACCTGCACCACCCCCTGCATCCGGTATTCCACCGGGTCTTCGACGGTCACGATGTTCACGCCCTCGCTCTGGATCTGGCGGATCATCGAGTAGAGCGTCGTGGTCTTGCCGGAGCCGGTCGGTCCGGTGACCAGGATGATGCCCTCGTGGTTCTCGAGCAGCCGGTTGATCGCCTCGGCCTCGCCCGGGTTCAGCCCCAGCATGTCCAGCGACTTGACCGTGACCCGGGAATCGAGAATCCGGACCACCACCTTCTCGCCCAGCGCCGCGGGGAGGGTGGACACGCGGAGATCGATGGGCTGTCCGTTCACCGCCACCCGGGCCCGCCCGTCCTGCGGCCGGAGCCGGTCGGCGATGTCGAGCGACGACATGATCTTGATGCGCGAAATGAGCGGGAGCCCGGCGGCCCGCGGGATCTTCATCTGCTGGCGCAGCACGCCGTCGATGCGGTAGCGGACCGCGACGCCCCCTTCTTCCGGCTCGATGTGGATGTCCGAGGCGCGGGCGAGGATGCCTTCCTGCAGAATGAGGTCGACCAGCTTGACCACCGGCCGCTGGCTCGCCTCTTCCTCGCTGATGCTCAGCTCGTCAGGAGCCTCCTCGGCCAGGTGGATGAGGTCGCCGGACTCGTCCATGCCCTCCAGGAGGCGGTCGAGCGTCTTGTCGGGGCGGTACAGCTCGTCGAGCTTCTCGGCGATCTTGGCCGGCGAGAGCAGGAGCATCCGGACTTCCCGACCGGTGGCGAACGCCAGCGATTTCTCGGCGTCGAGGTCGAACGGGTTGGCGGTGGCGACTTCGCAGTACGAGTCGGTGATGCGGACCGGCAGCACGCGATACCGGCGGACCAGCTGCTCCGGCAGGGTGTCCTTGACCTTGGGATCGACCAGGGCGACGTCGGCGACCTTCAGGCGGTAGCGGGCGGAGAGCTTCTCGAGAATGCCGTCGTCGGTGACGATGTGCCGGGAGACGACCATTTCCCAGAGCGTCCGCGACGGCTCGGCCTTGGCCCGGAGCTCTTCCAGAAGCTCGGGCGTGATGATCCCCTCGAGGGAGGTCGCCAGCCATTCATCCGGGAACGTGGTATCGGGCATGCGCTCCACGAAACCTAGTGCCGTTCCAACATGTTGTCACCAATTCAAATCCCGATCATCCACCGGCCTCAGAGGAGACCCCAGAAATCGCGCGTCACATCGAGTGCCAGGTGCACCTTGCGGCTCTCGGCTCCGTATCCACCCTCGACGCGGAACAGTCCCAGCCACTCGAGCGCCAGGCCCAGCGTGACCCGCGCCCCGGGCGTGGCGCGCCAGGTGGTGCCGGTCACCGGCGCGTCGGTCCATCCCGCCGCGGCGTACGGCGCGACCACGATGTGCGACGGCGTCCGGGTGTAGGGGCCCGCGGAGAAACTCACGAAGGGAACCGGGACCCGCCATTCGACGTCGACGAGCGCGCTCCGCCGCCCGCCCCAGGTGCGATAGTCGTCTCCGAGCAGCGTGCCCCGCCCGCCCAGCACGAACGTCCGGTGCGCCGGGAGATGCACGGAGCCCGCGCCGAACTCCCCGCGCACGACCACGCGCGTGGCCGCGACGGGGAGCAGTGCGGTGCCGTCACCCGAGACGCGCCAGTACCCTTCACCCCCATCCCGACGACCCCCTTCCACCGAGAGGCCGCCCGCGAGGTCGTGACGGACGCTCTCGCCCAACCCCGCGGCGCGCCGCCGCACGGTCATCCGGGCGACGTCGAACTGCGCAGTCCCGAGGGACGGGTTCGGTGCGTACTGCCCGCCGGCGGGCCACCCGGCCACCGGAAGTGAGCCGATGTGCTCCCGTGCGACCGACGCGCTCCACTCTCCCTGCGTGCCCAGGGCGCGCCGGAAGGCGAGCGCGCCACCGTCCGCGAGGGAGTAATCTCCGTAGTCACGTCCCCACTCCTGCGTGTTGATCGAGTTGAGGAGTGGAGAGATCACGGCGCGGTCGGAGATATCTCGCACCTCACGGTAGCCGGACAGGGTGAGCGCGCCCGCCGGGGTATCCCATGCCAGGTCTCCGCGCGCTTTGGCGCGATGATCTCCGAAGCCGTAACTCGAGCGCGCCCGCGCTTCCACGCCCGCACCCCCCAGCCGCTGGGTGACGCCGGCGCCCACGGTCAACCCCTCGACCCGGTTCACGTGGACGAGGTCCGAGAGGGAGCGGACGCCCAGGCGCGTGGGCGAGAGGCCCGTGAGTACGTGGGCACCCGCGATGCGAGCCGCGTCCGAGCGGAGGCGGTCCAGATCATCGGTGCGGGCCGGAGTTTCGAGCGAACCCATCGCCTGGGCGAGCGTGCGGGGCCAGGGGAACGAATCGAGCTCCGCCTGGGGCAACGCGGAAATTTCTTCGCCCCGGAACCAGCTGTCCGCCAGCCCGAGATTGAAGGCGTAGTCCCCGATCTCCCAGCGGCCGCGGATGATGCCGCGGGCCGAAAAGTCGAGCCAGGTGACCCGCCGGCGGATCTCGATCTCCTGACGGAAGGGGAGCCAGAACCGGCCATCCCAGAGCGCGTCGTCCAGGACGACGCTGACGTCCTCCAGCTCGGGATCGCGATAGGAGGCCGGGGTGAAGTCGAAGGCCATCCGCACCAGCGCCGCGGTGGCCACGTCCAGGTACAGGGTGCCGACGATCCGCGGCGCGTGGAAGTCCTTGGGCCGCACGCGGAGGGCTACCACGCGGACGGTGCGCCCCGGCATGGTCACCATCTGGGTGTCGCCGAGCGCGTAGTCGTAATCGAGCTGCGCGCCGGGAGAGAGGGGGTGCGGCACATCCTGGACCTCGTCCCCCTCACCCAGCCGGATGGCGCGGCCGAAGTTGTTCTGGATGATGCCGAGATGGTCGCGGTGGTAGTTGATGTCGGTCGGGAGCTGTGCCGCGTTGCGCCATCCCACGATCCGCTGCTTGCTGGCGCCCGGGGCCTTCCAGTACAATTCCAGTTCGAGCTGATCGGTCTTGATCAACCGCGGTGGGTCGTTCAGCCCGTTCCCGAACTGCCCGAGAAAGAACACGAACCCGTGCGCATGCGCCTTGTAGTCGTGGAGTGCGGTATCGGCGGTGGTGGCCCCGCGGCGGCGGATGCCGCGGCTCACCAGCGCGAGAGCGGACGGGGCGTTCCAGTCCTGGGCGGCGAGCGGGAGCGGAGCTCCCACCAGCACCAGGAGCAGCAGGGCGCGCATCGCCGCGTAATGTACGCGCTCCTGCTCGGCCTCGCGGCCTGTCATTCGAGCACCGGGCCCCTGAACGTCATCCACCGCAAGGATCTCCTGGCGCTCGCGCGCTCCGATACGGCCGATCCCATCGACCGGTTCATGGTCTTCAAAAACAACACGACGGTGTCGGTCGGGTGGACCAACAGCGATTCCACCCAGACGACGTACGCCGTCTTCCATTTTTATCCGCAGAGCGTCCGCTCGCGAAACGATACCATTCTGGCCGATACGTCCACGGTATCGCTGACCGCGTCGGTCTCACCGGGAGTCTTCGGCTTCACCCTCTCCCCGGCCACCGTCACGTTCAACATCGCGGGCTCGCCGACCATCGAGCTGTCATACGCCCAGTACGCCGATTTCAGCGTCATCGACTCGGCGCCTTCCAAGTACCCCAATCCCGCCGCATTCGCCCAGGCCCTGAAGCTCTACTACCAGTACGCCCCCGATCAGTGGCGGGCCTTGAACACAGCGAGCGACACCAGTGTGGCGTCGGCGGCGCTGTCCCAGCCCGGCACCTATCTCCTCGCCGCTCCGAAATGAGTGATGCCCGGAACGATTTCCTGACCCGCGCGGCAGCGGGAGGGGGGGGCATGGTCCCGTTCGTCCGCGAAGTGCTCCTGGACGCGGACACGCCCGTGGCGGCATACGCCAAGATCGCGTCAGGCCCGTTCGGCTTCCTGCTGGAGTCCCTGGTGGGCGGCGAGCGGTGGGCCCGGTACACGTTCCTGGGCGCCGAGCCCCGTGAGGTGTGGCGCTACCGGGGACGGTCCGTGGAACGCTGGACCCGGCAGGAGGGCTGGGCCTCCCAGGGGACCGTCGACGCGCCGCTGGAACACCTGGCCGGCCTCCTGCGTCACGTCCCCGCCGTGGAGGCTCCCGGCCTGCCCCGGTTCACCGGCGGCGCGGTGGGATATCTGGGCTACGATCTCATCCGGAGCGTGGAGCGCCTGCCCCACCCGCCGCGAGACACGCTCGGGGTGTCCGACGCGGTGCTCATGATCGCCGACACGGTGGTGATCCTCGACAACCTCTACGGTCGCGCGTCGATCGTCGCCACGGTGGAAGTCCCGCCGGGCGCGCCGGCCCGCGAGCGCGAGCGGCTGGCCGACGACGCCGAGACGCGCGTCAACGCGCTGGTGGCGCGGCTCGAGAAGCCGCACGCCCTGCCCCCGCTGCGTATGCCGGCCCATCCCGCGCCGGTGCCGACCACCTCGGCGTATCCGGCGGAGCGTTTCGAAGCGGACGTCGGGAGGATCCTCGACTACATCAGGGCCGGCGACGCGTTTCAGGTGGTGCTGTCGCGCGCGCAGGAGGCGGCCGGCCCCGTCGATCCGCTGCGCCTGTACCGCTACCTCCGCGCCTTGAACCCCGCTCCCTATCTCTTTTTCCTCCAGCTCGACGACTGCGCGCTGGTGGGCTCGTCGCCGGAGACGCTGGTGCGCGTCGAGAACGGCGAGGTCACGGTGCGTCCCATCGCGGGCACGGCCCCGCGGGGCGCCACGGCCCTGGAGGACGAGCGGCTGGGCGGCGCGCTGGCCGACGATCCGAAGGAGCGGGCCGAGCACCTCATGCTCGTGGACCTGTCGCGCAACGACGTGGGACGGGTCGCGGCGTACGGCACCGTGCGGGTGACCAACCTGATGGTGCTCGAGCGGTACTCGCACGTGCAGCATCTGGTGAGCGAAGTGCGCGGCAAGCTGCGCACCGGGTACGACGCGCTCGACGCCCTCCGGGCCTGCTTCCCCCACGGCACCGTCACGGGGGCGCCGAAGGTGCGGGCGATGGAAATCATCGACGAGCTCGAGCCCGAGGCCCGCGGGCCGTATGCCGGCGCGGTCGGATACATCGGCTGGGGCGCGAAGAGCCTGGACACGGCCATCGCCATCCGCGCGGCACTGGTCCTGAAAGACCGCGTGGTGGTGCGGGCGGGGGCCGGCATCGTAGCGGATTCCGATCCGGGACGCGAGTTCGCCGAGACCGAACACAAGGCGCAGGCGGTCCTGAAGGCCCTCGCCCTCGCGCGGTCCCAAGGCCAGGGATAGTTTCCCGGATCGTGTTCAAGCTGCTGAGTATTTCCGGCGAGCAGTCCATCGACCTGGCCGCGGGGAAGACGCTCGTCGTCGGCCGTGCCGTCACGTCGGATATCCCCATCTACGACCCCACCATCTCCCGCCGCCACGCCGAGATCACGCTCACCGATGCCGGCGTCCGCATCAAGGACCTGGGCTCCTCGAACGGCACGTTCCTGAACGGCGCCAAGGTCACGGACGGGGACGCGGTGGAAAGCGACGTGGTGACGTTCGGGAAGGTGGCGTTCAAGGTCGTGCCGATTACACCGCCGGCACGCGCCGCGGTGACCACGCCCGCGCCGCCGACCACCAACCAGGGCACCAAGGGGGCGGCGGTTCCCGGCGGCACGATCGTCCGCGCCCTGCCCGTGTCGCCGTCGGGGAACGTGCCGGCCATCAAGGAAATCGGCCCGTCGGGGGGGCACCTCAAGGTCGACGCGAAGGATCTCTACGAGCGGCAGTCGCAGAAGCTGAAACTGCTGCTCGACATTTCGCAGGAGCTGTCCAAGCAGCAGGACCTGGACCGCGTGCTGGAAAAGGTCGTGGACCTCACGTTCCAGGTGATGAGCGTCGACCGCGTGTCCATCCTGCTCGTCGACCTCAAGACGGGCGAGCTGGTGCCGCGGATCTCGCGTTCCCGCACGGGCGACGCCCAGGCAGCGAAGATGGTCCCGCAGTCCATCGCCCGGAAAGTGGTCGAGGACCGGGTGGCCATCCTGTCCGACAACACGGCGGCGGACGATCGTTTCAAAGGCAAGTCGATCATGATTCAGAGCGTGCGCAGCGCCATGTGCACGCCGCTCCTCTCGAACGACCAGAAGGTCCTGGGCATCCTGTACGTCGACAACCAGACCGCCATCCACTCGTTCCAGGACGAGGACCTTGACTTCCTCATGGCCTTCGGCGGGCTGACGGCGTTCTCCATCGAACGCTCCCAGCTGGCCGACCGGCTCCGCCGCGAGGCGCTGGTCCTGTCGAACTTCCAGCGTTACTTCGCGCCGAATGTCGCCGCCCAGATCGTGCAGCAGGAAGGCGCGGTCCAGCTCGGCGGCGACAAGCGGCCGGTCGTGATCTTTTTTTCGGACATCCGCGGCTTCACGCCCATGTCGGAGACGATGAGCCCGGACGACGTCGCCAACCTGCTCACCGAGTACTTCACCGAAATGGTGGAGATCGTGTTCGAGCACTCGGGCTCGCTCGACAAATTCATGGGTGACGCGATCATGGCGCTCTGGGGCGCGCCGATCGCGCACGAAGACGACGCCGACCGAGCCATGAAATGCGCCCTGGACCAGCTGGCTGCGCTCGAAAAGATGAACGTGAAATGGAAGGAGAAGGGACGTCCCGACATCAAGATCGGCGTCGGGATCAACTTCGGTGAAGTGTTCGCCGGCAACTTCGGATCGGACCGCCGGCTCGAGTACACGGTGATCGGAGACGCGGTGAACACGGCAAGCCGGCTCTGCTCCAACGCCGGGGCCAACGAAATCCTGATCTCCGAAGCGTTTTACAAGGCTCTGAAGCACCCCCCCAAGGTCGAAGCCCTGGAGCCGATGCAGGTGAAGGGCAAGACGAAGAAGGTCCCGGTCTACCGCGTGAAGCGGTAAGGCCGTCCGAAGCGCTCCAGCAGATCGAGCACCAGCTTGAGCGGCAGCCCCATCACCCCGAAGAAGTCGCCCCGGATCCCGTCGATCAGCGCCGCGCCCTGGCCCTGGATGGCGTAGGCCCCCGCCTTGTCCATCGGTTCGCCGGTGGCGACGTATTGGGAAATAAGCTCCGGCGAGAGACGCCGGAACGTGACGTCCGACACGTCGAGCGCCGTCTCGACCCGCTCCCCCCGGGCCAGCGCTACACCCGTGTAGACCTGATGGGTGCGGCCCGCCAGACGCCCCAGCATCGCGACCGCGTCAGCCACCGATTCCGGTTTTGCGAACAGCTCCGATTCGAGCACCACGGTGGTGTCTGCGGCGAGCACCAACGCCTTGGGCTCACGCCTCGATACGGCTCGCGCTTTCTCGCGGGCCAGCCGCACCACGTAGTCGCCGGGCGCTTCGCCGTCGTGACGCGTCTCGTCGACGTCGGGGGGCACCACGCGGTGCTCGAGGCCGAGCATCTCCAGGAGCTGGCGGCGGCGAGGGGAGCCGGAGGCCAGGATCAACGGCTGGGGGGAGGTCACTTCTCGAGCATCAACGTGACGGGACCGTCGTTCACCAGCTCCACGTCCATCATGGCCTGGAATTGTCCGGTCGCGATGGGAATGCCGCCGGCGCGTTCTCTCATCACGGCCACGAACCGGTCGTAGAGCGCGCGCGCCTGGTCGGGAGGGGCGGCGCCGATGAACGAGGGCCGCCGCCCCTTCGAGGCGTCGCCATAGAGCGTGAACTGGGAGACCACGAGCACACCGCCGTTCACGTCGGCGAGCGCGAGGTTCATCTTGTCGTCGGAATCGGAAAACACGCGCAGCTGGAGGATCTTGTCGGCCATCCACCCCAGCGTCTCTTCCGTATCGTGAGGCGCGAACCCCACCAGGGCCACGAACCCCCGCCCCACCTCCCCCAC
>DATEGY010000045.1:0-2123 GCA_035279865.1 Gemmatimonadales bacterium | reverse complement strand
GGACGTTGTACAGGAAGGCGGCGTCCGACTCGTCCTGCCAGTGCTCCAGCCAGAGCTCGACGGTGGCGTGATCAGGCATGGCGTGAAGCTAGCCGGAAACTCGGTAAGTGGAAACACCGTAGTGACTTATGGGGAGGGGGGAGGAGGGAGGGGTCGAAGTCCAGCCAGTGGAGACTCCACTTCCTGGACTGCGACTCCTCCCACCTCCTTCCTCCCTGTCTGCGACGTCGTAGGCCCTACACGCATCATAGGTTACGGGAGATGACCATCTCACTAGCCGTTTCCGATGTCCTGGTAGCCCGCGCCAAGACCGGCGACCTGGAAGCCCTCGAAGGGCTCTATCGAGCCTTCGAGACCCCGGTCTACAACCTGGCGCGCCGGATCCTGAAGAACGCCGAGGATGCCGAGGACGTGCTGCAGGAGACGTTCCTCGAGGTGGTGAAGAGCATCGGCGCGTACCGGGGCGACGGGCATCTCTGGGGCTGGGTCCGGCAGATCGCGGCTTCGAAGGCCCTGATGAAGATCCGTCGTGAGAACGTTCGGGCCGCGGACGAGTTCGACGAGACGACGGGGCAGGGGTCGCCGGCACCGTTGGTGGGCATGAACCTGGATCTGGAGCGCGCGCTCGAACACTTGAGTGAGACGGGGCGCGCGGTGGTGTGGATGCACGACGTGGAAGGCTACACGCACGAGGAAATCGCGGAGATGATGGGCAAGACGGTGAGCTTCTCCAAATCCCAGCTGGCCCGGTCGCACGCGCGACTGCGGAAGCTGCTCGCCGTCGAGCCGGGGGCTTAAATGACACACTGCACGATGGATGATCTGCTGGCCCTGAAGGCCAACGAGGGGTCAGTCTGGGCCCGGAAGCACCTCGAGGCCTGCGACGTGTGCCGGGGGGAGCTGGAGGCTCTTTACCAGCGGGTGGCGCAGCTCAAAGCGCTGCCGGCCCGGTCTCCGGCGCGGGACCGCTGGTCCGAGATCCGGGCGAGCGTCGTCGCGGCGAGGGCCAAGCGCCACCGCCGGTGGGCGGCGTGGTCGATGGCCGCCGCGGCCGGAATTGCCGCGGTTCTGGTATTCAGTCCATTCTCCCCTCCAGCCGCCAAGGCGGACCTGGCGCAAGTGAAGGCGCAGTCGGCGGCTCTCGAGAGCCGGCTGCAGGCGCCTGAAGCGGAAGGGCGGGTGGTATCGGGTCGGGACGCCGCGCTGATCGCCCAGCTCGAAGATCAGATCGAACAGATCGACGGCCAGCTGGCCAACCAGCGGGCCGAGCAGGTGGACGCACAGCTGCAGCTGTGGCAGCAGCGAGTGAACCTGATGAACCAACTGGTCCAGGTCCGAGTCGTCCGGGCCTCTTACGTGGGGCTCTAGGCTCCGGAGGAATGTCGCACATGAATCGCAAGCTGCTCCTTCTCGCAATCACCTGCGCCCTGCCCGGAGTCCTGGGGGCGCAGCGCGCCCGCAAGGACTCGGCGCGCTCCGGCGTGATGACCTACAGCTTCACCGGCAACCACGCCCGGATCGGGGTCGTGGTCAACCGCACGGCCGACGCGGATTCCGACAAGATCGGTGCCCGCATTGCGGCGGTGACGCCCGCCGGCCCGGCGGCCAAGGCGGGGATTCTGGCCGGAGACGTGATCACGAAGTTCAACGGCGTCTCCCTCGCCAACGTGCGGTCCGAGGATTCGGACGAATCGGGCCCGGGGAACAAACTCATCGAGCTCGCTCAGGCCCTCGATCCGGGTGATACCGTGCAGGTGGAATACCGGCGCGGGTCGGATACCAAGAAGGTGACGCTCGTCGCCGAAGATGTGAGCTACGCCACCAACGGCACCTTCAACATGATGCCGGACCGGAACTTCAGCTGGAATGTGATGCCGCGGGTGGATGTGGAGCCGCGCCTCGCCATGCCTTTCGGAGACATGATGAAGATGGACGGGTGGGGCTCGGGTGAAGGGATGGGGATGACCATGTGCTTCGGCGACGCTTGGTGCAACCTCGAGCTCGTGTCCCTGAACTCGGACCTGGGTGACTACTTCGGGACCCGTGACGGCGTGCTGGTGGTGAAAGCCTCGGAAGATTCGCTCCTGCCGCTCAAGAGCGGAGACGTCATCGTCTCGATCGGC
>DATEGY010000044.1:0-6679 GCA_035279865.1 Gemmatimonadales bacterium | reverse complement strand
GTTCGACCTCCGCCAGCTCCTCCCGCACTTTCGCCGCCGGCCCTTTCGCATCAGGCCAGTCGAACCCCACTCCAGCCGCCCGTTCCTGCAGACGAAACGCCATCAGGAGGCGGGGCAGGGTGGCTGGGAGTCCGGTGAGCGTCCCGCGCTTCCCGCTTCCCTCTTCCCGCTTCACGTGCTCCCACGTCCTGGGCTTCTCCCCGAGCCCGAAGAGGTGGGGGTGACGCCGCCACATTTTCTCTTCGAGCCCGCGGGTCACCGCTTCGGCGCTGAAGGCCCCGCGCTCTTCGCCGATGACGATCTGGAAGGCGAGGTTGAGAAGGAGATCACCGAGCTCGGCCTTGATGTGGGGGACATCGCCGGCGCCGATGGCGTGGTCGAGCTCGAGGGCTTCCTCCACCAGATAGGGCCGGAGTGTCTCGGGGGGCTGGGCGTGGTCCCACGGACACCGGGCGCGCAGGTCCCGCACGAGCGCGAGGGCCCGGCCGAGTGCCGCGTCGGCGTCATTCGTCATGGCACTAAGATAAACTCCTTTTAGTCTTGCCTTTAGCGGACACGATTCATATCATTCCGCGCCAGTGAGCCCCCAGAGCCATCTCCCTTTCAGCGATCGACCGCAGGAGCGCCGCGCGTGGGTGGAAGTCGACCACGCCGCGCTCGTGGAGAACGCCCGGACGGTCGCGCGGGTCTCCGGAGCGCCCCTGATCCCGGTCATCAAGGCCGATGCGTATGGTCTGGGTGCGATCGGGGCGGCCCGGGCGCTCGAGAGCCTGGATCCGTGGGGATACGCGGTGGCGACGGTGCCCGAGGGGATCCAGCTCCGCGACGCCGGGATCGGGCGGCGGATCCTCGTATTCGCTCCCGCAGAGCCCGCCCAGTTTTCCGACCTCGAGCGGCACCGGCTCACACCGGTGTTCGATTATCTCCCCGCGCTTCGCGAGTGGCGCTCCCGGGGCAGCCAGGCCTTCCATGTGGAGATCGACACCGGGATGTCGCGGACCGGCGTCCGCGTCGAGGAGCTCGGCCTCTGGCGGGACGCGCTCGACACGCCGGCGTTTGAAGGGTGCTTCACCCAGTTCCACTCGGCGCACAAGGACGTGGAGGCGACGACGGGGCAGTGGACCCGGTTCACCGAAGCCATCCGCGGCCTGCCCCGGCGGCCCACGGTCATTCACGCCGCGAACTCCGGTGCCGCTTTGCGGGGGAAAGCGTTCGCGGGGGACGCGGTGCGACCCGGGATTTTTCTGTACGGCGGCGATCCGGGAAAAGGGCTGCCCGAGGGAAAGCCGGTGGCCCGGGTTCGTGCGCGGGTCGTCAGTGTGCGCCGCATCGCCCCGGGGGACACGGTGGGGTACGGCGCCACGTGGCGCGCGGACCGCGCCACGACCATCGCGACGCTCGGCATCGGGTACGCCGACGGTGTGCGGCGATCGATCGCGCGGTGCCGCGAAGCGTACGTACTGTTGAAAGGGGAGCGGTACCCCTACGCGGGCGTGATCACGATGGACCTGGTCATGATCGACGTCGGTGATCGGGCGGTGGACCGCGGCGAGATCGTGACTCTCCTGGGCGCCGATGGTGCGGAGCTCATCACGCTCGGACGCCATGCGGCGTGGTGCGAGGAGAGCCAGTACGTGATTCTCACCGGCCTGGGCCCGCGCCTCCCCCGGGTGGCCGTCCCATGACGAGGCGCCGCGCGGGCATCATCGTGCTCGACGGGGTGGGCATCGGGACGGCGCCCACCACTGCTGCCTATGGGGACCTGGGGAGTGACACGCTGGGGAATGTCGCCCGGGCGGTCGGGGGTCTGGCGCTCCCGAACCTCGAGCGTCTGGGCCTCGGCCTCTGCCGCCCCATCATGGGAGTCGGGCGCCCCGCGGCGCCGACCGCGGCGTATGGCGTGGCGCTGCCCGCCTCCGCCGGGAAAGACAGTACGACGGGCCATTGGGAGCTCTGCGGCGTGCTGCTGGAGCGGCCCTTCCGGACGTATCCCCAGGGCTTCCCGGAACACGTGCTGGAGGAGTTCAGCAAGCGCACGGGTCGGGGCTGGCTGGGGAACAAGGCGGCGTCGGGGACGGCGATCATTGCGGAGCTGGGGGTGGAGCACCAGCGGACGGGCCGGTGGATCATCTATACGTCGGCCGATTCGGTGTTTCAGGTCGCGGCGCACGAAGAAACGGTCCCCCTGGGCGAGCTATACGGGGCCTGCCGGGTCGCCCGCGAGCTCCTGGTGGGGGAAGAGGCCGTAAGCCGGGTGATCGCGCGGCCCTTCCGAGGGAGCCCCCCCTCCTTCGAGCGGACCGCCAACCGCCGGGACTTCTCCATCGAGCCTCCCCAGGCGACCTTGCTTGACCGCCTGGCCGACCGGGGGATCCCCCGGGTGGGCGTGGGGAAGGTCGACGACCTGTTCGCGGGGCGGAACATCCGGAGCGAGCACACGCCGACCAACCCGGACGCGTACCGGCTGATGGAACGGGCGCTCGAGACGATGGATGCGGGGCTCCTGTTCGTGAACGTGATCGAATTCGACCAGAGCTGGGGGCACCGAAACGACGTGGCGGGGTTTCATCATGGGCTCTCCGCCCTGGACGCGTGGATCCCGCGCTTTCTGGAGCGGCTCCAGCCCGACGACTTGATGATCCTGACGGCGGATCACGGCAATGATCCGACGACCAAGTCCACCGACCATTCCCGGGAGGCGGTGCCGGTGCTCGTGTGTGGTCCGCGGGTGAAGCCGGTCGCACTCGGGGAGCGTGCGACCTTCGCCGATCTGGGGGCCACGGTGGCGGAGCATCTCGGCATCGGCGGGATCGGAGCGGGGACCTCGTTCCACAGGCAGGTGTGGCCGTGACGGCCGAGGCGGGGCTGGTGGAGCTGGTGCGGCGGGCCCGCGACGTGATGCGGAACGCGCACGCGCCGTACAGCCGCTTTCACGTGGGTGCCGCCATCGAGGCGGGGGACGGATCGATTCACGTCGGCTGCAACGTCGAAAGCGCGTCGTACGGACTGACGATCTGCGCGGAGCGCATGGCCCTGGGCGCGGCGGTGAGCGCCGGGGCGACCAGCATCCGGCGCGTCGTGGTGACCACGGAGGTCGATCCTCCGGCGGCACCGTGCGGCGCGTGCCGGCAGCTCCTGGCGGAGTTCGGATTAACCATGGAGATCCGGGCGGTGGGCCCCACCAGTGAACGCCGCTGGACCCTGGGGGCCCTGTTGCCCGACGCGTTCACGCGAGAAACCCTGGAGCAATGATTTGAGGATCGGACGCCCGACTCTGCTCGCCCTCGGTCTCGTGGCCGCCATGATGGCGTGCACCGAAGACGCTACCGCGCCCGGGAAGTGTCCCACCTTCTGCCCGGGAGGGCAGCTCAAGGTGGTGGACACGATCCTCAACGTCATCTCGCGGGATTCGAGCTACGTGGGCTATGTGCAGCCGGACAGCGCCCAGGAGATGCTCGCGGCCAACGCCCTGGGGCTCGACAGCCGGCCGATTTTCCTGCTCGGTCCGGTGGGGACGCGGGTGCTGCTGAAGCCCGACAGCACGGGCGATACCACGACCGTACCGTACCTGTCGGTGGATTCCGCCACCCTGGTGCTGCAGATCGACCGGCGCGACACGCTGGCTTCGAACCTGACCATCAGCCTCTACCGTCTGCCCAAGAACATCGGTCCGAGCACCACTCTCGCGGACCTGGCGGGACCGTTCACCGACTCGCTCGTGCGCTCGGTCAACGTCGACAGTGTGCTGCATCTCGCGGGCGGCATCGACTCGACGACCGGCGACTCGGTGGCCGTGGTCGATTCCGCCACCGGAGCGCTCAAGGTCAAGATCTCGCTCGATTCCGTGCAGGCCAACTTCCTCAGCTCGGACTCCGGAAGTCGCGCGTACGGCCTCCGGATCAGCGCCGATTCTCTGGCCATCGTCTCCTTCGCATCGGTGCGGGGGAGCGGGGGACCGACGTTCCGGTGGTGGGGGACGTTCGATTCGCTGGGTACCAAAGTCGGCCGCGTCCTGGGCATCTCCAGCAGCCTGTTCAACTCGTTCGTGAGCAACGTCGGCACTCCGGCCCTCGATTCGAATCTGGTAGTGGGCGGTGTGCCCTCGGCGCGATCGCTTCTCCGGTTCTCCATCCCGCGCGGCATCCGGGATTCGGCGCAGGTCATCCGCGCCACACTCTATCTCGTGCCCGTGACCGCTCCGGCGGGCCTTCCCGGGGATTCCATCATCTTTGCGCTCACGCGGGTGAGTACGGACCTGGGCGCGAAGTCGCCCTGCATCCCGGATCCGTTCGATCCCGTGTCGACCTCCTGTGTGCCGCCGGGCCCGGGGGACTCCGCGTTCGTGGTCGAAGCGTCAGCTCATGTGGGCCGCGCCGACACCATCGCCACGGATATCACGCTGATCGTGCGGGGGTGGGCGGCCGACACCGTGGCGCCGCAGGCACTCATGCTGCGAGGGACGCCGGAAGGCGGAAGCCTCGTGCCGCTGCGGCTCTTTTCTTCGCGCACCACGGCGTTTCGTCCGTCGCTCCACATCACGTACGTGCCCCGCTTCTCCTTCGGGAGTCCTTGATGCGCCGAGCGCTCGCGATCCTGTTGGGCTGCGCCCTGGCGGTGACGGGATCCCGCCGTCTCGTGGCCCAGGATTCCCAGTTCGGCATCCGCGGGCTGGGCGCTCCCGGCACGTTCGCCAGCGTGCGGGCCTGGTCAACGGGTGGCGCCTTCGCGGCCTTCGACGGCATGTCGTCGTTGTCCGACGCCGCGCTCTCGAGCGTCACCCGGCTCACGGCGGCCGCCACGTCCGTCGACGACTACCGGCGGGTGAACGACGGCACCAACGAGAGCTCGCTCCGGAGCTCGCGTTTTCCCATGCTGCAGGTGGCCGGGCCGGTGATCGGAAAGCTCGTGGTGGGAGGCGGGTTTTCGACCTACCTCTACCGGTCGTACCGCATCGAGGTCCCAGGTACCATCGTGATCCGCGGATTGCCGGAGAATTATGTCGACAACTTCGGCAGCGACGGTGCCGTCACCGATCTCCGCCTGGCGGCCGCTTGGACCTTCAGTCCCCGCCTCGTGGTCGGCGGCGGCTTTCACATCCTGACCGGCTCCTCCAAGCTTACCGCGAACCGGGTGTTCAGCGATTCCTCGGCCTACCTGAACGCGGCGCAGACCGAGGAGGAGAGCTACGACGGACTCGGGGTCTCCCTGAGCGTGCTGGCCACGCCGGTACCGAACCTCCGCCTCTCAGGGTTCGTGCGGTCGGACAACCGCCTGCGGGCGGAAGTCAGCGGACTCCAGAGCGCCAAGAACGATCTACCGACCACCTTCGGCGCCGGAATCCAGTGGACCGTCACGCCGGAGGTGAAGGTCGCCGGCGCGCTGACGCACGCGAACTGGTCCGTGTCCTCGGCCACGGGCACCGCCTTCAACACCACCAACTGGTCGGTCGGGGGAGAGTTCGGACACTCGTCATTGCCGATCCGGATCGGGGTGCGCGGGGGCCAGATGCCCTTCGGCCCGGGTCCCGACGCCCCGACCCAGCTCGGGGTTTCCGCCGGCACGGGGTTCATCTTCTCGCAGGGGCGCGGGATTCTCGATTTCGGCGTCGAGCACCTGCGCCGGACGGGCGGCGGGCTCACCGAGAACGGCTGGATTCTCATGGCCGGCCTGACCGTCCGCCCCTGAGGGCGATTCTCCCCCTATCTTTCCCGCTGTGAACATGCGCGGCGTCTACATCGAGACCTACGGCTGCCAGATGAACGTGTCGGATTCCGAGTTGATGCTCGGACTCCTGGCGCGGGAGGGGTATGCCGTCGTCGAGACGCCCGCTGAGGCCGAGGTCCTCCTGGTGAATACCTGCGCCGTCCGTGACCACGCCGAACAGAAGGTGCTGTCGCGGATGGGCGAGCTCAAAGCCTTCAAGCGCCCCGGCGGGGTGCTGGGCGTGGTCGGTTGCATGGCCCAGCGGCTCGGGCCGCGCCTCCTCGAGCGGGTCCCGCAGGTTGACCTGGTGGTAGGACCAGACGGGTACCGGAACTTGCCGGAGCTCATCGCGCGAGCCTCGGTCGGGACGCGCGCCGCCGACGTTGAGTTCCGCGGGTGGGAGCACTATGAGGACGTGCCCGCCCGGCGGACGGATGCCGTTTCGGCGTACGTGACGGTGCAGCGGGGCTGCGATTACCGGTGCACGTTCTGCATCGTTCCGATGACACGCGGGCCGGAGCGCAGCCGTAGCTTGGCCGACGTGGTGGACGAAGTTCGCCGGCTGGCGGCGGGCGGCACCACCGAGGTCACGCTCCTTGGACAGACGGTCAACAGCTATTCCGATGGTACGGCGGATTTCGCGGATCTGCTGCGCGCGGTCGGCGCGGTCTCCGGGATCCGCCGGGTCCGGTTCACCTCTCCGTATCCCACGGACTTCACGGACCGGGTGCTTCAGGCGATGGCCGAAACGCAGGCGGTGTGCGAGCACGTGCACCTGCCGGTGCAGAGCGGATCGAACGCGGTGCTCAAACGGATGCTCCGCCGGTATACGCGGGAGCGGTACCTCGACGTCGTGGCCGGATTGCGGCGCGCCGTGCCGGGGCTCGGCCTCACGACCGACATCATCGTGGGGTTCCCGGGCGAGACGGAGGCCGAGTTTGCCGAGACGCTCGCTCTGGTCGAGGCCGTCGGTTTC
>DATEGY010000043.1:0-13999 GCA_035279865.1 Gemmatimonadales bacterium | reverse complement strand
CCCGTCCATCCCCCGGCTCCAGATCCCTGCCGAGCCGCTCTCCTGCTGGCCCCCATAGACGCGATAAGGAAAGGCGTTGTCCGTGGACACGTGGTAGAACTGTGCCGTCGGCTGGTTGAACCACGAGCTCCAGGTGCGGCCATCATTTTCCGTGATGATGGCCCCCTGATCGCCGGCCAGGAGGATGATGCTGGGATCGTCCGGGTTGATCCACAGGCGGTGGTAGTCGTCACCGCCCGGAGCCCCGCGCCATCCGGTGAAGGTCCTCCCGCCGTCGGTCGACTTCCACGTCACCACATTGGCGATGTAAACGATGTCGGCATTCCGGGGATTCACTTTCACTTCATTGAAATCGCCGTCGCGCCCCCAAATGCGCGGATCCGCATCCTGGACGTGCCACTGCTCACCCCCGTCGTCGGAGCGATAGAGCGCGCCCCCGGAGTCCGCGCCGACGACCGCGTACATCCGGGCCGGTTCGGATGGCGATACGCCGAGCCCGATGCGCCCCAGCCCCTGCACCGCTCCCGGCAGGCCCGCCGTGATCTGCCGCCACGTCGTTCCCCCGTCCGTCGACTTGTAGAGTCCGTTGTTGGCGGAGAGCACGAACGACCCGCCGATCTCCCACGGTGCCTGGCGCCCCGACCACAGCACGGCAAAGACCGTCTGGGCATTCGAGGGATCGAACACAACGTCGAACGCGCCGGTGTTCTCGTCCTTGTACAGGACCCGCTCCCAGGTCTTCCCGCCGTCGGTCGAACGGAACACGCCGCGCTCGGTGTTGGGCCCGTAAGGGTGCCCCAGCACCGCCGCGAACACCCGGTTGGGATCGTGCGGATCCACGATCACAGCGGGGATCTGCTGGCCGTCGCGCAGGCCGAGGTGCGCCCACGTGGCGCCGCCATCGGTCGACTTGTAGATCCCGTCCCCGACGGAGAGATCGGGACGCTGCAGCCCCTCTCCGCTGCCGGCATAGATCGTGTTGGGATCCGACGGCGCCACGGCCACGGCACCGATCGACCCCGTCGACTCGGCGTCGAACACCGGCATCCAGGTCCGCCCCGCGTCATCGGTCTTCCAGACACCCCCGTTGTTGACCCCGATGAAAAACGTGTTGGGATGTCCAGGCACCCCGGTCGCGCCTACCGTCCGGCCTCCCCGGAAGGGCCCGATCGAACGCCAATGCAACCCGCCGAAGAGCGAGGCCGGGTACTGCTGGGCGGCGAGCGAAGCGGGAAGCAGGGCAAGCCAGAGCGCGAACGATCTCACGTAGAACCTCCGAGGAGTCTGGCAGCGGCCCGGAAGCGCCCCGCGTCGAGCAGGCGTCCGGCCGACTGATTGGGGACGGCCATCATGCCGCCCGCATCCATGCTGAGCTTGATCACGTCCACGTTCCGTCCGAACCAGCGCGCCGAGGGCTCGAGATCCGACGGGTACACGAACGGCGAAAGACTCGCCACGGCGAGCGGGGCCTGTGACCCGATTCCCGACTCCGGCATCGTTCCCGCCCAGAGCTTCGCCCCGTACGTCTTCGCCACGGCATAGATCCGGCAGAACTCGGTCAGGCCGCCCATGCGGTGCACCTTGATGTTCCACACGCGCGGTCCGCCGAGAGCGACGACCTGCTTCGCGTGGCTCTCGCTCCGCAGGGTTTCGTCGAGACAGACCGGAGTCGCCAGGGTCCTCCCGAGCTCCGCATGCCCGACCAGCTCGTCCGGTGCCAGGGGCTGCTCGATATAGAGGAGGCCCGCGTCGTCGAGGGCCCGCAGGGCCCCTTCGTCCCCGGGCCAACGATAGGCGCCGTTCGCATCGACCGTGAGAGGCAGATCAGTCCCGGACATCCCAGCCCGCGCCGCTTTCACCGCCTCCACATCCCACCCCGGCGCGACTTTGATCTTCACCCGCCGATATCCGCGCCCTACCGCCTCATAGACCCGGGCGGTCAGGGTGCCGAGTTGGCGGTCCTCGGGAATGCCGAGGGCCACCCCGCACGGGATGGACTTCGCCGGAGTCTCGCCCAGCCGCTCGCCGAGGAGATGCGCGAGCCCGACACCGCGGATGTGTGCCTCGAGGTCCCACGCGGCCGTCTCGACGCCGGCGATAGCGAACGGATTCCCGCGCACCCCGGCACGGAGGACGCCGTCCACGTCCTCCGGGGACGGGAACTCCCTCCCCACCACTCTGGGCAGGAAGACATCGCGGGTGAGCTGGGTCGCGCCGGCGAGCGTTTCTTCGGAATAGAACGGCAGCTCGAACGGAGGCGATTCGCCGTATCCGACGTGCCCGTCCTCGCCGTGCAGAACGACGATGAGCGAGCGGCGCTCGGCGATCGTGCCCCCGGAAATAATGAAGGGCTCGACCAAAGGAAGCCGGAGATCGAAGAGCTCAGCCTTGACGATGCGCATGGAGGAGATCGAGAAAACGCAGCTCACCGTCGTGACGTCCGATCCGTCCCGCCACCTCGTGCTCCCAGAGCGCCGCGATGAGTCCGTCGGTCGGATCGAAGATCATCTGATGGAGCACCCGTTGGGTGCGGGAGCCGTCGGTCGAGGGATAGGCCGAGAGCGGGAGCTGGAACGCCGTGTGCAGCTGAACGCTCTCACAGCCCCGGAGCGCGTACTCTGCGATCATCCTTCCCGAGCAGACGTTCCCGGTGCCGGTCCACGCCGTACCCGACCCCGGGCGCAAGCCCGGGGAACCCAATACCCGCAGGTTTCGGTCGCTCAGCTCCCACCCGCCATACGCCACCTGCTTTTCCGAATCGAAGAGCCGGTTGAACACGATCAGCGCATCGGCGCCCTTGGTCCCCTCCACCATTTCGCGCTGAAAGTCGTCATCGAACCGGGCGTTCATCAGCTTCACCCCGAGCCGCACGTCTCCCCCGGCGCGAATCCGTGCGGGGACCTCCGCCAGCCAGCGGAGAATCGCCGCCCGTTCGTCGGAACGTGCATCACCGGCGAGGGTCGGGGAGAAGTCCTTCTCGAGCGGGAGCGGCCCCGTCCCCCATTCCCGGGCGAGCGCCCCGGTGGTGAACCCGTACTCGGCGTCGCGAAAGGGCTCGTCGAGGGGCGGGAGGTGGTACTTCACGGACGGGACTGCCACCATCTCGTTCCCTCGCGTGAGGTCCCGCGCCACGCGTACCAGGGCGATATAGTCGTCGAAGCTCCGGTCCCACCCCCGGCCCTTCCAGGTGACGGTCCAGCCCTCGCGGTCGCCGCTGCGACGCCGCTCGACGTCCATCCGGGTCTCGTGGGTCGCCCAGGCCTTCATGGCCTGCGCGCCCGTCTCGTCCTGCGCGATGACCGTCTTGAGGACGACGAAGGCGAGACCCGCGGCGTGGTCCGCTTCGAGCTGGCCTTCGTGGAGAGAGAGCTGGCCCGACCCTTTGCCGATGGGATGCGGAAGGGAGAACCCGAGATACCGGGCGCTCAGGTCGATCCGGTAACGCTCCCGCACGTGGGCGGCAAAATCGCGGGGCAGCGAGCGGCCGAACCGCACGAAATCACGCTCGAGCTGCGCGCGCATCCAGGACCGCGCGGCGCACGACCTCCCGCTCCGCCGGGTCGAGTGGCGGGCCCCAGGGATCGTCGCACACATCCTCGGGAATCACACCCTGCGCCGCCGCGGCCCACAGCATGCGGCGGATGTACCCCTCGATGGGATCGGCGAACGTCACCTGCGAAAACCGGTCGAGAATGCCCGAGAGCCGGACGAACAATCCGAAGTTGTCCTCGCGCAGGGCCCGGATCAGCTCGGCCTGCAGATCCGTGAGCGCGGCGGCCATCCCGATCAGCGCGCCGCGCGCACCCATGGTGAAAGAGTAGCCGAGGAAACGATCCTCTCCCGTAATTAACAGCTTGTCCCGGTACGGGCGCGCCAGCTCGGCGATCCGCTGGAAGGTCGCCACCGAGTCGAGCGTCGCGACCTTGATGCCGAGCAGGCCGGGCAGCTGCAGGAGGGCGTGGAGCGTCCGGTTGTCGTAGGCGATCCCTCCCGCCGCCTCGTAGAGATAGAAGGCGATGACGGGCAGCTCGCGGGCCAGCGCGGCGTGAAATCCGACCGGCTCGTCCGCCGTGGGAAACGCCAGAAGGGCATCGGCGCCGAGCGCTTTCGCCTCCCGGGCCATTTCGACGGAGTTCGCGCCGGCGACGACGACCTTGCCGGGGAGGGCCTCCCGCCACACCTGAAGGACCCGCCGCCGCTGCACCGCCGAGAGATGCATCCCCCGCCCCGTGTGCGCCCACACCGCGACGCCGGTGATCGGCTGCCCCGCCATCCAGGTCGCGTAGCCGCGCAGCGCGTCGTCCGCGATTTCCCGCCCGCGGAACGGGGTCGGCACCGCGGGGATGAGTCCCCACTCCAGCCGGTTCGCCGTGATCATCAGCCCGCCACCACCCGCCGGGCGTTACCGGCTTCGATTGCGGACCGCGCGTCCGCGGTGAGATCCAGCAGATCCAGCTTGGCCACCGAGTGCTCCGGGATGCGCAGGGGCTGGCCCGTCCCGAACAGAAAACGCGACGGCCCGAGATTCGACAGCAGCGTGGCGAGGTGATCCTCCGGGGGTCCCCAGATCCAGCTGAGGTCCCACCAGAGCCGCTCCGCCTCGGCGGGCGTCGACCCGAAATGCACCTCTTCGATGAACGCGCGATCCGCGTGCGTCACGATCAGCCGCAGCTCGGCATCGGCGCGAATCAGGGCCCGCACCGCCGAGGCGGGCAGATCCGGGGCGGTGTCGAGAGGATGACGCTGCCGCAGGTCTTCCAGGCGCACCGACATCAGGAGCGGGACCCCGGCCGACCCGCAGGTCGCCGCGAGGACCCGCATCTCGTGTCCCGTGGGGGCGAGACCCAGGAACTGGGGATCGCACCGGACCGCAGGAGCCCCGCGGGTGGCCGCCTCCGCCAGCACTTCCTCCCAGTGCGGAAGCGACGGATGGACGGTCGGCACGGGTTTAAGACGGGGATGGGCGACTGCAGTCTCGTACAACCAGTCGTTTCCCTCCGTGGGATCCTTCCACCACAGCCCGGGCAGGTGAGAGACCCACGCGTCCGTGATGCCGACGCGGTCCATCGCCTGGATGAGGTGGGCCGGACTCGTTCCGGGCAGGCGGCGCCAGGGATACGCGCCCACAAAGGCGTTGACGTCGATGCGCATCAGTCGGCCGGGAATGCTTTTTGGGGAAAGATGGCCGATGCGTTCTTCCACCTGACCTGCTGGACCTCTTCCACGGTGAGCAGACGCTCGAGGTACCGGAGCTTGGCCCAGCCCGTGCACAGCGTCATGTCAGCGCCCCAGAGCAGGCGGTTCACGCCTACCGCTTCGACACACGCTTCGAGCATGCCGCCATCCACGCCCGATCCCGACAGATCGACGAACACGTTGGGCACGTCTCGCACGGCCAGGAGGGAATGCAGCCAGTCTCCGCCCCCGCCGATGTGGGCCAGAATGAACGAGACCGTGGGATGTCGCTGGGCGAGCGCGCACAGCTCGACCGCATCCGACGCCTCCTGTTGCGGCCACTCATGCCGCCGGTGCTGCCAGATGTGATGCAGGACCGGGAGGTGGTGCTGCGCCGCGGCCTCGCAAACGGGATCGAGCAGCCGGTCGTCGGCACGCCGGCTCGCCGCCAGCTTGAGACCGATCATCCCCGCCTTCACGCACCTCGTGATTTCGGCGAGCGCATGGTCCGTGAAGTTCGGGTTCACGCAGACGTAGCCGCGAATGCGGCCGGGGTGCGCCTTCTGCAGACCCAACAGAAAGTCGTTGCCGTAGGTGATGTCGGCCGGAGAAGGAAAGTAGGTCGGGGAGGTGCGGCCGAAGGTCCCGAGAATCGATGCCACGTGAATGGTCACGCCCACCTTGTCCCCGGCGGCCAGGCGCGACGCGTTGTACTCCCGCCAGTCGTTGCGCGGACTCCGGTCAGGGTGGAAGTGCGCGTGGACGTCGATCAGCATCACGGAATCTGCCACTCCTCACGGCTCACGCGCCACCTCGCTCAGCACGTCGTCGAGGATGGCCAGCGTGCGATCGATGGTGCCGTCATCGTGAGCGTACGAGACGAAGTTGTAAGCGGTCCGTTTGAAGAGGAGCCCACGCGCCGCCGAGAGGCGGGCCACGCGCGCCGAGACGCGCTCGTCCACGTAGTGGAGAAAGCTCATTTCGGCGACGCCCGCTACTCCCGTCACCACATCCTTGTGCTTGGCCGCGAGCTGATGGAGTCCGTGCAGCAGACGGGTACCCACGGTGTGCAGGTGCGCACACACCGGCTCGGCGACGAAGACCTGGACCGTGGCGAGCGCCGCGGCGAGGGACACCGACTCGGTGGCGAGCGTCGAAGAGATCCAGGTGCGGGCGGCCGCCTCCATGATGCCGGCGTGGCCCCCCACGGCCGCGAGCGGAAATCCGTTCGCGAGCGCCTTCCCCACCACCAGGAGATCGGGGCGCACGCCCCACCGCTCGGCGGCCCCGCCGACGGCCAACCGGAAGGCGGTCTTGATCTCATCGAACACCAGGACCGCACCGGTCGACTCGGTTTCGCTCCGCAGGGTATGGAGCCACTCACGTGACGGCTCCTGCACCACCAGCGGCTCGACCACCACGGCCGCGAGCGCGCGTCCGGCGTCCCGGATCAGCGTGCGGGTCCGGGCCACATCGTTGAAGGGAAGCTCCCGCCGCAGCTCCCGGAGCCGGGTGGGCACGCCCTCCACCTGGCCCTGGGACCAGTCGAGCCACCCGTGATAGCCACACGTCAGCACCAGCTCCCGCCCCGTCGCCACGCGTGCAATACGAACGGCGGCGGCCACCGCCTCGGCACCGGTCTTGAGAAACCGCACCCGCTCGACACCGGGAAGGCGGGCGCAGAGGACTTCGGCCAGCTCCGCTTCCAGCGCGGGCGGCTGCGGTCCCACGACGCCCGCCTCGATGGCCCGGCGCGCCGCGTCGTTGACGGCCGGATGGCCGTATCCAAGGGCCACCGCGCCGAGCGCCATGACGTAGTCCACGTACTCCCGTCCGGCTTCGTCCCAGACGCGGCAGCCCGACGCCCGCGCGGTCAGGCGCGGGAGATTGGGGTTCGCGTCCGGCCCGAAGAGGGCGTCGGGGCGCTTACTCCCGGTCGACGTGATGCCTGGAATTCGCCGCGAGTCGGTCACGGTACTTCACCACCTCGATGGCCATGGCGCGGAGGAGCTTCGCCTCGCGCTCGTCCAAGGGTACCCGGTGCACAACTTCCCGGACCGTCCGCATCACGCCTTCAGGGTTCCGGGTCTTGAAAAAGTCGACCGCCTCGAGGGCCCGCTCCACGTCCGCGAACAACCGTTCCAGCTCGGCCACATCGGTGGGGCCGGCCTCACGGCGGGGCACCTTGAACGCACGCTCCCCTGCTCCGGACGCCAGGGCCACTTCGTACAGGGCGATCGCGACCGCGTGCCCAAGATTGAGGGATCCGTACGTGGGTTCGGTGGGCACCGTCACAATCCGGTGGCACCGGTCGAGCGCTTCGTTGGGGAGGCCCTTGTCTTCGCGGCCGAAGAGCAGCGCGGCGGGACCGGTTTCGGCCAGCGCCACGATCTCGGGAGCCGCTTCGCGGGGCCGCTGAAGATTGCGCTTGGCCGTGCGGCCGCGGGCCGTGAAGCCCGCCACGTGAACGCAGTCCCCCAGGGCCTCATCCAGCGTGTCGCAGAGGCGCACGCGGGCGAGGATGTCGGCGGTCTGATGCGCGATGCCGCCGATCCGGTGCGTATCGTACTCCCGCGGACTCACGATCCGGAGATCCTTCAGTCCGAAGTTCTTCATCACGCGCACCGCGTGCGCGATGTTGACCAGGTCCTGCGGTTCGTGGAGGACCACGACGATGCTCATCCCACGAGCTCCAGTGTGCCGAAGCGTCCGGGATCCTGGCGGTCCCCGCGCAACCAGACCCATCCCCCGCCGCCGCTCCACACCAGCTGCCCCGCCCGCCGCACGCGCCCCGGCAGCATCTCATTCACCAGAAGATCGAAGCCCACCCGCGCCCCGACGTGGGCGCGCGCGAAGTCGGACGCGGTCAGGGCGACGGTGACCCGGTAGCCGGTGTCGGTCTCCTGCCACGCGCCGCGCACCTCCGCCGGCGTCCCCTTCGTCTCTCCCGCTCCATGCACCCGGAGCGTTCCACCGGCCTCCGGCACGATGAGGAAGCCGTGTATCCCCGGATCTTCCGGCATCTGAACGTAGAGCTGGATGCCGTCCGAGTTGATGTCGTCGGGCTCGTTGTCGAGTTGCAGAGGAGGCGCCGATCGGGCCCGCAAGATGAGACCGGACTTGTCAACCTCGACCGCCACGTACACCGTCCCCTCCCCCCAACCCACGTACGCCCGCGCCGCGAAATCCTCGGGGCCGCCGTAGGGTTCTTCCGACCGGCGGTACTGGTCTTCGAAATCGAGCCGTAAGGGCTCCGAGACGTCGAATCCGGCAAGGCTTCCATCCAAGGCCGGCGGGTCGTCCAGCCGCAGTGCCACACCTTCGGCGCGCGGAGGAGGATCCAGATCGAGGAAAGGCCGCGGCCGTTCCCGGCGAGCCCGGCCCCCGCGCAACGCGATCCGCCCGTGGGGGGTGTCGACGTTCCATCCGTCGAGGTGTCGCCGGTGAGTGTCCGTTCCGCCCTGCTGAACCACTTCTACGACGTCGCCGGACAGCAGCAGGTTCGTGACCGGCTCCCTCGACAGGATGCTCACGAATCGAGCGCCGACCCCGTCCCGGCAGGCGATGAAGAAGGACGCAGACTTGGTGGTCCCCGGCGCCCCGGGAGCGCTGGCTCTCATCAACTCTCCATCGATTCCCATGCGGACCGCCAGGCGCGCATCCCCGGAGACCGCCTCGAGGGTGATGGGTCCCCGGACCCCCGGCACGAACCGCTCGGCCCCGCTGACGAAGGGTGCGGTGGACGGCACGGTTTCCCAGGTTCCGGGAGTGGTGACGGCGATCTCGCCCGTGAAGTGCCACGGCAGCTCGGTCCGGTGTTTCCCAGCGGCGTCGAGTTCCACGATGTCGAGCACGTACCGGGGACCGGTCACGACGGTGCGCGAGAATGCGTCGGCGCGCCCCCGCACCCAGCCCCACTCGCCCTGGACGTCGAACATTTCGCATGTCGCCTCCCACCCCGGCTGTGATTCGCCGTCGAGCAGCGGCGCGTTGTGCGCCAGCGTCGAGCGATACCAGAGGAGGTCGGGCGTGAGATACGAGCCGGTCCCGAAATCGGGGAGCCAGTGCACACCGTCCTGATGCAGCGTGAGGTGCAGCCGGTCCGGATGTCCATGCCCGCCACCCGTGGGTCCGCATTCGAGGCTCACGTAGCGACGGCCGTCGCGGAAGACGGCGAGCCCCTGGTCATCCAGCAGGACGCTGGAACCCTTCCAGGGCTCCACCGGAGCCGGCTCGGGCGTCATCTCGAGGAGAGACCACCACGACAACCCGTCGCGGGCGGGAGCCACCGGCGTCCCCACGTAGGGTGCCTCGTGGAGATAGGACTCGAACAGCTGCTGGGGCTGTGGTGCCGCTCCGTAGAGCGCGGCGAGCCACTGGCGGCCGGTCTCACTCTCCATGCGCCCGAAGGCGACCTCCCAGGTATCGAGGTACATGGGCTGCGCCAGCGAGACTCCGAACCGCGAATCCTTCCGAGCGGGGAACGTGAGATCGGGGAGCGCGGAGAATGACGGCGCCAGGAGTGCGTCCTCGATGCGCCCCCGGAGCTGGTCATCCGTCTCCAGATCGATCCCGGCGTGCCGGGCCCAGCCCAGGCCGGTCACCAGCCCCCGCACGGCGAACAGGTGATAGTTCTCGCCCTCGTACCACAGCCCGTCTTTCCGGTAACCGCGCAGATGCGCGATCAGTCCCGTCTCGCCCTCGATCGCGCGCTTGGCGAGATCTTCATCCTCGAACCACACGGCGATCGCCGTCAGCGCGGCATTGTTCCACGTCTGCCGGTTGGAGAACCCCTCGTCGAACTCCCCGATGAGATTCGCCGCTTCGTCGGCGACCTGCTTGACCGCCGAGAGCGCGGCCTGATCGAGCATCCCGCACTCGTTCAACAACCACGCCGCCCCCAGGTAATTGAGAATCCACACGGATTCGGCGTAGGTCGAGGAAAACAGGCGGCTCGGCCCCAGCACGTTGTCGCGATTCGGGTACGTCAGATAGCGGCGGGAGTATTCGGTGAGCAGAGCGGCGGCGCCCCGGGCGACCGAAGGCTCCCCGCCGAGAGCCGCCACCGTGGCCATCTCGACGGCCCGCTCGGCCAGCCAGAGATGCTGGTGGCGCGCCCACCACTGCTCGTGATGTTCGCCCGCGTACGACTTCCCGCACGTAGGACACCGGTGAGACGAGGGACTGTCGGGGTCGAAGATCAGGACGGAGCGGTCGGCGGGACAGAAGCCGCCGTCGGTGGAAAGCAGGGCCTTGATGGTGGGGATCGTGGGTGGCGCGGCGAGCACGCGCGCCGTGCGGGCCGTGAGCCGTGCATGCAACGAACGGAGCGTCGGGGACGACGCGAGGTCCCCCCGGCGCCGTTCGATTTCCTCGAGAATCACCACGCGCGGCCGCCCTCCTGAGCCCAGGTCACCGGCAGGACGGTCGCGCCCGCCTGGCGCGCCGCCTCGATCGCCCCCGCCACATCATCCCCAGCCACGAAGAACATCGAACCTCCGGCCCCCGCTCCCGCCGCCTTGCCCCCCAGCACTCCGGCCCGGGCGAGTGCCTCCTCGAGCCGTGCCATCGCGGGCGTGCGCATCCCGGCATCCAGCTCGAGCTGTCGCTCCCAGTTCCGGCTCAGGATCCGGCCCACACCCGCCAGATCACCGGCCCGCAGCGCGTCCGCCATCTCTCCGGCCAGGTCCTTCAACGCGCGCAGGGCCCCCGCGACCTTCGGGTCTCCCTTCTCGTATGCCGTGGCCACCCGGGTGATGGTCGCAGCCGAGACGCGCGTTTCACCGGTGTAGCAGAGGACCACGTGACGGGCCAGGGCGTCCGCAAACCCCGGCGCCAGCGTGATCGGCTCGACCCCGACGTCGGGATCGCGAAACGTAAACCGGTGGAATCCACCGTACGCGGCGGCCTGCTGGTCCTGGCGGCCCCCGGGCAGCCGCGCCTCCACCGTTTCGAGGTGCCAGGCGTGCTCGGCCAGCTCCCGGGTATCCCACTGCTCGTTGCGGGCGCGCGCCAGGCAGGCCACCAGCGCGACGTCGAGCGCGCCCGATCCTCCCAGTCCCGATCCTGGGGGTGCGGCGGAGCGGGTACGCAGCGTGAGGTTGCCGGTCACCGGGAACATCCGCAACGCGGCCTTGTGCAGCTCAAGCCGCCCGTCGCGAACGAGCCCCCCGGCATTCACGCACTCCACGACCACGCCGGTGTCTTCCGCCTCCAGCCGGATGAGCGGCCCACCGATCTCGAGCGTTACGTCCGCCCGAAGCTCGATGGCTCCGTTCACCACCGCCCCGCCCTCGCGGGCGGAGAATGGCGGCACGTCGGTCCAGGCCCCGGCGAAGTCGAGCCGCGTCGGCGCCGACGCACGGACCAGCGTGGGAAGTTCGCGGCGTCTCATGGCACGGGGGACGCGGTCGTCCACGACGCCAGTGTGGGAAGCTCCCCGCGCGCGTCCATGCGTACGCCCCGCACCCGGCGATTCATGCCGTTGACGCCGCGCGCGTGGTACAGCCAGATGACCGGATGATCCGCTCCCAGCATGCGCTGGGCCTCCGCCGGGTCCTCCGGAAGGGGGAGGCCCGTGACATCGCCGATGGTGTGGACGTAGGAGAGCCCCGGATCCCCGGGAATACTCATGACGGCCGCGCTGAAGTCGTGCCGGCGGTACACCATCCCATTGAAGGTCGCCAGCTCGTATTGCCGGATGCCGACGTGACACCCAACCGCGGCGAGATCCGCCTGGATCAATTGCTCCACCGCCGCCTCGCCGCTCCCGACGGTGATGATGTCGAATACCGGGCAGTGCCCCGCCAGGAGCCGGCGGGCGGAGTCGGGCGCGTAGGGCACCGCCGGGACCGGCACGTACCCGGGAAGCTCCGGCGGCACGGGGCCATCGGCCACCCGCGCGAATCCGAACAGGACGCCGTCGATGATCGCGCGCCGGTCGATCGCCAGGGCCAGCGCGAGGCGAACCTTGGGATCGTCGAAGGGAGGCCGGCGGACGTTCAGCACCAATCCGTACGGAAAAATCAGGGGATACTCGAGCACGGCGAGCCGGGGATCCCGGCGCACGAACGGCACGTGAATCGCGGTGACACCAGCGAAGTCGAGCTCGCCGCCCACCAGTGCCGCAAGCTTGGCGGTGGGTTCGTCCACCGTGACGACGATGAAGCGCGAAATCTTCGGTGGTCCGCCCAGCGCCGCCGGGAAATCCGGATTGGCCTCGAACGTCCAGCGGCGATTGTGCTCGAACGAGACGAAGCGAAAGGGACCGTTGCCGATCGGGTGAGTGTTCCACGGCGCGCTCCGCATCTCCCCGTGGGGTACCGCGCGCAGGAGGTGCGCCGGCAGGATCGCCAGGTCGGTGAGGACATCCGGGAAGCCTGCGGGGGCGCGGGACCACTTCATGACCACCGTCGAATCGTCGAGCGCCGTCACCGACTGCAGGCCGGCGAGATCGGCGTAGCGCGGGTACCCCGTCACGGAATCCCGCGCGGCGTCGAGCGTCCACACGGCGTCCTGCGCCCGGGTCGGCACGCCGTCATCCCAACGCACGTCGGTGCGCAGGACCAGCGTGAGCGTGCGATGGTCAAGGCTCCAGGTCCATGAGCGCGCCAGGTAGGGACGGGGCTGGAGCGTGCTGTCGTAACGCGCGAGGGTGGTGAGGAGGGCGTACCGCTCGACTTGTCGCGGCAGGGGCGAGCGCGTGAGGAGGCTGTTCATGGTTTCGAGATCAGCGCCGTATGCGAACAATACCGTCGATCCGCGCCGGGCCGCGCGGTCACCACCACAGGCGGCGGTCAGGAGGGTGAGCGTGAGCAACCAGCGGCCGGTGGATATCACGCCCCGCATTCTAGCGGCCCCCGGAGCGGGGCGCGAGATTGACGCCGTGCTCCGGCATCTCTTCACGCGCCTCGCCGTGGGCGTCGCGGTCGTCGCGGGCGTCGTGGTCCTGACGTTCCTGCTGCTCCATGCGGCTCCCGGCAACCCGGTCGACTACCTGCTCGGTCCCACAGCCACTCCGGGGCAGATCACCGCCGCCCGCCATTCCCTGGGACTCGATCGTCCCCTGCCCGCTCAATTCACCGCCTGGCTGGCGCGGTTTGCCACCGGTGACTGGGGCACCAGCATCGCGACCGGCCGCCCCGTTCGCGACCTGATCGCCACGGCGTGGCCGGAGACCGCCTGGCTCGTCGGCCTGTCTCTCCTGCTCTCCTGCGGGCTCGGCGTGATCGTGGGCGCCGCGCAGGCGGCACGTCCCGGGTCCCGTACCGACGCGGTGCTCTCCATCGGTACCGTCACGCTCTACGCGGTGCCGGGCTACTGGCTGGGTCTCATGCTGATCATGCTGGGGACCTATCAACTGAAGCTCTTCCCCGCCTTCGGCGCTGCGGGATACGACGCCGACTTTCTCAGGCCCCTGGACCAGCTCCTCGACCGCGCGCGTCACCTGACGCTGCCGCTCCTCACGCTCACCCTCATCGGCATCGGCGGCATGGCCAGGTTCGCGCGGGGAGCCATGGTGGATGTCCGCGGCGAGGCGTTCATCACCACCGCCCGGGCGAAGGGCCTGCCACCCGCGCGCGTGCGCCGGCACATTCTCCGGAACGCCTTGATTCCGGTCGTGACGCTCCTCGGGCTCTCTCTCCCCGCCCTCTTCTCCGGCGCCGTATTCATCGAAGCGGTGTTCGCGTGGCCGGGTGTGGGCCGCGTCCTGGTCGAGGCGGTTCAGGCGCGCGATTACCCCGTCGTCATGGCCGCCACCGCGATCAGCGCGGCGCTCGTGGTGCTGGGGAACCTGCTCGCCGATCTGGCGGTCGCCGCCCTC
>DATEGY010000042.1:0-6543 GCA_035279865.1 Gemmatimonadales bacterium | reverse complement strand
TGATGCCGGGTCCGTCGTACGTGAACGTCACGCCGCTCTCCGAAGTCTTCGGCAACGAAACCCGGGCCTGGAACCTGGGTGCCACGATGTTCACCGTCTTCGGCCTCCTGGCCCTCACCCTGGCCGCCATCGGCCTCTACTCCGTCGTGGCGTACAACGTCGCGCAGCGCACTCACGAAATGGGTGTCCGCGTTGCGCTCGGCGCCGAGGTGCGGGATCTTATTCGTCTGGTCTTGCGGGAAGGACTGCTCTTGGCATCCGTGGGTGTTCTGCTTGGCGGTGTCGTGGCGGTGATCGCCGCGCCGGCACTCAAGTCCCTGCTCTTTCAGGAGTCTCCGCGCGACCCGCTCGTCCTGATCGGTGTCGCCGCCACTCTCCTCATCGTCGCCACGTTGGCAAGCCTGGTCCCGGCCCGGCGCGCGAGCCGGGTGGACCCCATGCAGGCGCTGCGGACGGAATAGCCGGCATGCCCGTCCGGTGGGAATCGCTCGCCCAGGACTTCCGATACGCCGTCCGCGGGCTCCGCAACAAGCCTGCTTTTGCAGTCGCCGTGGCCCTCACGCTCGCCCTCGGCATTGGGGCGAACACGGCCATGTTTTCGGTGGTGGACCGGCTGCTCTTCCGGCCCCCCGCCCTGATGAGGAATCCTTCGCGCACGCACCGGATCTACCTCGCCGGGACCTACCGGGGGCATACGGGCTACCAGGGCACCATTCAGTTCGCCCGCTACCTCGACTTCACCCGGTTCACCCACTCGTTCGACCGCCTGGCCGAGGTGGCGGCGCGGGAGCTCCCCGTCGGGGTGGGGACGGACGCAAGGGAGATGCAGGTCGCGGCCGTCAGCGCCAGCTTCTTCAGCTTTTTCGACGCCCCCCCGGCCCTCGGGCGTTATTTCACCAGTGCGGAGGACACGATCCCGAAGGGCGCCCCGGTAGCCGTTCTAGGCTATGGGCTCTGGGAAATGCGATTCGGCGGCCGGCCCGACGTACTCGGGCAGACCATCCAGATCGGGGCCACGCTGTACACCATCATCGGCGTCGCGCCCCGTGACTTCGTGGGTTTGTGGGGCGCGGAGCCCCCTGCCGCCTATATCCCGGTCACGGCCTACGGAGCGGAGGATGGAGCGAATCTCCATTTCAAGGGTGAGCAGTGGTGGACGACCTACCACTGGACCTGGGCCAATCTGATTGCCGAGCGCAAGCCTGGGGTGCCCCTCGCCGACGCCACCGCCGATCTCACGCAGGCCTACTTGAAGAGCCAGGACATCCAATGGGAGCGCGAGCCGGGATCGCACCAGCCCCGTTCGCTCTCCAAGCCGCACGGCGTCCTCTCCTCGATTCTGTCGGAACGGGGGCCTGACGAATCGGCCGAAGCGAAGGTCGCGACCTGGCTCGGCGGGGTGGCCCTGATCGTCCTGTTGATCGCCTGCGCCAACGTCGCCAACCTCCTCCTCGCCCGTGCCCTGCAGCGAAAGCGGGAGATTGCGATCCGGTTGGCCCTCGGCGTGAGCCGGACCCGGCTCGCCGGACAGCTGCTCTGTGAGAGCCTGCTGCTGGCAGTGCTGGGGGGTCTGGGCGGATTGCTGATCGCGCAGTTCGGCGGCTCCGTCCTTCGGAGCGCCCTGCTGTCCAGTACGGCGGATGCCACGGTCATCGGCGATCCGAGGACCCTGGTGATCGTCGGCGCGGCGACGCTCCTGGCGGGACTCCTCACGGGCCTGGCCCCGGTGTTCCAGACCCGCCGAGCCGACCTGACCGGAGACTTGAAAGCCGGCGTGCGTGAGGGGGGCATCCACCGGTCCCGCACGCGCCTCGCCTTGCTCGTGCTCCAGGGCGCCCTCTCGGTCGTCCTGCTCGTCGGCGCCGGGCTCTTCGTCCGATCCCTCCGGCAGATCCGGCATCTGCCCCTCGGGTTCGACCCCGACTCCGTGTCCGTGGTCAGCATCGAGTGGCGGGGACTGAACCCCGACAGCGTGACCAGTGCGGCCGTTCGGCGCCGGTTGTTCGCGGAGGCGAAAACCATCCCCGGCGTCACGCACGTGTCGCGCCAGGTGACCATACCGTTCTGGGATTCGTGGAACGACGCCATTCACGTTCCGGGCATCGATTCGACGGAGCGCCTGGGACAGTTCTACCTCGATGCGGTCTCGCCCGATTACTTCGCCACGATGGGAACCCGGCTCCTGCGCGGGCGCGGCATCGACGATCAGGATGTCGCGGGAGCTCCGCGCGTGATGGTCGTGAGCCAGGCCATGGCCAACGTCCTCTGGCCGGGGAGGGACGCGCTCGGCCAGTGCGTGCGGGTCGGCGACGACACGATGCCGTGCACGTCCGTGGTGGGCGTGGCCCAGAATATCAAATCGCAGGACTTGGAACAGGACCCCGGGTTCTTCTACTACGTGTCCTCTGTCCAGTTCGCGCCCACCATGGGCGGGCTGTACGTGCGCACCGCGATGTCGAGCCGGGCGGCGCACGAGCTGATCCGCCGCCGGCTGCAGACCCTCATGCCCGGCCCATCGTACGTCACCGTGACGCCCCTGTCGGACATCTTCGGGTCGGAGACGAAGTCGTGGCGGCTGGGGGCGACGATGTTCACGGTGTTCGGCCTCCTCGCCCTCACGCTCGCGGCCATCGGACTCTACTCGGTGATCGCATACAACGTCGCTCAGCGCACCCACGAAATGGGTGTCCGCGTTGCGCTCGGCGCCGAGGTGCGGGATCTTATTCGTCTGGTCTTGCGGGAAGGGCTGCTCCTGGCATCCGCAGGCGTTCTGCTTGGCGGTATCGTGGCGGTGATCGCGGCACCGGCACTCAAGGCCCTGCTCTTTCAGGAGTCTCCGCGTGACCCGGTCGTCCTGATCGGCGTCGCCGCCACTCTCCTCATCGTCGCCACGCTGGCGAGCCTGGTCCCGGCCCGGCGCGCGAGCCGGGTAGACCCGATGCAGGCGCTCCGGACGGAGTAACCCTCCCTGCCGTTAACCCTGGGCTTGCGCCCGGGGTCATGTACACCATAAGGACCCTTCGAAGTTCATGACCCCCGGCGCAAGCCGAGGGTTGAAGGGAATCATCAGCTTCGGGGGTTCCCGCAACTTGATGACTTAGAGGTTGCTGAGCGAGTCGCTCTCCAGGGCCAGCCCATCGAGGAAGGCACGCATTTCCGCCACCCGACGCTGGCCCTCTTTCCTGGCCGTCGTCGATTGGAGCAGCGCAGGCATGTCGGTCATCTGCTTCTTGATCGCCAGCACCGCGTGGCTCAGGTCCGGAGTGAAGCGTTCCCGCGTGGTGAGCGAGATGATCCGCGCGACGTCGATGGCCCCCATGAAATCCAGGATGTCGGCATCGCAGAACAGCACGGCGATCGCGAGCGTATCCGCAGGCCGGTAATACTGGTGATGGTCGATGATCTCCTTGACCAGGGGGGATTTCTCCATCGGGAAACCCCAGGCTCTCAACAAGGTGTCAACGAGCTGAATGGACCGGTCCCCATGGTCCACTCCCTGCACTGCGTACGGCGGCAGGCCTCCCATATCGTGGAGATAGGCGGCGGCGTAGAGCGCGTCGGTATCCACGGGCACCTTCTCTTCGCGTGCCAGCCACACAGTGACTTCGTAGTCGCGCCGGCCATGGGCGGGCCCCCACGCGGTGTGCTGAAGATGCGCCTCGGCAAACGATCGGACGCTGTCGCGCCACGCACGGGACGACGGCGGGCGGACAAGCGGCCGGTGAGCAGCGAACGCCAGCGGCGCCATCAGCGCAACCAGCAGGAACCGGGTGACGGCCATGACGGTAACTCCTTAGTTTTCGACGATCCCCATGGACATTACCCCCCTCGAGAATCAGCGAAAGGCCATCGAGGCCCCGCTGGGTCCGGTTCTTGTGGTAGCCGGACCGGGTGCCGGGAAAACGTTTTGCCTGATCAGCCGCATCGAGTTTCTGATGACTCACCACGGCATCGCCCCCGACCGCATCTGCGTCGTCACCTTCACCAACAAGGCGGCCGAGGAGATCGCGGGACGCCTCGGCAAGGCGCTGGGGGAGAAGGCCCATGAGCTGACCCGGGGCACGCTGCACGCCCTCTGCCTGCACCTGCTGCGGGAGCGTGCCGACCTGATCGGACTGGCGCGCGGATTCGGGGTGGCAGACGAACCGTATCAGGAGGCGATCCTCGCGCGCCTCAAAGTCTTCTACAAGGAGCGCACCTCGCTCTTGAGCCGGTTCTCCCGCCGGCGCATGCAGGGCTTCAAGCTGTCCGCCAAGGACGAGCAGGTCTTCCGCGATTACTCGGATTATCTGGTGCGACGGAACCTCGTCGATTTCGACGACATCATCGTCCGGACCGACGATCTGCTCCGGAATCATCCCGTGGTCACCGACGAGATCTCGGCCCGCTGGGACTACCTCCTGGTGGATGAGTTCCAGGATCTCAGCCCCATGCAATACGCCATCCTCAAGCGTCTGGCGCCGCACCGGAACTTTTTTGCCGTGGGCGACGAGGATCAGTCGATCTTCAGCTGGACGGGCGCCGACCCGAAGATGCTGGACTCCTTCCGGCGGGACTACGGTGTCACGCCGATCGTCCTCGACCGGAATTGCCGGAGCTCCCGGCAGATTTTCGATGTCGCGCGCCGCCTGGTCGAAGAAAACCCGCAGCTCTTCCACAAGCAGCTCTCAGCCGAGCGGGACGCCGCCTACCCCGTTCGCGCGCTCGGCTTCGGTGACGAAGACACCGAGGCGGGCTGGCTGGTGGCGGACCTCAAGGAGGACAGGGCTGCGAATGGAGGCGACTGGGGGGACTACGCGCTGCTGTACCGCAGGCATCAGGTGGGAGACCTGCTCGAGAGCCATCTCCTCCGCGGCGGCATCCCCTGCCGTCTGGCCCGGGGGCGGTCCCTCAACGAAGACGACGTCGTCGGCCCGGTCATCCGGGCGCTGCGTATCGTCCGCGATCCGACCGATCAAGCAGCCATCCTCTCGCTGGCCGAGGGAATGCTCCCTCGGGACCTGTACCTGGAGTTGGAGGCCTTCGCAAAGGGCGAGGACGTGCTGAAGGCCGTCCGGTCACTCGCGTCGAAGAGGCCCCGCCGGGATCCCGATGCGAAAAAACTCTGGCAGTTCGTGTTCCAGTGCGAAAACTTCGAGGCCTTGAGCCGCTCCGAACACACGCTGGGCGGGCTGGTGGACGAGCTCCTGTCCGAGCGCCTCACCCCCTACCGGAATGTCCTGGAAGAGCGGCATGACGATCTGACCGACCCGGTGACCATCCCCGAGGCGGTGCGTCTCGCGGAGGGGCTCAAGCGCGTCCTGGCAGGGAACGCCGAACTCGTGATCGAACCCATGAACGGCTTCGGCCTCGCGCTGCGCGCGATGGTGGTGGCCTCCGGGTTCCGGAATGTGGCGACCCCCGACGCAAACAGGCGCGCGGATCCCGATGATGTCCTGATCGGTCCCGGGACTGCCGGGCCAGCCGGGCTGGCGCTGACCGTGTTCAAGGCCCTCCAGCTCGCGCACACGGTGGAGGGGTCCGATTCGCTCGATCGCTTCGTCACCTGGGATACAGAAACCACCGGCACGGACCCTGACTCAGCCGAGATCGTCGACCTCGCCGCGGTGCGCGTAGTTGACGGGCAGGTCGTGGACCGATTCTCACGACTCGTGCGGCCTGAGCACGGAATCCCGTCCTCCGCCACGAAAATACATGGCTACTCGGACGCGGACGTCGCTGATGCCCCCGGCTTCGCGGAGGTGTGGCCCGCGTTCAAGGCGTTTGTCGGGAACGACCTGATGGTGGCACACAATGGGCTCGAGTACGACGTTCCGATCCTGCGACGCCTCGCCGGTGAGGCGGAGACCAGCCACCTGGTCCCCTTCGACACCCTGCCGCTCGCGCGCTCGCTGTTCAAGGAGAGCGCCAAGTTGACCGACCTGGCGGCTCGCTTCCACGTCGACTCGGGCGATGCCCATCACGCGCTCGATGATGCGCTGGCCCTGGCCTTTGTGTTTCAGCACCTCTCCCGTCTTCGCGTACAGCGGGCGCGGAAGGCCGTGCTGGTTGAAGTCCTCGGGCACCTGGCCGTGGCGCTCACCTTCGAGCCGGGCGCGCGTGCGGGGGGTGAAGGCAAGCTGCTCTTCGAGATCGGGCGGATCCGCGCGCTCGGGCGGTTCTCAGACGCGCTCGAGTACTACGAAGTGGATCACGAACGGACCGGCCTGGGGCCGCCGGTGGACCAGATCGTGAAAGAGCTGGGAGGAGCGGCACTCCGGGCCCGGCTGCAGGGAGATTATGACCCCGAGCTGGCCCAGCCCCGGGCGGTCGCGCGTCTCCGCGCGCTGATGGGAGAGGACGCCGCCCTGCCCATCGCGGAGGGCATCACCAGGCTGCTCGAGCGGGTGGCGCTCTCGTCACGCGACGGCATCGCGACGGACCCCCACCGGGTCACCCTGCTGACGTTGCACTCCACCAAGGGGCTCGAATTTTCGCGTGTCTACATCGTCGGCGCCGAGGACTTTCAGATTCCCGGATACAAGACGATGAAAGAACAGGCGG
>DATEGY010000041.1:0-16475 GCA_035279865.1 Gemmatimonadales bacterium | reverse complement strand
CGACCCCCTCGTCAGCCAGACCAATCCGCAATGGTCGGCGGACGGGACCCGGATCTACTTCGTCACCGATTCCGGGTTGTCGAGCGCACCGGCCGCGGGAGGCTCGGCACGACCCGAGATGCGCACTCCCGGGGGCCAGGTCGTATCGGCGGCGATGTCACCCGACGGTTCGATGATCGCCTTTGCGGTCGGGGACTCCCTCTACCTGCACCGTCAGAACGGGGAGAACCAGTTCTTGGCACCCGTGCGGGAGGCGTCGCTCTGTCACTGGGCGCCTTCCGGGCAGGTGATCGCCTGCGCGTCCGGGAACGCGTTCTACTCCCAGCTGGGCCACCTGTACGGCAACATCGCGTCGAGCCGGATCGTCACCATCCACCTCCCCGATGGCGTCGTGACGGCCGTGACGGACAGTTTGTGGACCAACCAGAGCCCGGCCTGGTCGGGTGACGGCCGCTGGCTCTACTACGTGTCGAACCGGTTGGGCACGCTCGACATCTACGCCGCACCGGTCAGCCGAGTGGGGAAGCCCACCGGGGCGGCCCTGCGACTCACAACGGGCCTCGGCGCGCATGAGATCTCGGTATCGCGCTCGGGAACCCGGATCGCGTACGATCAGCTCACCGCTGCGGCCAATCTGTGGATGATGCCGTTTCCGCCGCGGAGCGCCGCGGAGGGCGTGCCGTTGACGAGCGGATCGCAGGTGATCGAAAGCATGGACGCGACGCCGGATGGGCAGTGGGTCTACTACAACTCGGACGTCAGCGGCCGGTCGGAGATCTACCGGATGCGCCTCAACCCCCTGATCACGACCTTCGGCCCTCCGGAGCCCGAGCAGGTTACGTTCGACTCGATCGACGACTTCGCTCCCTCGCCGTCGCCGGATGGCCGGTCGGTCGCGTTTCACTCGTTCAAGGCCGGTTCGCGCGACATCTACGTGTTGCCCCTGGACGGCGGGCCCGTGCAGCAGGTCACGAACTCGCCCCGCCAGGAGGGCCAGGCGTCCTGGTCGCCCGACGGCCACGCGATCGCCTTCACGGAGTACGGCATCACGGGCGCCGTCGCGGTGGCGGCCGACACGGTGGGCGGGTGGCGGAAACCGGTCCGGATCTCGCCGTACGGGGCGTGGCCGCGGTTTTCCCCGGATGGCCGCTCGGTCGCTTTCGCCAGCAACACCCTCGGCGGGTCGCTGGTGGTGATCGGCCCCGGCTCCACCGACCACCGTGTGGTCGTGGATTCCGCGGCCGGGCACCTGGTCGAGGCACTCCGATGGAGCCCCGACGGCCAAACCCTCTACTTCAAGAGCCACGATGCCGAGGGCCGCGCGGAGTTCTGGAGTGTGCCGAGGGCGGGAGGTGCGCCGAAGCTCCTGGTGCGGCTCGGGCTCGACCGGCCCTCGGACCGGCCGGAGTGGGCCCTCGGGAAGGGTAGGATGTTCTTCGCCGTCAACGATCGCCAGAGTGATATCTGGGTGATGGAAGCGGTACCCAAATAGGAGGAGCAATGCGTCGTGCTGTACTGATCGTCTCTCTCGCCGTCCTCGTCTCGGTTCCGGCAGCGGCACAGATCCCGGCCGGGCTCGATTCCATGCTGCACAAGCTCTACGCCTCGCGCGACTTCGCCAGCGCGCGGTTCGGCCCGTCCCGCTGGATCGAAGGGGGCACCGCCTACACCACCGTCGAACCCTCGGCGGACGGGAAAGGCGACGACATCGTCCGCTACGAAACCGCCACCGGCGCGCGCAGTATCCTGGTCTCCGCCAGGCAGATGACCCCCGCGGGCGCGAGCGAGCCGCTCGACTTCGACGACTACGCCTGGTCCGCGGACGCGAGCAAGCTCCTGTTGTTCACGAACACCAAAAAAGTCTGGCGCGCGAATACCCGCGGCGACTACTGGGTGCTCGACCGGAAGACCGGTACTCTCTCCCAGCTCGGCGGCAACGGCGATCCGTCCACGATGATGTACGCGAAATTCTCTCCCCAGGGGGATCGCGTCGGATTCGTCCGGCACGGCGACATCTACGTGGAGAGTCTCGCCGATCACAAGATGACGCGGCTCACCATGGGGGCCGACTCCCTGCACGTCTCAGGGATGACGGACTGGGTGTACGAAGAGGAATTCGGCCTCCGCGACGGGTTCCGCTGGTCTCCCGACGGGACGAAGATCGCGTTCTGGCATTTCGACATGACCGGCGTCCGGACCTTCTATCTCATCAATGACACCGACTCGCTCTATCCCTACGTCACGCCGATCCAGTATCCGAAGGCCGGCACCACCAACTCGGCGGTGACGGCGGGCGTCGTCAGTGCCACGGGTGGCCCTATCACCTGGCTCCAGCTTCCCGGCGACCCGCGGCAGGACTACCTCCCGCGCATGGACTGGGCCGGCCCGAACGAGATCATGCTCCAGCGGATGAACCGGGCGCAGCAGGAAAACCGCGTCATGATGGCGAACGCCGCCACGGGCGCGGTGTCCCTGGTGATGACGGAGCAGGATTCAGCCTGGGTCGACCTCGACAACGCCATTATGTGGATCCATGGCGGCAAGGATTTCCTCTGGACCTCGGAGCGGGACGGCTGGCGCCACGTCTACCAGATCTCGCGGGACGGCAAGACCACCAGGCTCGTGACCAATAGCCCCTACGACATCACGGGCCTCGAGGGCGTGGATGAGAAGGGCGGCTGGCTGTACTTCGGCGCCTCGCCGGACAACGCGACTCAGCGGTACATGTATCGCACCAAACTCGACGGGTCAGGGAAGGCGGAGCGGGTGACGCCCGCGTCCCAGTCGGGCTCCAACTTCTACAACATCTCACCGGATGCGAAGTGGGCGCTGCACATTCATTCGAGTACGTCCGACGTGCCCACCACGGAGCTCGTCAAGCTGCCGTCCCATCAGACGGTTCGCGTGCTCGTCGACAACGCCCGGCTCGCGGCGGCCGTGAAGCCGTACGCGCACGCAGTCGAGTTCTTCAAAGCCCCATTGCCCGATGGCGCCACGCTCGACGGGTGGATGATCAAGCCGGCGAACTTCGATTCGACCAAGACCTATCCTGTGCTCCTCTATGTGTACGGCGAGCCCGCCGGGCAGACGGTGCAGGATGCCTGGCAGGGGAATCAGGGGCTCTGGTATGGCGCATTGGCCGACCAGGGCTACATCGTCGCCAGCGTCGACAACCGGGGCACGCCGGCGCCGAGGGGGCGGGCGTGGCGGAAGGCGGTGTACGGGCACTTCGGCGTCCTGTCGTCGCAGGAGCAGGCGGACGCGGTGCGGGTGATGGGGCAGCAGCACAAATACGTCGACATGACCCGCATCGGGGTGTGGGGCTGGAGCGGCGGCGGATCGAGCACGCTGAACGACATGACCCGGCACGGAGACGTGTTCTCGGTGGGCATGGCGGTCGCGCCCGTGGCGGATCCGTCGCTCTACGACACGATCTACCAGGAACGCTACATGGGGACGCCGCAGGAACACCCCGATTGGTATCGCAACGGGACGCCGGCGAACTTCGCCGAAGGCCTGACGGGACGGCTCCTGGTGATGCACGGCTCGGGAGATGACAACGTGCACTACCAGGGGACTGAGCGGCTGCTGAACCGGCTCATCGCGCTCGACAAGCCGGTGGATTTCATGGTCTATCCCAACCGGACCCACTGCATCTGCGAGGGCCGGGGAACCACGCTGTACGTGTATACCACACTGACCCGGTACCTGTTGCGGAATCTGCAAGCCGGTGGGAGGTAGGCCGCTTCCCCGGGCTCACGCCCGGGGTCAGTAACGACACGAAGGTTTACCTGACCCCGGGCGCAAGCCCGGGGTTCAGGGAGGCCGATGACTCAACTCAACCCTGCAAGGATCGCCGCCGATGCGCCGGACGCTACTCGCTCTCTCATTCCTCTTCGCCGCATTCCCACTTGCGGCTCAGGGTGTCCCCGACTCTCTCTACACAGTCACCGACGCCATGGTGCCCATGCGGGACGGGGTGAAGCTGTTCATCGAGATCGCCTCGCCGAAGGACACGAGCGACGGTCCCTTTCCGATCATCCTCACCCGAACGCCCTACAGCGCCACCGGCGGCTATCACAACAACCTGCTCACCGAGCTGGCACACGAGAAATACATCTTCGTGTCGGCGGACATCCGCGGCCGGTACAAGTCCCAGGGGGCGTTCCTGATGAACCGCCCGGCCCGGCTTCCTCCGGACACCACGAGCATCGACGAAAGCACCGACACCTACGACACCATCGACTGGATGATCCACCACCTCGCCCATAATAACGGGCGGGTGGGGGTCACGGGCACGTCGTATCCCGGATGGCTGACGGAAATGGCGGAGGTGCGGCCGCACCCGGCGCTCAAGGCTGCCGCGCCCATGGCGCCGATGACCGACACCTGGCTGGGCGACGACTTCTTCCACAACGGCGCCTTCCGGATGACGTACGGACTCGAGTACTCGACCCTGCTCGAATCGGGGCACGAGAACACGACCTTCGACGTCGGCTCGGACGACATGTACGACTGGTATTACCGGCACTGGCCGATGTCGGTAATCACCGACTCGGTCCTGCACGGCAAGTTCCCGACCTGGAGCTCGTTCGTGGCGCATCCGGCGTACGACGCCTACTGGCAGCGCCGCGGGGCCGAGCACGTGCTGACGCACACGACGGTACCGACGCTGGACGTGGGTGGCTGGTGGGATCAGGAAGACTTCTTCGGCCCCCTCGAGATGTACCAGACTCTCGAAGCGACCGACTCGGCGCACATCAACTTCATCGCGCTCGGACCCTGGAATCACGGGGGCTGGCACGGCACGGGGACTTCACTCGGGGCTATCGAGTTCGGACAGCCGACCTCGGTCTGGTTCCGGACCCACATTCTGGTGCCCTTCTTCAATCACTACCTCAAGGGCACCGACGCACTCCCGCTGACCAAAGCGGTGACCTTCGAGGCGGGGGACAACCGCTGGCGCTTCTGGGATTCGTGGCCGCCGAGGGAAGGGGAGGCGAAGGCGCTCTACTTCCATCCGGACGGCAAGCTCTCATTCGATCCGCCTCAGGAGAAGGGACCAGCCTTCGATAGTTACGTCTCCGACCCGAAGCACCCCGTGCCGTACCGCCGGCGGCCCATTTCCCCCGTGTACTCGCCGAAGGGCTCCGAGTGGTACGAGTGGCTGGTGGCGGATCAGCGCTTCGTGGATGGCCGTCCGGATGTTCAGGTGTGGGAGACCGATCCGCTGACGGACGACGTGACCATCGCCGGGAACGTGACGGCGAAGCTGTTCGCGGCCACGACGGGCTCCGACGTCGACTGGGTGGTGAAGCTCATCGATGTCTATCCGGACACCGTGCCGGGGAAGCCGACGATGGGCCACTACGAGCTGATGGTGGCGGACGACATTTTTCGGGGCCGGTACCGGACCAGCTACCTGCACCCACAGGCCATCACGCCCAACGCCGTCCTGCCGTACACCATCGATCTCCACCAGCAGAACTACCGGTTCCTGAAGGGTCACCGGATCATGGTGCAGGTCCAGAGCACCTGGTTCCCCCTGTACGACCGCAATCCCCAGACCTTCGTGCCGAACATCTTTCTGGCGAAGAGATCGGACTTCAAGGCACAGACGGAGCGGATCTACCGGACCGCCACCCAGGCGTCGCGGGTGGAAGTCGAGGTGGTGAAGTGAAGCGGCGCACGTTTCTGGGCACGACCGGGGTCATCGGCTGGAGTGCCGTCCTTCCCGTTCGACGGAGTGTCCGGCTCCCGGCTGCCGGCGAATCGGGGGTCACGATTCTCTTCCAGGGTGACTCGATCACCGACTGTGGCCGGGACCGGAAGGGGACCGCCCCGAACGCGGCGGCCGCACTCGGCAACGGATACCCCCTGCTCATCGCGTCCCGGCTGCTCGCGCGCCGGGCGGAGGCGGGCTACCGGTTCTTCAACCGGGGGGTGAGCGGTAACACCGTCCCCGACTGCGATGCGCGGTGGCAGGCGGACACGCTCGACCTCGCGCCGGACGTCCTGAGTATCCTGATCGGCGTGAACGACTACTGGCATACGCTGAACGGGAGCTACCAGGGGACCGCGGACGACTATGAGCACCAGTTCACGTCGCTCCTCGCCCGGACGCGGACGGCGCTGCCCAACGTGCGCCTCGTCATTCTCGAGCCCTTCACTCTCAAGACCGGCGTGATAACGGATTCGTGGTTCCCGGCCTTCGATGAGCGACGGAAGATCGCGAGGCGGGTGTCCGACGCCGCCGGCGCCACGTTCCTGGCTATCCAAGATCTCTTCGACCGGGCCTCCCGGGAGGCCCCGCCGGCCTATTGGGCCTCCGACGGTGTGCATCCCACTGCCGCCGGACATGGCGCCATCGCCGACCTGTGGATGGAGACGGTGGCGCTGTGAGGACGCGGGCGAGCGCGTGATCGACGCTCTGCGGCGTGATCTCGCGGGCCGGTACACCCTGGAGCGGGAGCTCGGCCGCGGGGGTATGGCCGACGTATTCCTCGCGACCGATCTCCGGTATCAGCGCCGCGTCGCCCTGAAGGTGCTCCGCGCCGAGGTCGCTCAGGCCATTGGCCGAGAGCGGTTCCAGCGGGAGATCGCCACGGCGGCCCGTCTCCAACACCCTCATATCCTGCCCCTCTTCGACTCCGGCGAGGCCGGGGGTCTCCTCTATTACGTCATGCCCCTCATCGAGGGGGAGTCTCTCCGGGCCCGGCTGTCACGGGAAACTCAGCTCCCGATCGCCGACGCGGTCGGCATTGCCCGGGAGGTGGCCGACGCCCTGGCATACGCGCACAGCCGGGGGGTCGTGCACCGCGACGTGAAGCCGGAAAACATCCTGCTCGAGTCCGGTCACGCGCTCCTCGCGGACTTCGGGGTCGCCAGCGCCATCGGCGGCGAAACGCGGCGGCTCACCGACTCAGGAATCGCGGTGGGGACGCCTGCGTACATGAGTCCCGAACAAGGGGCCGCGGAGCGGCAGCTCGACGGCCGCAGCGACATCTATTCCCTAGGGTGTGTCCTCTACGAAATGCTGGTCGGCGAGCCGCCCTTCACGGGGCCAACGGTCCAGGCCATCGTCGCCCGGCGCTTCACCGGAGATGTCCCGCGGCTCTCCACGGTCCGGCCGGCAACGCCCCCAGCCGTGGAAGACGCCGTGAACCGCGCGCTGGCCCTCGTGCCCGCGGACCGCTGGCCGACCGGACTCGCCTTCGCGGCTGCCCTGGAGGGAAAGAGCGCCCCGTCCCCCGAACGCCGGTGGCCGCTGGCCCGGCTGGGGGTGGCCGGCGCGGTGGTGCTGGTGCTGGCGCTGGGTTATGTCGGCCTGCGGGCCTGGCGGGGGGGCGCCTCCGTCACGCCCCGTCTCGCCGTCCTGCCCTTCGAGAACTTGGGGGCCGCAGCGGACCAGTACTTCGCGGACGGCGTGAGCGATGAAGTGCGGGGGAAGCTGACGCTCGTGCCCGGCCTCACGGTCATCGCGCGGGGGAGCTCCGTTCAATACCGGGGCGCCGCGAAGTCACCGGCACAAATCGGACGGGAACTCGGCGCCACCTATCTCCTGTCGGGAACCGTGCGCTGGGAAAAGCACGCGGACGGCACCAGCCGGGTGCACGTGAGTCCGGAGCTGATCCGGGTGGCGGACGGCGCGGCGCAGTGGGAGCAGTCTTATGAGGCGCCCTTGACGGACGTATTCGCCGTTCAAACCGGCATCGCCACCCAGGTCGTGCAGGCGCTCGATGTGGCGCTGGAAGCGCCGGCACAGCGGCGGCTCGCGGCGCGGCCGACCGAGAACCTCGCGGCGTACGATGCGTACCTGCAGGGAGAGGAGGCCTCCGACCGGCTGGGGGCCGTCGATCCGGCGAGCACGCGGCGGGCGATCCTGCTGTACGAGCAGGCGGTGAGGCTGGACTCGACCTTCGCCCTGGCCTGGTCACGGCTGGGGGCCGCCCATGCTCTCCACTTCACGTACAACGACGCGGACTCGGCCGAGCGGAGTGTGGCGCTGGTGGCGGCGCGGCGCGCCGTGGGCCTGGCGCCCGGGCTCCCCGAGGCGCACATCGCGCTGGGAACCTGCGAAACCCTGGTCGCGGGCGACCAGGTTGCCGCTCTCGGCGAATACGACCGTGCTGCCGCCCTGATGCCGGTCCCCACCGCCGACGTCTGGAATGGGCGGGCGCTCGCGGAGTCGTTTCTGGGACGCTGGGCGCAGGCGGTCTCCGATCTGCGGCGCGCGCTGAGTGTGGACCCGCGCTCCGTCCTGACCTACGTACGGCTCACTCGGGCGCTCCTCTGGCTCCGTCAGTATCCCGAGGCGCTGGCGGTGAGCGACAGCGCCAAACGCATCGCGCCGGCCAACGTGATCCTGATCGTTCACCGCGCCATGATCCTGGTGGCTCAAGGGGATTTGCCGGGTGCCCGTCGCGTCCTGCGGGACGTGCCGGCCTCGATCGACCGCGATCGTCTCGTCGCCCAGGGGGCGCAGGCGTGGGGTCTGCACTGGGTGCTCGACGAGGATGATCAGCGGCGCCTGCTGGCGACCACGCCCGCGGCATTCGACAATGACCGCAGCGAATGGGGCCTCACCCACGCGGAGGTGTTGGCGCTCCGTGGGGACGTGCCCGCCTCACGCGCCTTTGCGGACAGTGCCCGTGCGGCCATCGAGGGGCAGGCGGGGGGCGTGCCACGCGAGGGGACCGATCTGATGGCCCACGCGCTCGCGCTGGCGTATGCAGGAAGGGCGGCTGAGGGGGTCAAGGAGGGCGAGCGCGCCCTGACTCGACCCGAGCTCCAGGATCAGTTCGCGGGTCTCGACGCACAGTTTCAGCTGGCGCGCATCTATCTCCTGGCGGGGGACCCCGACCGGGCCCTTGACCGCCTGACGCACCTCCTGCAGGTGCCGTTCTACGTCTCGCCCGCCTGGCTCCGTCTTGATCCTGATTTCGCGGCTCTGCGGGGCAATCCCAGGTTCGAACGCCTGACCCACGGATGACCTGAATGCAGCGAAGACGATTCTTGCAGACGACCGCCGCCCTGACCGCGACGACAATGCTCCCGCCGCCATGGAGCAAACAGTTCACGGCTTCCGACTCCCGGCTCTTGTGGTGGCGTGACGCCCGCTTCGGGATGTTCATCCACTGGGGGCTCTACTCGATCCTGGCGGGGAAGTGGGGCGGACGGGACGACTATGCCGAGTGGATCAGGAATCTGGCCCACATTCCCGTCGGAGAGTACGACCAGCTCGTCGGCCGCTTCAATCCGACGCTCTTCGACGCCGACCGGTGGATCGGCATGGCGAAGGATGCTGGCGCGAAATACGTCACCATCACCACGAAGCACCACGACGGCTTCTGCCTCTTCGATTCCAAGCTCACCGACTTCTGCATCCGGTCCACACCCTTCAAGCGGGACATCATGGCGGAGATGGCGGCCGCGAGCCGCCGGGCGGGCATCCACCAGTGCTGGTACCACTCCATCATGGACTGGCACCATCCCGACTATCTCCCGCGGCGGGACTGGGAGGCGGAGACCAGGCCGGTGGGCGACGCGCATTTCTCGCGCTACGTGGAGTACCTGCACGGGCAGGTGACGGAGCTCCTGACGAAGTACGGCGACATCGGCGTCATGTGGTTCGACGGCCAGTGGGAGGGGACGTGGACTCACGAGCTGGGTCGCGCACTCTATGAGAAGTGCCGGAGCCTGCAACCCAGCGTGATCGTCAACAATCGCGTCGAGGGCTGGTCGGGGGACAGGATTACCGATCCCCTCGGCGACTTCCGAACCCCCGAGCAGGAGGTGCCTGCTACCGGCTGGCCCGGCGTGGACTGGGAGTCGTGCATCACGATGAACGACAACTGGGGCTACAACGCGCAGGACCACCACTTCAAGAGCGCCGAGGAGCTGATTGGCTTGCTGGTGGAGACGGCGTCGAAGGGCGGGAATCTCCTGCTCAACGTGGGTCCCAAGGCGGACGGGACCTTCCCGGAGGAGAGCGTGGAGCGCCTGGCGGCGATCGGGCGATGGATGCGGGTCAACGGCACGGCGATTTACGGATCCACGGCGTCGCCGTTCCCCAAGACGCCCTTCCGGGTGACGACGCAGCCGAGGCGGCTCAACTTGTTCTTCAAGGAGTGGGCGGCGACGGCTGAGTTGCCGGGGCTGAAGACTCCGATCACCCGGGCCTATCTGATGACGGATCAGTCTCGGACGCCGCTCGCGGTGTCGGGCACGCAGGTGACGCTGCCATCCCTGATGCCCGCGGCCTGGCCCGTCGTCGTGGTGGAGTTCGACTCGGAGCCGGTGGTCACCCCTACATAGTCCATCCAGATCTGTAAACCGGTGTAACCCACTCCGCCGGAATCCCCGACGTCGTGACGTCCCCCGTCGCCGGATTCACGTCAATGGCCCCCGCGGTACGCACCGCCAGGTCGCCCAGCAGCACCATGGACGTCAGCGGGCCGGCGTACCCTTCGAAGCTCGAGCCCGTCTTCCCGTTCCCCTTGGCCGCGTTGATCCACTCCGCATACACGGAAGTCACGCGCGGGTACTTCTGCGGCACCGGGTGCGCGGTGACCTCCGCCATCGCCTGGGGATCGAGGAGCTGCGGGCTCCCGCCGTAGGTCCCGGCGATGAGCTTGCCCTTGTCCCCGATCCAGTAGGATCCGCCGTCCTCCGATGGAGGCCAGGGCAGGCCGGCCCCGATCTCGGCCGGACGAGGGGGATAGATCGAGCCGTCCCGCCAGACACAAGTCACGGCCGGACGGGGGCCCTTGGCGGGGAAGTGATACTCGACCCGGGAGCTCTTGGGCGCCGTCTCCTTGAACTGTTCGGTGGTCTCCGCGATCACGCGCGCCGGTGAGCCGAGGTCCAGAGTCCAGAAGGCGGCGTCCATGATGTGGCACGCCATGTCGCCCAGGGCGCCAGTGCCGAAATCCCACCAGCCGCGCCAGTTGAACGGCTCGTAGGACGGGTGATAGGGGCGTTCGGGTGCCGGGCCCAGCCAGAGATTCCAGTCGAGCGTGGCCGGGACGTAGTACTCCTGGAGGGGCCGGTCGATCGCCTGGGGCCAGATGGGCCGGTCGGTCCAGAAGTGCACCTCGCGGACCGTCCCGATCAATCCCGCTTCGACCCACTCCCGGATCAGGCGGATGCCCTCGCCCGCGTGCCCCTGATTCCCCATCTGTGTCGCCAGTCTCGGCCGCTCGGCCGCCGCCTTCATCAGGGCGCGGACCTCGCCGAGCGTCCGGCAGAGCGGCTTCTCGCAATAGACGTGTTTGCCGGCGCGCAGCGCGAGGAGCGCGGCCGCCGTGTGGTTGTGGTCGGGGCAGGCGATGACGACGGCGTCGATGCTCTTCTCCTTGTCGAGCATCTCCCGGTAGTCCTTGTACTTCTTCGCCTGGGGGTACTTCGCGAACGACTCGGCGGCATTGTCCCAATCGGGGTCCGCGATGGCGTAGATGTTCTCGGTCGGCGCGACGCCCGCGATGTCGTCCTTGGCGCGTCCGCCGCCGCCGACGCAGCCGATGTTCAGTTTGTCGGACGGCGCAAGGTTCCCGCGGCCCAGGACGTGCCGGGGCACGATCGTGAAGGAGAGGCCGGCGGCGGTGACGTCGCCGACGAAGCGGCGGCGAGAGATGCCTTTACGCTTGGACATAGCGGCTCCTTACATGACCGGCGACGCCTGGGGGCGCGGCCGGAACGCAATGGCGAAGAGGATGAGGATCGCGAACGCACAGGCTGCCGGCACCAGCCAGATGGCCTGCCAGTCGCGCACGACGTTGACGCACGGGTTGCTGCCGTCCGCGCAATGACTGAAAGCATCGGCGGTGGCTCCGGAAATGAAGGACCCGATGAAGTACCCCAGGCCGTTGGTCACCAGGTTGATGAAGCCCTGGGCTGCTCCACGGATCCGTGGCCCGGCTTTCTCGTCCGTGTAGATCTGTCCCGAGACGAAGAAGAAGTCGTAGCACACCCCGTGCAGGATGATTCCCACGAACACGAGGGTGATCAAGGGCCCCGCGTTTCCAAAAGCGAACGCCAGGTACCGCGCGCCCCAGGCCGCCATCGCCATCAGGAGAATGTTCTTGATGCCGTAGCGCTTGAGCAGCAGCGGCAAGGCGAGCATGAAGAAGATCTCCCCGACCTGGCCGAGGCTTTGGATGCCGGCGGGCGAGGGCGCATGAATGTCGTTCAGGTAGGGATTGGCGAATGTGTAGTAGAACTGCAGCGGAATGCAGAGCAGGAACGAAAAGATGACGAATACGAGGAAGGCCCGGTCCTTGAGGAGTACCAGGGCATCGAGGCCAAGCGCGTCACGGATGCTGAACGGGGCCCCCGCCGCCTTGGGAGGCGTGTAGGGAAGCGCGAAGGACAGGAGTCCCAGGAGGATGCTCGCCGCGGCCGCAATATGGAACGGGGTCACCGTCGCGTCCGCGTGCAGGGCGAAGCCGACGAGGAGCCCCGACCCCACGATCCAGCCGCCCGTGCCCCAGACCCGGATCACTGGAAAGTCTTTCGAGGGGTCGGTCACGTGGTGGAAGGAAATCGAGTTCGTCAGGGAGAGCGTCGGCATGTAGCAGAGCGCGTACAGGATGAGGAGGGGATAGAAGTCCGCGAACGTGGTCCGGGTCGACGCGTACCAGAGCAGGGCTCCCCCGAGCAGGTGCAGGATGGCCAGGAGCTTTTCGGTTGCGAAGAACCGGTCGGCGACCATCCCGATGAAGAACGGCGAAATCAGGGCCGCGATGGCCGTCGCGCCGTACGCCAGCCCGATCTCCCGGCCGGTGAAATGGAGGGTCTGGCCCAGATAGGTGCCCATGGTGACGAACCAGGTGCCCCACACGAAGTACTGCAGGAACATCATCACCGACAGCTTGGTCTTGATCACGGAGTCCCTCGCGAGGCTCTAGTATTGAGGTGAGCCGCGAAAGTACGGTCCCTCCGGAGGAATGGCTATGGCTGACGAACGACCGTTCACCGTCGATCTCACGTTGCGTCAGGGCTACGAGGCGAGCGTGCGTTTTGGGAACGGCACCGTTCCCCCGCTCACCATCGATGAGCCTGCGCCCCTCGGCACCGGCACGGGTCCCGATCCATCGTCGGTCCTCGCCGCCGCCATCGCCGGGTGCCTCACCTCGAGCCTCGCGTTCTGTCTGCGAAAATCGCGCGTCGATCTGCGCGGCGTGACCGTGCACGTCTCCGGCGTTCACGGCCGGAATGAGAAAGGCCGTCTGCGCGTCACCAAGCTGGAGGTGAAGATCGTTCCGACCGTCGGGGCGCAGGACCGCGACCGGCTGGGGCGCTGTGAGGAGTTGTTCGAGGATTTCTGCGTCGTGACGGAGGCGGTCCGGCACGGGATCGAGGTGGATGTCCGGATCGAGCCTCAGGTCAGCTGATCGACCACCGTCCGGAGGCGGCTCGCGCGCAGGTGAATCTCCTTGACCCCCGTTTCCCGGACGATCTTCCGCGCATTCGCCCCAATCGTTCCGCACGCCAGGATCGCGAGCCGGTCGGCCTTCGCCACCAGCCGCTTCAGCACCGGGATGCCCGCTTCCGCAGTCGGGGCCCCTCCGGAGGTCAGAATGCGCCGAAATCCAAGCTCCTGAATGACATCGAGCGCTTCGTCCAGATCCCTCGAGGCGTCAAAGGCGCGATGAAAGGTCACCGGCAGAGGATGGGCCGCTTCGAGGAGGCGCCGGACGCCGTCCTGGTCCACCTCCCCCCGCTCGGTGAGCCCCCCGATGACCACACCGTCGGCCCCCAGCGTCCTGGCTGCTAAAACATCCCGGGCCATGGTCTCGTACTCTTCGAGCGTGTACCGGAAGTCGCCGCCCCGGGGTCGGATCAGCACAAAGAGCCCGATCGTGACGTGCTTGCGGGCCTGGGCGATCGTCTCGGGGGAGGGGGTCGTCCCCCCGATGTTCAGGTTGGTGCAAAGTTCCACCCGGTGGGCTCCACCGGCCTGGGCGGTGACGGCAGATTCTACCGACTCAACGCATGCCTCAATCTTGATATCTAACATTGGCTGAGATGAAACACCCGGAATCCGGTGATGGCAAGATGTCTCCCTCTGACTCGAGGTTCAGTGTGCGCACTCGCGTAGCCTCCCTTCTGGCCGTCCTCTCGTTCGCACCGGCGTTGGTCTCCGCACAGCGTCAAACCGGAGTGATCGGACAGTACACGCCGCCCCGGGTCTGGAAGCAGGAGCCTCGGCGCTTCGACCTGCTCCATCAGAAAATCGAGATGCGGTTCGACGTGCCGCACCGCGAGCTCTTCGCAACGGTCACGACCCGCCTGGTGATCACGCTCGCTCCCACCGACACGATTTTCCTGAACGCGGAAAACCTGACCATTGATGGGGCCAAAGATGACCGTGGCCGGACCCTGCGATTCACGCAGGACACGGCGCATGTGACGGTGCACCTGGCGCATCGCGCGGCGATCGGGGACACAGTGCAGTTCGCGCTGACCTACCACACCATCCCCGAGCGCGGTCTCTACATCGTGCCCCGCAAGAACATCGTGTGGAGCCAGGGTGAGGCGACGGAGACGCGCGCCTGGATTCCCACCTACGACGCCTCGAACGACAAGACGACCTGGGACTTCTTCGTCACCGCGGATTCGGGGCTCAAGGTCCTCTCCAACGGCACGCTGGTGGGCGTGACACCGATCAACGGCGGAAAACAGAGTGTCTGGCACTGGTCGCAGGAGAAGCCCGCCTCGACCTATCTGTACTCCGTGGTGGTGGGGCCCTTCACGGTGCTGAAGGATCAGTGGCGCGGGATTCCCGTGGAGTACTGGACCTACGCCGATACGGTGAACGCCGCCTGGCGCTCCTTCGGTGAAACACCCTCCATGATCGAGCTCTACTCCCAGGTGCTCGGCGTCAATTTCGCGTGGGACAAGTACGACCAGTCCATCATCCCCGACTTCACCTATGGCGGCATGGAGAACGTATCCGCCACCACGCAGACCGACCTGGCCCTCCACCCGGTGTCACAGGAGCCGGAGAACTCGAGCCGCGGCCTCGTAGCCCACGAGCTGGCGCACCAGTGGTTCGGCGACCTCACGACCACGGCCGATTGGGCCGACATCTGGGTGAACGAAGGCATCACGACGTACATGGAGTCGGTGCAGGACGAAAAGTCCCGTGGCTGGGATGACGCCGAGCTGAACTGGTATCAGCAGCAGCAGGCCGCGATGCAGGCGGATCAGAACGAGGTCCGCTCCCTGGTGTGGGGCAAGTATCAGGGGAACGATCCCATCGCGCTGTTTTTCTCCGGTCACGTCTATCCCAAGGGCGCCCAGCTCGCACACCAGCTCCGTCATCTGCTCGGCGACCAGGTCTTCTGGGCCGGCATGCACCGGTTCCTCACCGACAATGCGTACAAGCCGGTGACGACGGCCGACTACGCGATCGCGATGGAGAAGACCTGCAACTGCGACCTCGACTGGTTCTTCGACCAGTGGGCGTACGGGATCGGCTGGCCCAAAGTCGAGTTCCGCCGGCATTGGGCCGCAAATCTCAAGACGCTCCACCTGATCGTGACGCAGACTCAGTCCATCGACTCCCTGCACCCGGTGTTCCAGTTCCCGGCCACGGTTCGCGTGATTACGCGCGACTCCGTGATCCGGCAGCAGGTGTTCATTCACCACCAGACCGACACCTTCGCTATCGCCCTCCCGTCCGAACCGCTCTCCTTCCGGTTCGATGAAGGCGGCTGGCTCCTTGGCACCGTGAAGGGTGATCTCTCGGTGGCCGAGCTGGGCGACGAAGCGAAGCACGATCTGGATATCCGCGGCCGGCGTTGGGCGATCGGTCAGCTCGACGGGAATGCCGATCCCGTGGCGGTCGAGACCCGCCGCTTCGTCGCCCTGAACGACCACACCGAATGGCTGCGCGAGGTCGCGACCCGGATGATGGCGAGGGATTCGAATCCGGAGTCCCGGGCCGTGGTGGTGGCAGCGCTGCGGGACCCCGAGCCCCAGGTCCGCAACCAGGCCCTGCAAACGCTGACCAGCCTCGACTCGGCACAGGGGTTGGCGGCGGCGACGACCCTGTACACCACAGACCCCAATGACGACGTCCGGAACACGGCGCTGGGGGTCATCGCGTCCCGCAAGGGCAGGGACGCGCTCCCGCTGCTCCTGGCGGCGGTGGGGCCCGAGCAGACGGCGAACCGGCGCTTCACGGCGATGAACTTCCTGGCCCACATCCGGGATCCTCAGTCCGAGGGCGCGCTGGAGCGCACCACCGCCACGGTGGAGGACCGGTTCATCCGGCAGTCGGCCCTGCAGTCCCTGGCGACGACGGGGGATTCCGCGCGCGCCACGGCGCTCGCCCTCAAACTGATCCCCGACTACGACCCGCTCTTTGCGGTCACCGCCGTGCAGGTGGTGGGTCAGGTCGGCGGTGAGGCGGGGAAGGCCAAGCTGCGCGAGGCGATGAAGAAGGAGACGCGGGTGTTCGTGAAGGC
>DATEGY010000040.1:0-4439 GCA_035279865.1 Gemmatimonadales bacterium | reverse complement strand
AGGTGCACGTTCCGACCTCCGATGCGCGGGACCAGGCGTTCCTGGCCGCCAATCCGCTGTTCGCGGGCACGAGCATCCGGGTGGTCGGCACGTTCAATGGCAAGGCCTTCGTGTTCACGACGGATTTGACCGCCGAGCAGGAGCTCGAGCTGTCACCGCCGTTGACGGTGTCGGATACCTCGGCCGTGTCGCTCACCATCCGTACCGACGTCGCCACGTGGTTCGCGAACGGGAGCGCGCTGGTCGATCCCGGCACGGCCCTGGCGGGTGGTGCGAACGCGGATCTGGTGAAGCACAACATCCGGGCTTCGTTCCGCAGCTTCCATGATCAGGATGAGGACGGGCTCGACGACAGCGGGGAAGACCACGACGGCGGGCATGGCGGGGACTCGGGCGGCGGCGACGGCGGCCACTGATCCCGCCCGGCATCCAGCCCACGAGCCCCGGCCGATGGACGGCCGGGGCTTCGTGTGCCGGGGTTACAGGTGCGCCGAGCCTTCCCGGTGCAGCCGTTCCACCAGGGCTTCCATCCCGTCGAGGTAGAGCACTTCGCACGGGCGGTATCCCACCACCCAGCATTCGTACTCGGTCGCGACGTGAAAGAAGTCTCCCGGCGTCAGGTCCACCTCGCCATGCTCCGGGATCTGGATCTTGGCGCGGCCGGAGAGGACGACTCCGGTCTGGTGGAGCGGCCGCACACCGCGGCGCGCGGGTCCGGTGACCTGCGACCACCGCCATCCGGGGCGGTAGCTGCCCTTACCGACGAGTCGCCCGTCGAGCGTGACGAGCTCGAGGCGGCCCTGGTCGAAACGCAGGACCGTCTCTGGGGTCTCGAACCGCTTGACGACGAGGAGGGGATCGGACTCCGGCCGGCGAGGTGATGCGATCGAACGAGCAAGGTCCATGGTGACTGCTCCACGCACCGGTCGGCTGGAGTCCTGGAGGCGTCCCGGTGCGCATGGCGCCGCCAGGCAGGACCGCGAACGCGGTTCTCCTTTTCAACATACCCCCGGGGAATGGAGTTGGGTGATTTCGTGGGCGTGCTGTTACGTTCGGGAGGGGTCCCGCTTGCGCAAGGCTTTGGGCCTGATGATGTTTACGCCCCCGCGCCGATAGCTCAACTGGCAGAGCAAAGGACTCTTAATCCTTAGGTTCTCGGTTCGATTCCGAGTCGGCGCATGAAAAGAACGCCCGCCATTTCCGGACTTCGGAGTGGCGGGCATCGTGTTTCTGGGGCGGTGCGGCATGGAGCGCGTCGGAGCGCAGGTCGGCTCGGTGTCGGTACGGGCCTAAACCTCCATCAAGTCCCTTCCGACGATGACGCGGCCACTGAAATGCTTACGGACTGCGTCAATCCACATTTCCTCGCTCACCAACGGGTCCTCAGCCGGGATGAGATGGGAAAGCACCAGCGTGCCTACTTGCGCCTCGGCGGCCACCCGGCCGGCCTCCTCCGCCGTGGTGTGGTGCGAGAGGATGCTGCGACGCAAATCCGACGCGTTGGGGACGCTCGCGACGAGCCGGTCGACCGCCGCCGCATCGAAAAGCGCCTCGTGCACCAATACGTCCGCGCGCCGCGCGAGCGCCACCAGGCTGTCGCATGGTGTGGTGTCGCCGGAGACCACGATCGAGCGGTCCGCGGCGTCGAACCGGTACGCGAAGGCAGGGACGGTCGGCGGATGGTGCACGAGGGCTGCGGTCACGCGGACATTGTCATCCTGCATGACCCGACCGCCGCCGCGAACTTCGTGCGTGCCCACCAGCCTCCGGAGCGGAACGCGCCCCTCGTCGACCGTCCGAGCGCGGATGTCTGTCTCATTCATCTCGAAGAACAGGTCAGTCATGCGCGACAGGGGCGGAGGCCCCCAACTATCAATGGGGGTGCGCAAGCCGGCCGCCCACGCAAGCAGGACCAGATTGCCGCAGTCGGCGTTGTGGTCGGAGTGGTGGTGTGTGATGAAGATGTGTCGTACGGCCCGCAGCGGCAGCTTCGCGAGCACGAGCTGTCGCGCCACGCCGTTGCCGCAGTCCACCACGTACACGGTGTCGCCGACCACGATTGCCTGGGCGGGTGCCGCTCGGGTCGGGTGCGGCCGCGGGCCACCCGCGGTGCCGAGGAGGACGAGCCGCGCGCGTGGGTGCTGCTGCCGCATACGTCGCGGTGCGGCTGCGAGTACTGCCGTGCTGCCGAGGAACTGGCGACGGTTCATCGGTCCTCCAGAGAGCCGGGAGTCGTCCGCCGGACGAATGATTGAAACGCGCCGAAGTCGGGCGGTGCGGAGATTGATGGTTCCATTCCTCTATACATAACCGACGCCATCAAGATGGGGGCCGGCCAATGACGGCGGATGATCGTGTTGGTATCGATTGGCCCCGAAGGTCTACACCCGCAGACCGGCGGATTCGGTCGTGGGGGTTTGCGGACCATCGTCGTTCCCGCCGGCTCAGAGCCCGCTCTCGGCCCGGGCGCGGCCTGAAGGCCTCCACTGCGGAGGGGACCCCGGGAGTGCAAGCCCTTCAGGGCGGGCTCGCGCCGAGAGCGCGGTTCACCGCGCGGGAACGAGGGAGTCCCGGATCTTACATACATTGGCCCGCTGAAACGACCTGATCCGTGGGGGCGTACGGTCACGCGATGAGTGCAACCATACCCTTTCGTTCCCTGGCGGCGGCCGCACTGATTGTCCTCGCGGCGTGCGGCCGCAGCGAGACCTACGGGTTCGTCGCCGTACTCGGCAACGACACGACGTCGGTCGAACGCATCAGGCGGACCGGACACCGGATCGTCGGCGATGCGATCGGTCGCTCACCCACCGTTACCCGACGGCACTGGGAAGCTGAGTTGGCGCCGAATGGCGTGATCAAGAGCTGGTCGATGGATACGTACATCCCGAACGCGCCGCCCGCCGACCAACGGATCCACCACACCGCGGTCTTTTCCGATCGCGGGACGTCGTTCACGCGCCGCACGTCGGCGGGGAGTCACGCGTGGGCGTACCAGAGGGAATACCCGGAGACCGTTCCCTGGAACGCATTCGTATATGGCACCTGGGAGCTCCTGCTGGATGCCGCACGCCGCCAACCCGATACGACACGAGCCCGCATTGGTCAGTACTTCTTCGAAGGCTGGGACGAGGGTCACGTCGGATACGCGGACATTGTGCGCAATCCCGACGGCTCCTACGCGATCAGCAGTACCGGCCTCGCGGGTTCGGGGCTCGCGCACGTAGACACAAATGGCCGCCTGACGTCCTACTCGGGGCAGGGGACGACCTACAAGCAGGAAGTCCGCCGCATCGCCGACGTCCCGGACATCGACGCCATCGCGACGCGGTTCGCGGCCGAGGAACAACGCACCGGCCTCGCCAGATCGTTGAGCCCGCGGGACACCGTTCGCGCGACCGTGGGGGGAGCCTCGCTGACCATCGACTACGGCCGTCCCGCCCGGCGCGGCCGGACGCTCGTGGGCGCCCTGCTCCCGTACGACGAAGTCTGGCGCACCGGAGCGAACGCCGCTACCCAACTGACCATCTCGGCACCCGTCGACCTCGCCGGCGTCGCCCTGAGCGCGGGGACCTATACCCTCTGGACCCTGCCGGGCCGGACCGGCGTGTCGCTCATCATCAACGGTCAGTCCGGCCAGTGGGGCACGGAGTACGACGCGGGGCGGGACATTGCGCGCCGGGCGATGACCGTAGATTCGAGCTCCACGAACGTGGAGCAATTCACGATCCGCATCGTGCCTCCATCCGGCCCCGCCGGCGTGTCTCGGCTCACGCTGGCGTGGGGGTCGTTCCGGTGGAGCGTTCCGATCCGGGCTACTTCGCCACCTTCAGCACCCGCTGTTTCAAACCGCCGGGGGCGAGAATCGTGAGTGCCGTCGCGGTACCCGCCGAGTCGGTCTCGAACTCGATCATCTGGCCCGACAACGCCCGTCCGATGGAAAACAACGTCGCGGTATGCGCGAGGAGTTCGGTGGCCGGCCGGGGGCCGGTCTTGATCGTGAGTCGACTACCGTCGAGCGCCACGGCGAGCGTGACATTCGCGTTCAGCACATAGTCGCCCACGAGGCGCTGCAGCGCGGCGGGCGGCAGTGTGATCAGCTTAGCGCGAGCGGCTGCTTCGGCCTGGGCATCGGCGGCGATCAGGGCATCCTCGTACCGCTTCGCGTCCATCGGCAGCACTCGGCGCGCCTCCACGCCGCTGTCGAGACGCCAGCCGAGGAGGTGGCCGGCCGGGTCCACGTGGTAGTGCGTCGTTCCCACGATCGCCGAATCGGCGCCGACGAACCGGATGGGCACGACCTGCGCCGGGGCCGCGCGACCGCCGCTGATCTGGGTAAACGCGAAGTCCCCTGAGTCGGCTCGCGCGGCGCGCAGGCGCGTGAGCGCCAATTCCCGGTCCAGTACGGACCAGCCGACGGCGGGGTACGTCCCCCGCTT
>DATEGY010000039.1:0-14608 GCA_035279865.1 Gemmatimonadales bacterium | reverse complement strand
GTTATGGCACCACCATTGGCACCACGGCGTAGACCTCTCGATCAGTGCTGTAAGTTTTTGTCAGAACAATTCGCCACCGTAGCTCAGGGGTAGAGCTCTCGATTCGTAATCGAGCGGTCGTCGGTTCAATTCCGACCGGTGGCTCTCCGCAATGTCCTCCTCAGTAGTACGAAAACGTCGTGCTGAGGGGAATCACCTGGCCCGAATCGGGCCCGCTCAGCACCGTCGCCGTGCCACCCTTGGTCAGCGGCCGCTTCGATCCGTCGAACGTGTAGACGTAGTCGAACCGGTAGTTGATGTCCGCCGAGGTGAAGGTCTCCCGCGCCGGATTTCCCTTCTGCAGCACCACGTTCGGCAAGAGCACGACGTGATCGAAGAAGTCGTTGTGGATCAAGCCGAACGCATCGACGTTGACGTTGTCGTCGTACCGCTCGAAATGGTCGACGGACGTGCCATCCGCTTGCCGGCCGGGCACCTCCGGCCGATGGTCCACGATGTCCTGGACGTTGCCGTCGGGATAGTAGGAAAACGTCATCGTCTTTTCGAGAACCAGGCCCAGGGTGTCAAGCATGCGCTCGCGATCGAGCCGTACGAGCTGGCTTCCCGAGTAGGTCAGAAGAACCCGCGCATACAGCGCGCCCGCGTTGTCATGATAGTTGACCGTATCCACCCGTCCCACGGCGTCGTAGTGATACTCGAGCCGGTTGAAATTCCCCACGGCGCTGTCGTGCAGCTCGGTGATCCGCGCGTTCTGGTACTGCACCGAGTAATCCAGGAACTGCGACGCGAAGGACACCCGTGTGATCTGACCGCTCGGCGCGTACTCGAAGTGGTAGTACGGCGACGGGAGGTTGGCCACGATCATGTCCTTGAGAAGGACGGCGGGCGTGCCGCCAGGCGGCGGTTGCGTGGGGCTTGGTGTGTCACTGCAACCGGCCGCGGCAAGGGCGGCCAGGGTGAAGCCGAGTAACGTCGACGTGCGCACGACTGGCATCCTTTCAGGTCGGGGCATCTTGGAAGGGCACAACGCTCACCACCTGAAACCCATTTCCACAGGCCCGGGTTCTCGTTCTGACAGTCTCGGGACGTTTGCCTTCGGGCGTGCTGGTAGCGCCGTTCTTGGCCCTGTAAGGCCCTGCGAAACACCGGTAAGGGTCGACGCAACCATCGGCCGCCGGCATCCGTCAGAGGGATATCCCCAGCCCTTTGAGGTGCCGATGTCGTTGCCCGCCGAGGTGCGCAGTGCCGTTCGGGCGTTGTCGCGGACGCCGACCGTGGCGGTCGCCGCCGTTATCTGTCTCACGCTGGGTATCGGAGCGACCGCCGCCGTCTGGAGCGCGGTGAGCACGGCGCTGCTCAAGCCTCTGCCATTCCGGGATCAGGACCGAATCGTCGCGGTCCACCGGACCAGCCCCACGACGGGCCCCCAAGGCACCTTGCCGCATTCGGCCCCCAATTACCAGGACCTCGCCCGGACTTCGACCCAGATCCAGGATCTCTCCGCCCTCTCCTGGGGCACGGCGCTCGTGGGCCTCCCGGGAGACGCCGTCCAGGCTCCGGAGCTCTACGCCACCGGCCACCTCTTTTCCATGCTGGGCGTGACGGCGCAGGTTGGCCGCGTGCTGGGGCCGGACGACGACCGGCCCGGTGCCCCCGCGGCGGTAGTGATCTCCGACCGCCTGTGGCGGGACCACCTGGGGGGAGATCCCAGCGTGGTCAACCGTTCCGTGATCATCGACGGGGCTCCGCAGACGATCGTGGGCGTGCTCCCGCGCGACTTTTCCATTCCTATCGGCGGGCAGTTCATGTCCGCCGACGTCTGGGCCCCGATGCGGTTCGAACCGATGCAACTCACGCACCGCCAGATGAACTACCTCAAGGTCGTCGGCCGCCTGGCTCCGGGAGCCACCGTGGCGACGGCCGACGCCGAGATGCGTGGGCTCTTTCAGAACCTGGTGACGACATATCCCTACCTCCAGGGGGATGCCGTCCGGGTCGCGCCGCTCCACACGGAGAGCCTGGCCGCAATCAAGACCCCGCTGCTGCTCATGTTCGGCGCCGTCTGCCTGGTGCTCTTGATCGCGGTGATCAATGTCGCGGCGCTGCTCCTGGCCCGGGGCGTGCAGCGCCGGCGGGAGACGGCCATTCGCGCGGCCATCGGCGCGACCCGCTGGGAGACGATGCGGCCCGCGCTGATCGAAGCCGGAGTCATCGCGATTGTGGGATTGATCGGCGGTGTGGGGCTGGCCATGCTGGGGGTCAAGACCATCGGCACCCTCGCGGCGGCGCGCCTGCCACAGCTCACCGGGTTGCGCGTCGACCTCCGGGTGCTGGGCTTCTCGATCGTCCTGTCACTGATCGTCGCGCTGGCGTGCGGTGCCGTGCCCGCCTGGCGGGGGTCGCAGGTGGATCCTCAGGATGCCCTGCGCGCCGGCCGCGGCTCGGGCGGTGGGCGGGAGCATCACCGGGCGCTCCGGGGACTGGTGGTGTTCGAGATGTGCCTGTCGCTGGTGCTGCTCTTGGGGGCCGGGCTCGTGTTGAAGGGTTTCGTCGGCCTGCTGGACAAGGACCCCGGATTCGATCCTACTCGGATCCTGACCCTGTCGGTCACGACATCGGCGCAGCGCTATGCCACGACCAACCCCGTGCGCGGCATGCTGGAGCCGGCGCTGGCCGCCATCCGCAACGTGCCGGGCGTCGAGGCCGCGGCGTCGATCAACATGATGCCGTACCAGAACTGGGGGAACAACTCGAACATCCGCTACGAGGGCATGCCCGCCGATCATCCGAACAGCATGCCCCTGGTCGAGCAACGCGATGTGTCACCGGATTTCTTCGCGGTGACGGGGCAGCGGCTGATCGCCGGACGCCTGCTCCTGCCGACCGATGACGACCGTCCGGGGTCGCCGTCCGTAGTGGTGGTGAACCAGGCCCTGGTGAAGCGGGATTTCCACGGCGGGGAGGCGGTCGGGAAGCGCTTCTACACGGGTGACACCACGTTCGCGACCATCGTGGGCGTGGTGTCCGACATCCGGAACTTCGGGCCGGTCTCGGAACCGCAGCCCGAGATGTATTCGACCTACCTCCAAAGCTCGACGTCGTCCGCCAGCTTTCCGCTCGTGATCCGGGTGCGGGGCACGCGGCCCACGGCGGTGGTCGCGGGCATCCGTGCGGCAGTGGCCCAGGTGGACCCGAGCGCCGCCATCGCCGACGTGAATCCGATGTCCGAGGTGATTCTCCGGAGTCTGGGCCGCCCGCGGTTCTACTTCAGCCTGTTGGGCACGTTCGCGGCAGTCGCCGTCGCGCTGGCCGTCGCCGGCCTGTATGCCGTGCTGAGCTATGCGGTGGTGCAGCGGAACCGGGAACTCGGGATCCGCGCGGCGCTGGGGAGCTCGAGCGCCTCGATCGTGGGCTTGGTGACGCGAGACGGTCTGAAGCTCGTCGGCACGGGTGTGGTGCTGGGCCTGGCGGCGAGCGTGGGGGTCACCCGGCTCATGGTGTTCATGCTGTACGGCGTCAGCCCGCTCGATCCGCTGACGTGGCTCACGGCGTCGGCGCTCTTGGTGGGGGCGGGACTGGTGGCTTCGGTGATCCCGGCGTGGCGGGCGTCGCGGGTGGATCCGCTGATCGCGATCCAGGCGGAGTAAGGCCACGGCGAGGGGTGAGCCTGCCGCTCACCCCTCGGCCGGCACCGTGAGCTTGAAGCCCTTCGACTTGAGCTGGGCCGCGAAGCCCGCCTTCTCCACGGCCTTCATATAGGCCTCGTCGGGCTCGACCTGTTTCTTCTCGACGAGCTCCAGGAGGGCGTCGTTCAGCGTGATCATCCCCAGCTTCTTGCTGGTCTGAATGATCGACGGAATCTGGAACGTCTTGCCTTCGCGGATCAGGTTCGAGATGGCCGGCGTGGTGAGCAGAATCTCCCGCGCCGCCACCCGGCCACCGCCCACCTTCTTGCACAGCGTCTGGGCGATCACACCCTTGAGGGACTCCGACAGCATGATACGGATCTGAGCCTGCCGGTCCGCGGGGAACTGGTCGATGATCCGGTCCACCGTGGACGGCGCGGTGGTCGTGTGCAGGGTCCCGAACACCAGGTGGCCCGTCTCGGCGGTCTCGAGCGCGATGGCGATGGTCTCGAGGTCGCGCATTTCGCCCACCAGCACGATATCGGGATCTTCCCGGAGGGCCGCCCGGAGCGCCGACTTGAAGCTCTCGGTATGGACGTGGACCTGCCGCTGGGTGATCAGGCACTTCTTGTTCTCGTGCACGAACTCGATCGGATCTTCGATCGTGATGATGTGGTCCGACCGCTCGCGGTTGATGAGGTCGATGAGCGAGCAGAGCGTCGTCGACTTGCCCGAGCCCGTCGGGCCCGTCACCAGGACCAGGCCCTTGGTGAGGTAGCAGAGCTTCTGCACTTCGGCCGTGATGCCCATGTCTTCCACCGTCACGACGTTGGCCGGAATCACGCGGAACACGCCGACGGAGCCCTTGCGATCGCGCGCCGCGTTCACGCGGAAGCGCGCGAGCCCCGCGATCTCGTAGGCGAAGTCCGTGTCGCCCGATTCCCGCCACTCGAGCCGGTTCCGCTCGGGCATGATCGACAGGAGGAGGAGATCCAGCTGCTCGCCCGTGAGCGGGTCCTCGCCGTGGCGCACGATCTCGCCGTGGGTGCGGAAAATGGGCGGCTCGTCCACCCGCAGGTGCAAGTCGGAGGACTGGGATTGCACCAGCGCGCGCAGCAGCTGGCCGAGCTGGCGCTGGGCGCCTTCGAGGCGCGAGTCCGCGAACTCGGCGGGCAGGGCGCCCGGCGCGTTGGTCGAGGCCTCGGCGGGGGGCGGCGCCACGACGACCGACAACCGTGGCTTGCGGCCCCCCCCCCCGGGCGCTTCCTGGGCAACCGAGATCCTCGCGGGAGCCGCCGCGGGCTCCTGCGGGGCTTCGGACTCCACGCCGGCCGGGGGCCCCGCATCCACTCCGGGCGTGATCTGCGCGTACAGTTTGCCGTTTTTCGGGGTCACGCGAACGATGACGAGTCCGGCGCCGCCGGCGTACTCGAACGTCGCTCCCGTGCCCTTGCCGATGCGGTCCGCCGCTTCCGAGGGCGCCATCTCCGTGAGCAGGGCGTAAAGCTGCTTTTCGGTGATCACCTGCTTCGAGAGCTTGGACTGCCGCCCATGCTTCTCCATCCCCACCGGCTCATCGGGCACCAGCACCAGCTGCTCGCCGCCGTTCTTGATGAGGAGATCGATGAAGGGGTCGAGACGCGCCATGTCGTCAGTCCGTGGGACGCGCGTACAGGACGTGCGCGCGGTTCACCAGATGGGTGGCGTGGTTGGTGGTCACGGCGAAGAAGGGACCTCCGCCGGCATTGAGATAGTCGATGGGACGGGACATCGATTGGGGCAGCACGACCTCCGCGACGCCGTTCCAGACCGTGCCGTCGACCAGCGCGACCTCGAGTCCGATCTCGATCGCCCCCGGGGCCCGCTTCCCGCTCGCGGCCGGGATGGTAAGGGCGATGGTCTGGGCCCGGGACACGAGGAGCACTTCCTTCTGATCGTCGGGCAGGAAGGGGAAGAACCCTTCCGGGCGGTTCAGCATCTCGAGCGGCGTCTCCGGCCCTTCGCGGGACGGGGCCCGCGCCATCACGAACACGGAGCCAGGCCGTTCGCCCCCCTGGGTCAGGAGGAGTCGTGTGTGGATCGATTCGCGAGGGAGAGAGAAACCGCTCACGTCGCACAAGATAAGGCGATTCTGAGGGTCCGTCGAGGAACCCACGACCTGCCGCGGAGCGTTTGCAGGAGAGCGACGCGTGACGGCGACGCCCCCTTTCTCCGGAGTTATCGATGCCCCAGGGTCGGCAGGACTTCAGGACACACCCCCGGTTCATTCCCGGGTTTCATTTCCTCTTTTCCGGCATTCTGGCTGTGAATTTCGTCTGGGCCATCGTTCACCTGTTCCGGACCGGGCTGTCGTTCGACTCCGCCTGGACCGTGGTGATGGCCTTCGCCTTTCTCCAGGTCTTCTATTACATGCGACAATTTGCGACCCGCAATCAGGACCGGGTCATCCGGCTCGAGATGCGGGTCCGGCTGAAAGAGCTCCTGCCGTCCGAGCTGCGGGGGCGGATCGGGGAGCTGTCGACGAGCCAGCTGATCGGCCTCCGCTTCGCGAGTGACGCGGAGTTGCCGGCGCTCGTAAGGCGGGTGCTGAATGAGCGGATCGACGACCGGACGCCCATCAAGAAGCTCGTGACGGACTGGCAGCCGGACTTCCAGCGCGTATGAGGGAGGGGCAGCCGGGGGCTGTGCTCACCGTCCGCACGGAGGGTACCGCTCCCGGCTCCCGGGGTCGTAGATTCCCCTCGTGACCACACCGGCAGCCGTTCCCGACAAGAAGCCCAAGAAGAAAGCCATTACCGCGGGTTCCTGGCAGGAAGCGCGGGCGCTCATCTACGCCCACCGGTGGCGCCTGGCCGTCGGTCTCCTGCTGATGCTCATCAACCGCGTCGCCGGATTCGTGCTTCCCGCCAGCTCCAAGATGGTCATCGATCAGGTCATCAATCAGCATCACCCGGAGCTTCTGCCGCGCATCGCGCTGTGGGTCGGGGTGGCGACCCTGGTCGGAGCCGCGTCGTCCTTCGGCAACTCGCAGATTCTCGGCGTCGCGGCCCAGGCCGCGATCACCGACATGCGTCGCAAGGTGCAGTCGTACGTCCTGCGACTCCCGATCAACTACTTCGATTCCACCAAGAGCGGCGTCCTCATCTCCCGCATCATGACGGATGCGGAAGGGATCCGGAATCTCGTCGGCACGGGTCTGGTGCAGATGATCGGCGGTTTGTTGACCGCGTCCATCGCCCTGGTCTGGCTCTTCCTGCTCAACTGGCGGCTCACGAGCATCGCGATTCTGATTCTCGCCACGTTCGGCGGCGGGATGGCTTACGCCTTCACCAAGCTCCGGCCCCTGTTCCGCGACCGCGGGAAGATCAACGCCGATGTCACCGGCCGTCTCGCGGAGACGCTCGGCGGCATCCGTATCGTCAAGTCGTATCGCGCCGAGAAGGGCGAGCGCCTGGTCTTTGGTCGCGGCGTGCATTCACTGCTCCGGAACGTCGCGACGACCATGACCGGCATCTCGGGGGTGGGCGCGTTCGCATCGGTGATCGTCGGCGCCATCGGCATCCTGATCATGCTGGTGGGCGGCCGGGCCGTGGTCGCGAACCGGATGACCATGGGCGACTTCGTCCTGTACGGAATCCTGGTCGCGCAGGTGGCGCTGCCCCTGATCAACATCGCGTCGATCGGTACGCAGATCACGGAAGCGTTCGCCGGACTGGACCGGATCCGGGAGATCCGGTCCGTGACCACCGAGGACCAGACTGACGCCACCCGCGCGCCGACGGGCGAGATCCGGGGCGACATCGACTTCCAGGACGTCACGTTCGAATACGTGAAGGACGTGGAGGTCCTGAAGGACATCACGTTCACGGCCAGAGCCGGGTCGACCACCGCGCTGGTGGGCTCTTCGGGGGCGGGCAAGAGCACCCTGATCGGTCTGATCATGGCGTTCGCCCGTCCCAAGTCGGGGCGGATCCTGGTGGACGGCCGGGATCTCGACTCCATCCGGCTGTCGGACTACCGGACCCAGCTGGGCGTGGTGCTCCAGGACAATTTCCTGTTCGACGGCACCGTGGCCGACAATATCGCGTTCGCCAATCCCCATGCGTCGCGGGCCGAAATCGAGCGGGTGGCGAAGATCGCCCACTGCGACGACTTCGTCCGGCGGTTCGAGAAGGGGTATGACACCATCGTCGGGGAGCGGGGCGTCAAGCTCTCCGGGGGCGAGCGCCAGCGGGTGTCCATCGCCCGGGCCATTCTCGCCGACCCGCGGATCCTCATTCTGGACGAGGCGACCAGCTCGCTCGATTCCGAGAGCGAGGCCAAGATTCAGGACGGCCTCCGCACCCTGCGGCAGGGGCGCACCAGCTTCGTGATCGCCCACCGGCTATCCACGATCCGCAGCGCGGACCAGATTCTGGTGATGGAAGGCGGCGAGATCGTGGAGCGCGGGACCCACGCCGAGCTCCTGGCGGCGAACGGACGGTACCGGCAGCTGTACGACAAGCAGTACAAGTTCGAGCAGGACCGGTTCATCAACCCCGGCGAGGATTTCACCCCGGAACCGGAAGCGGCTCCGGTCGCCGTGGGATTGACGCCACCGAATCGACTCTAGCCTCGAGCCCGGATGATCATCCTCAAGCTCATCCAGTCGATCTTCAACACGCTGCATTCCGAAGGCACCCCCGGCCAGGTGGCTGCCGGAATGGCCCTGGGCGCCTTCCTCGGACTCACGCCGCTGGCGTCGCTCCACAACGTCTTCATCTTCGCGTTGATCTGTTTCTTCAACGTCTCGTTCGGCGGCGCGATGCTGGGCTGGGCGGTCTTCACGCCCCTCGGGTTCGCGCTGGACCCCGTGTTCGATTACATCGGACACCAGCTCCTCTTTGCCCCCGGTCTCACCGGGCTCTGGACGGCGCTGTACAACGCGCCGGTGATGCCGCTGACCAACTTCAACAACACGGTGGTGCTGGGATCCTTCGTCTTCACCACCATCTTCTTTCTCCCGCTCTTCTTTTTCCTCCGCTGGGGCGTAGACCGGTACCGGGACACCGCGGGGGCGTGGCTCAAGCGGACCAAGTTCTACCACGCGATCACCGCGACCAAGTTGATCAACGTCTACAAGCTGTTCTTCCGATGAAGGTCGCCCTGTTCCGCTGGAAGGCGGTCGTCCCGTTCGGGACCTTCGTCCTGATCCTGGTCCTGTTCTGGGCGCTGTTCGGGAACTGGCTGGTGAAGCGCGCCCTGGAGGCCGGGGGCACCGCGGCGGCGCGGGCGAAGGTCGAGATCGATCAGGTGCGGATCTCGCTCTGGCAGTCGCGGCTCACGATCTCCGGGCTCACCATCGCGAGTCCGACCGAGGCCTTCAAGAACACCCTGCAGGCCGATCAGCTGGACGCGGACTTCGAAACCCTGCCGCTCTTCCGGAAGAAATTCATCGTCGACCGCCTGGCGGCCACGGGACTGCGCTTCGGCACGCCCCGGACCACCGACGGCCGGGTCAAGCCATCGGAGGCGAGTTCCGACACCGCAACGAACGGCCCAGGGACTCCCGGCGCCTCGTCCCAACCGAAGAGCCCGTCGAAGGCGAGTGAGGCCGCCGAGAACCTCGCCGGCCGGCTCAACCTCCCGATCCTGAACCTGGCCACGGGGAAGCTGGACGTGGGCACGCTCGATCCGTCCAAGCTCTCGACCGCCACGGCCGCGCGGTCCCTCCAGGTCCGCGCCGACTCGGCCCAGAAGGCCTGGAACGCCGCGCTCTCGGACCTGCATACCGGTCCGACGGTCGACAGCGCGGTCGCGCTCGCCAACCGGCTGAAGGGCGCAAAGCCTACCGATCTCACGGCGGTCAACAATGCCCGCCGGATGTTGAGCCTGCTCTCGCAGGCGAAAGACAAGGTCGACGCGCTGGGGCGGGGGATCGCGGCGGGAGCATCCGATCTTCAGCATGGCGTCGCCCAGCTCGACTCCGCCAAGGCCCGGGACCTCGAGACTGCCAGGGGGCTGGTGAAGCTCCCCGCGCTCGACGCGTCGCAGATCGGCGCGGCCGTCTTCGGGCCGGCCGCCGCGGGGAAGTTCGAGAAGGCGTTGCACTGGGTGCGGGTGGCCAGGCAGTACGCGCCCTGGGGGCTCGTGCCCCACGCCACGCCCGCGCCGAAGCGGGTGCGGCGCGCCGGAACCACGGTGCGGTTCCCGCGTGAGCACGATCTGCCCGCGTTCTGGCTCAAGGCCGGCGACGTGTCGTTCACCCTGGACAGCACCAGGAATTACAGCGGGAAGTTGGCCGACCTCACGACGTCGCAGACGCTGACGGGTAAGCCGACCACCTTCAACACTCAGACGCCGGCACTTCAGGCCGGCGCCCTGCTCGACCACCGGCGGCCGCAGGCTCTCGACACGATTTCGGGTGTGATTCCTGCGGTGAAACTGCCCGATCTGGCGATCCCGGTGGGCGGGATTCACCTGGCCCCGGGGGCCGGGACCATGAGCTTCCGGTTCGCGCTGGAGGGCGAGAACCTCCGCGCCGGCTGGGACATGAAGTCCTCTCACATCACCTGGACCCATGATTCCGCGGCCGCCGGCGGGGCCGGGGGGATCGTCTGGCAGGTGGTGTCCGGGATCTCGACGCTCGACGTGTCCGCCCGCCTTTCGGGCACCCCTGAAAGTCCGTCCCTGTCGGTCCGCTCCAACCTGGATCAGGCCATCTCCGACCGCATCAAGGGTCTGATGGGGGACCAGGTGAAGGCCGCGGAGCAGAAACTGACCGCTCAGGTGAACGCCTACGCCGATCCCCTGATCGCCCCGGTGAAGTCGCAGGTGGCGTCGGTAACCGGAACCGCCCAGCAGCAGCTGGGGGCCTCGCAGAGCAAGATCGCGGACGCCCAGAAGCAGCTCCAGCAGCGGCTGAAGTCCCTCACGGGCGGCATCCGGCTCCCCTAAACCGTCCCAGGCCGGCCGGCGTCCTATCGACATCACCCGTCCGACGCCAGCTCCCAGTGACGCCGACACCCAGCCCCTAGCCCCGGCGGGGGATGAGGCGGCCTTCCACGCCCTGTACCGGGCGGAGGTCGGCCGCGTGTATGCGTTGTGCCTGCGGCTCACGGGCAACCGGCGCGATGCGGAGGAGCGAACCCAGGACGTGTTCGTGCAGGCGTGGCGGCGGCTGTCGACCTTTCGGGGCGAGAGCGCTCTATCCACCTGGCTGCACCGGCTGACGGTGAACCTGGTGCTGACGGAGCGTCGGGCAACCCGCCGGCGTGAACAGCGGGTGTTGGCGGTGGAGTCGCCTGCCGCATTCGAAAGACCGGGAGCCGGGAGTCGCGAGTCGTTCGATCTCGGCATGGATCTGGACCAGGCCATCGCGAAGCTGCCGGACGGCGCGCGGGAGGTGCTCGTGCTGCACGACATCGAAGGCTACACCCACGACGAGATCGGAGCGGCGTGCGGCATTGCCGAAGGCACGTCCAAGGCCCAGCTCTTCCGGGCCCGCCGCCTGTTGCGGGAGATGCTCGAGCGATGATCGACTTCGAGCCGCCCGTCGGGGGCGTCAAGGATCTCCCGCGCTCGATCGAGCCCCCGCGGGACCTCTGGCCGGGTGTGTCCCGCCGGATCCACTGGCGCCGCCGTGTGGTCCTGTTCGCCGGAGGGCTGGCCGCAGCGGCGTCCCTGGTGATCTGGCTGGTGCCCCGTGCGCCGCTCGTGCCGACGGTCGTGGTGTCGGGCAAGCCCCGGATTTCCCGGGCGCGGGTCGTCACCGATGACTCATCGCGCGCCCGGCTCACGCTCACCATCGGCGACGTGGTGGTGGAGCCGAGGAGCGATCTCCGGGTGCTGTCGATCACGCCGGGGGAGCAGCGGTTCGCGCTCCGGCAGGGGACCATTTCCGCGCAGGTCCTGGCGCCACCCCGTGTGTTCGTCGTGGAAACGCCCGCCACGGTCGCTACCGATCTTGGCTGCGCCTATGTCCTGCAGGTGGATTCTCTGGGGAACGGCCTGTTGCGGGTGACGGCGGGGCAGGTGGAGCTCGCGACCGGCGGGAGGCTCGCGATCGTTCCGGCGGGCGCGGTCGCGTCGATCCGGAAGGGGTTTGGGCCGGGGTCCCCGCGTCGTGAAGACGCATCGAAGGCGCTGGTAAGGGCCCTTGATGCCATCGACTTCGGGAGTCGGGAGGCGGGAGTCGTCGACTCCGCGCTCGTGGCAGCAAGGGTGGATGACGCCTTGTCGCTCTGGCATCTGCTCTCCCGGGTGAACCCCGCCGAGGCGGGGAAGGTCTACGACCGTCTGGCAGCCCTCGTGCCGCCCCCGGTGGGTGTGACGCGCGATGGGGTGCTCGCGGGGAGCAGGGCCATGATGGACTTGTGGTGGAATTACCTGCCCTGGACGGGCTACCGGAGATAAACCCTTCCCGAGCCACCGGCATCCCATCGGTAACCCCATACCGGAGTCACCCATGGTAGCCCGTAGCGCAGCCGTACTTCTCGCAGCGTCCCTGGCCATGGGCGCTGCCCCCGCCCTCCCGTGTCCTACGTGCAAGAGCGCCGGTTCCGCGGATGCCGCAACCGCCTTGAAGGGAGTCTGGCTCTCGATCGAGAGCCCCGTCAATCCATACGTCGATGAGAACCGGGGCGTGATCCTCATCGTCCACACCTTCTGGATGAAAGGTCCCCAGGCCATGGCGGTCGAAGGGCGTGCCGAAGGAACCGTCAACGGGCAGCGGCAGACCGTGCCGCTCACGTTCCAGGATCGCGGGGAGGGCGTCTACGCCCTCACGCAGAGCTGGCCGGCGGACGGGCACTGGGCGCTGGTGATCACGGGCAGGAACCGGGGTCAACAGGCGACGGCGCTGGTCCGGCTTGGAGAGGACCGCAAGGTGGCGGGAGTACTCGTGACGCCGGACAAGACGATCGCCGACGCGGACGTCGTCGCGGCCCTGCGCTGACGACTACTTCGGCCGCAAGGCCGGCTTGCCCTCGTACGTGTTGTTGAAGCCGCGGCGGGTGATGTACCCCAAATCGATCTGGGGCTCCTTCGCGAAGGTGCGGAGGACGTCTTCCCAGATCGTCTGTTCTGTCACCCGCCGCTTCCGGGGCTCACAGAGGTACCGCATGGTGAGCACCACGCCGTCTTCTCCGACCTTGGTGTAGACGGTCGGCGTAAGGGTCGTGTAGAGAATCATGAATTTTTTGGTCGAGTGCTTGACCGATTCCTCGGCCGCCTTCACGATGTCCGCGGAATCGCGCTGGACGATCTCGAGCAACAGCTCCTTGGCCCGTTCCCAGTCACTCTCCATCGTCACCAGGACGGGAATCTCGTTCCAGATGTACTCGAAGCCCTCGCTGTAGTTCGCGATGACGTCGGTCAGCACGCGCCCATTGGGGATGTGAATGACGCGCCCGGTGCTCTGGTCCGCATCCACCCAGTTCCCGATTTCGTTCAGGGTGAAGTGAAAAAGTCGGACGTCGATCACGTCCCCCGCCATCGTGCCGATCTGAATGCGGTCGCCCACCGAGAAGGGGCGGCGCCAGACCATGAAGAGCCAGCCCGCGATGTTGACCAGAATGTCCTTCAGGGCGATCGCGATACCGGCGGCGAAGAGCCCGAGGAAGTTGCCCGCCTCGTGGAATCCGCCGAACCACACCCGCCCCAGCATCAGGATGCCGATGAGGGAGACGAAGTAGGTGGTCGCCTTCTGCCAGCGGTACCGGAGCTTGGCGTCGTGCGTCTGCCGCCAGACCAGGCCCAGCGTCATCCGGCGGACGATCAGGAGGACCAGGACGATGATGCAGGTGACGGCGATCTGTCCCTGGACGCCGATCGAGAGGCCGAGGTTGTTCTGCAGCCAGTCGCTCATGGAGCCATAACTTAGCGCGAACAGCGAATCCGCGTACCTTAGGGGCCTGTGACCACCTACGCGCGCAGGATCGGACTCTTTTCCGGCACCATGGCCGTCGTGGGCGGCATCATCGGGTCCGGCATCTTCGTGAACCCCCAGATCGTCGCGGCCCGCGTGGGCTCCGTTACCCTGACGCTCGTGGCCTGGGTCCTGGGCGGCGGGATCGCGCTGATCGGTGCCTTCTGCTTCGGCGAGCTCGGCGCCCGGTCCCCGAAGGCGGGGGGCGGCTACATCTACCTGCGGGACGCCTGGGGTCCCCTGCCGGCGTTTCTCTACGGCTGGGCCCTGCTCCTGGTGATGACGACGGGAGCCACCGCCGCGGTCGCCGTCACCTTCGCCAACTACGCCCTCCCGCTCTTGGGCGTCGGGCCGAACGCCACCGTGCCCGTCGCCGTCGGCGCGATTGTCCTGCTTGCGGGGGTCAACTGGGTCGGCGTAAAGCCGGGAGCGGTGACGCAGAACATCTTCACCGTCCTGAAGCTGGCGGCACTCGCCGCCTTGATCGTGGTGGGCCTCATCGTGGCACTCCCCACGCCGGCGGTGGAGGGTCCCGCGGCGCCCCCGGCCGGCGGCGTTCTGGTGGCCCTCGGGTCCGCGCTGGTGCCGGTGTTGTTCGCGTCAGGGGGATGGCAGCAGACCAATTTCATTGCGGAGGAGATCATCGAGCCGGAAAAGAACCTTCCGCGCGCGCTGGTGCTCGGCGTCGTCATCGTTGTGGCGGTCTATCTCCTCGCCAATGTCGTCTATCTGCGCGTGCTCGGCGTCCAGGGCCTTGCGGCGAGCAAGACGCCCGCGGCGGAGGTCATGAGCCGGCTGGTGGGGCCCTCCGGCGACACGCTGATCAGGGCCGGCATTGCGGCGTCGACCTTCGGGTTCCTCAACCTCGTCATCCTGGTCACGCCGCGCGTGTACCAGGCTATGGCCGCGGACGGAGTGTTCTTTCCGGCGATGGCCCGGCTGCATCCCGGGTATCGGACGCCGACGATTGCGATCGGCGTGCAGGCGCTCTGGGCGATTGTGCTCACCTGCACCAAGAGTTATGCCCAGCTCAATGATTACGTCGTCTTCGGGGATTGGATCTTCTTCGGAGCGA
>DATEGY010000038.1:0-18632 GCA_035279865.1 Gemmatimonadales bacterium | reverse complement strand
ATCGAGCGGGCCCCGCGGGCCCGGCCGGCTCTGCTGGTACCCTTCCGGCTTCCGAACCTCGCCACCCGCGAGGTGGTGCGCCGGTTCGGCTACGCGATCCGTCGCGCCTTGCTCGATCGATCGCTCCACGGGGACCTTGAGCAAGTCCTGGGATCCGGTGCGCCCGATCCCGCCGTGGAGCAGCGGATCCTGGATCACATCGCGGCCCATTTGTCCTACTACTCGGCGACCATCATCGCCGCTGGCGATGCCGCCGAGCGGTTCTTCGCGCTCGCGAAGCTGCGCGATCCCGAGGGGAGGCCCCTCACGGACATCATCGAGAACGGAGTGGTGGGACGGGTGGGGAATTACGTCGCCTTTCCGCTGCGATCCCTGGAACACACCACTTCGTCATGGCGCCTGGCGTTGCTCGAAGCGACCCACGAGCGGGTCCGGGTGTTCGAGGAGGCCCAGGTGATGCTGCCGGTGCCGGGCGTGTGGTTGCGGGCGGAGCTGTCACCGGCCGAGGTGAAGCGGGAGACCGAGTCTGTGGAGGACCGGGACGCGGGCCGCCGGGGGACTATCGAACGGAAGCGACTGGGAGGCTGAGGCGATACTGCTCGGTGACCTCCGTGACTGTTTTCAGGAATCCCACGATCAACCCGAGATCTGAAGAGCTGTACCGGCGTAGCGCGGCACCCACGCGCTGACCCAGCGGTCCGAACAGCCGGGCTTCGCGGGCCCGTCCCTTCCGCGTCAACTCCAGCGCCACTTTGCGCCGATCGTCGGGGTCGGCATTCCGCACGGCGATCCCCGCCGCGACCAGCCGGTCGATCAGCGTCGTGACTGCGCCACTCGTCAGCCGGAGCTGGGTCGCCAGGCTCGTCGCCGAGACGGGGCCACTCCGGGAAATGATTTCCATGGCGCGGAGGTCGGTGCGGCCGATGTCGAGCGTGCGGGCGGCGGCTTCATCCAGCAGGTCGAGCGCCGCGTCGAACCGCCGTAGGGCCTCCGTAACACCTTGCACCGTCCCAGCGTGTAGAGCCCGAGTCATTGACGCCTGCCTTCACTCAATGTAGTTTGATAATCAAGTTACTTGATTATCAAGATATTTGTTTCGTCACCAACCAGCAAGGATCCGGGAGCTTTTCAGAGTGAACATCGCCACCGCAGCACTGCTCGCGCAGTTGACCCTGCACCCCGCCGTGACCCCTTGGATATCGCTCCCCGTCTCCGATTCCACGCCCGCCCTCTCGGGTCGAGAGGCAGGTCTGGGGCTTGAGATGAACAGCCTGGCCAACGAGGTCTCGGCGGGCGTGACCTTCCTCGTGCCCCTCTCCCGCGCCGTCGCGATCGACGCCCGGCCCATCCTCACGGGGGGCGATGGAGCGAGCACGCTGGACGTGGGGACCCGGCTCGAAGTCCAGCTGCGGTCGCCGGTGTATGCCAACCTGCTCCGCGTCTACGTGGGAGTGGGTCCACAAGGATTCTATGAGCTCCAGGGACCGGAGCGGCATCACACGGACTTCAGCGGCGGGTGGGACATTGGAGCGGAGCTCTTCGTCGGCCGCCATCTGGGTGTGCACTGGGAGATGGGCACGAGCGGTGGCAGCGTGGCGGGCGGCGCCGGCCCGGTGTTCACGGTGGGATTTCGCGCGTACGCCTGACGTTGCCGGCCGGGACTGGGGAGACTGAAAAGCGGGCTCAGTATCCTGACGAGCAACCTCGCAGGCGCGCTTCCTGACTCGCAGCGGGGAGCGTCACTTCACGCGTCACGTGTTCGCTACCGGCAATGACATCCACGTGGTGGACTCCGACACCTCCGACCCGAAGTGTCCATCGAGCCCGTTGTGTGTCGTGGATGACGATTTCAGACGCTGGATACGAGTCGATCCATATCTTCAACGTGTCTCCCTGAAGGTGGGCCGCCGCGCCCATGCGAGAAGTCGGCTCGTGTCCCGTAAAGCCGAGCACCCGTAGGTAGTAACCGCAGTTCTCGATTTCCAGGGGCGCATAGCGGGCGGTGTCGTCATCCACGGCCGCAAACTCGACTAACGGAAGGGCAGGCGGCGAACCGTACGGTGCATGGTCAGCGCTTGCACGCCCCCCTGCCACGACGACACCGCATGCGGCAGCAATGACTCTGAAGACCTTCATCAAGACCTCCCCCATCCCCCGGGAACCAGAGACGTCTCAGCCGGCTGACCCTGCACACCGAACGATGGCAGGATCCAGCTATCGGCCGGAAGCGATCGGGAGGCTGAGGGAGGCCACACACCCTTTCGCATCCCGACGATTGGCGAGCGTCAGTCGTCCCCCATGCGCCTCGGCGATCTGCCGTGAGAGTACCAGCCCGATGCCTGACCCCTGGGGCTTGGTAGTGAAGAAGGGCACGAACAGGTTCTTTGTTTCCGGCAGCCCCGGCCCGCCATCGATCACTTCGACATCCACCATGTGCGCCCGCGCTTTCCAGCGGACCTTCACGCCGCCCCCGGTGGTGAGCGCGGCGTCCGTCGCGTTGGCGATGAGGTTGATCAGGAGCTGATCGAGCTGGTCCCCGTCCGCCATCACGACCACCGGCGTTCCGGGGAGGATCTCGACCGCGACCCGGGTCTCGAGCCGGGCCACGCGCTGGATCCACGCAGGGACGTCGACAGTCGCGAGCTTGGGCGGGGGGAGGCGCGCCAGGCGCGTGTAGGCCGCCAGAAACCGGGTGAGCGATTCCGACCGTCCCGCGATCAGCTCGAGGCCGCGTTCCAGATCCTCTTTGAGTGACCCGTCCTGGTGGGGCCGGGTCAGGAGCTCCGTCAACCGCTGGGCGACCGACTTGATGGGCGTCAGGGAGTTGTTGATCTCGTGGCCCAACACGCGGATCAGCCGTTGCCAGGCCTGCCGCTCTTCTTCTCGGAGTGTCCGGCTCACGTCGGCGAGCACCAGGAGCTGGTGGGGTTTCCCCTCCTGCCGGAACGATCCGCGCCGCACCTCCCAGCGCCCCCGGGCCGCCGGGAACTCCAGCTCGAGCACGCGGGGCGCCTCTCCCCGGAGGCATTCGGCCAGACCCAGCTCGTCCGCGCGCCGGCCGAGGAGCCGGTCGGCGTCCTGCGCCAGCAGCCGTTCTCCGCTGGCGTTCACTAGTTGCAGGGCATCGTCGGCGTCGAAGGTGAAGACCGCGACGTCGATCTCGCTCATCACCCGTTCGAGCAGCGCCGTCGCCTCGAGGGAGCCGAGGCGGCGCTGTTTCAGCTCTTCGGTGAGGACGTTGAGCTCGAAGATCACGAGGCCCAGGGCGTCGTCCATCCCTTGGCGCCGGGCGCGCAGGGAGTAATCGCGTTCGCGGAGGGCGGCGAGCATGTTCGAGAGCGTCTGCAGGGGTCTGACGACGCGCTCCCGGACGGCGAACGCGAACGCCAGCCACGCGACGATCATGACGACGGAGAGGGTCCACTGGGTGCGCGAGGCGTAGTCGCCGGACCAGAGGAGCCAGAGCGCGACCGCGAGCGCGGGAATACCGCCCGCGAGCGCGAGCCGAGTGACGCGTTGTTCGTGAGTAAGGGCCATCAGCTGTCAGCCGTCAGCTGTCAGCCATCAAAGGCCGTGATGTTGGAGGCGGCGATACAAGGCACTCCGCGACAACCCGAGCGCTTTGGCCGCTGCCGTAACGTTCCCCTGAAACCGGGCCACTGCCTTTTGGATCAGAAGCTTCTCGACCTCTTCGAGACTCAAGTCCTCCATCCGCCCCGCGCCCGCTTCAGACGCTCTCAGCGCCAGGTCTCCCACGCGAACCTTGTCACCCTCGGCCAGGAGCGCCGCACGCTCCACCGCGTGTGAGAGCTCGCGCACGTTCCCGGGCCACGTGTAGGCGATGAGCGCCTGCAGCGCCGCGGGTTCGAACCCGGTCACGCGCTTCCGGTAGCGGAGCGCGTGCAGCTTGAGGAAATGCGTGGCCAGGGCGGGAATGTCTTCCCGCCGGTCCCGGAGGGGCGGCAGCTTGATCTCGATGGTGTTGATCCGGAAGAGCAGATCTTCACGGAAGCGTCCACCCTGTACCTCGGCATGCAGGTCCGCGTTGGTGGCGCAGAGGACCCGGACGTCGACCCGCCGGGTCTTGGACGACCCCACGCGTTCGAGCTCTCCGGTTTGTAAAACACGGAGGAGCTTCGCCTGCTGCGCGAGCGAGAGGTTCGCGACCTCGTCGAGGAAGAGGGTGCCGCCGTCGGCGAGCTCGAAGCGCCCGATGCGGTCCGCCTTGGCGTCGGTGAACGCGCCCTTGGTGTGACCGAACATCTCGCTTTCGAATACGCCGTCCGCCAGGCCGCCGAGGTTGACGGTGATCATCGGGCGGGCGGCCCGGGTGGACGCCGCGTGCAGCCAGCGGGCGACGACTTCCTTGCCCGTTCCATGTTCGCCCAGGATCAGCGCGTTGGCGTCCGCGGGGCCCACGCGTTCCATCAATTTGAGGACCGGCTGCATGGCCGGAGCGCTGGCGATCAGCTCGGGCGCGCCGTCGCGGCGGAGGGTCAGGTTTTCGCTCTCGAGCCGCTGGCCTTTACGGAGCGCGGCGCCGAGGGCGATCTGGGTGCGGAGCTGGTGGAGGAGGCGGTTGTTGTCCCAGGGCTTTTCGATGTAGTCGCGCGCGCCCCGGCGCATGGCCTCGACGGCGCCTTCGATCGATCCCCAGGCGGTCATGACGAGGACCGGGAGGGTGGAGTCGAGGGTCTGGAGACGGGAGAGGAGGCCGAGCCCTTCGATTCCGCCGGTGGTGTCCATGGTGTAGTTCATGTCCATGAGCACCGCGTCGAAGTCGCGGGACTCGACGGCGGCGAGGACGCCGCCGGGGGACGTCACGGTTTCGACCTGGTAGCCCTCGCCCCGAAGGAGGAGTCTCAGGGTATCGAGGATCGCCGTGTCATCATCAGCGACGAGGAGGCGGGGCTGAGTGGGATGAGCGGTAGTCACGCCATTCAATATGGCGTCCTGGCATCATCTCTGAAGACGGTACGACCGGCCTTACGGCAGCAGGGAGGCCAGGGAGCAGGAGAAACCGGGCAGAAGGTCTTCGCCTTCCAGGGCGCCGTCGGTCGTGACCGTGTCTTCGCTCCCATCCGATCGATAGACGCGAGCGAGCTGGCGGGCGGGGTCCACGACCCACACGAGCTTCGCCCCGGCCTCGAGCCAGTCTGCGATCTTCGCGAGCACCTCCCCGGGGCGATCATCAGGGGAGAGGACTTCGACCGCGAGGTCCGGGGCGAACGCGGAGAACCCTCGCGGGGCCTCGGGAATTCTGTCAAGCGCCACGAATGCCACGTCGGGGGCGCGGACCGTGTCGGGCTCGGACGCGAGCTTGAAGCCCGTTTCCGCGGCGAGCACGACGCCAGCGTTGGTCCGCTCAACATGGGTGCCGAGCTTGATGCCGAGCTTCATCGCGACGACCCCGTGTGTCCAACCGGCGGGCTCGCGAACGATCAGCCGGCCACGCACCAGTTCCGTCCGCTTGTGCGGGAGATTCAAGTGCAGCAGCTCGTCCGCTGTCATCAGCGCGACTCGGGATTCCATGTGCGGAACGTAGACGGTCTCGGCGCCCATAGCAATCGGGACGATACACAAGAACTATCAACTGACGCTCAAGCGCGCGGTTACTCGCCGCGTAGAGCGACGATCGGGTCCACCGACGCCGCCCTTCGTGCAGGCACGACGCATGCCGTTGCGGCTGCGATTCCCATCGTGAGAGTCACTGCCAGAATTGTGATGGGATCAGTCCCCTTGGTGTCGTACAGCAGGCTCGTGAGGACTTTGGATGCGAGAACGCCGGCTCCGATTCCACCCAGGAGACCCAGGCCAACGGGCAGCAGGCCTTGACTGACCACTAATCGAATGACCCCTGCTGGCGGGGCGCCGAGGGCGATGCGGATACCAATTTCTCTCGTCCGCTGGGCCACGATGTAGCTCAGGACTCCGAACAGGCCTACGGCGGCGATCACCATGGCCACACTCGCAAGGGCCGACAACAGCGTCGCGATGAAGCGGGCGTCTGCGAATCTCGCGGTCACGAGGGTCGGAACACTCGCCGCCGTGTTGATCACCGCCGCGGCGTCCGTTTGACGCGCCACGTCCCTCAGGGCAGGCAGGAGTGCCCCCGAAGCCACGCCGGGCTTGGTGCGAGCCACCAGCCACCCGTGTCGCTCGCCTTCGTAACCGGCGTCTCCCAGCGGCACACGCATCTGCCATTGGGGGAAGCCGAGTCCGGGGTTGACCACTTTCGGATCGTCCCGAATCACGCCGACGATGGTGTTCCACGAATCTCGCTCGTTCCACCGGAGGCGCATCCCGAGAGCACTCCGTCCGGGTGCGATGCGCCGGGCCAGGGAGGCGTTGATGATCACGACGTTCCGCGAATGATCCTCCTCGTCGGCCGTGAAGTCGCGACCGGCCAGGATCGGGATGCCCATGGTGGCGAAGTAATCAGGGCGCGCGGATTCGAGGCCCAGGAGCGCTCGCTGATCCGATGTCGACAGGTCTGCCCCCTCGACCTCGAGCGTCGTTCCGATGAAGGGGCCCGGTCCGGGAATTGGATCGTCCGCGACGATGGCCCGCGCAACCCCGGAAACCGTACGGGCGCGTTCGATCAAGGGGCGCCAATAGCTCCGAGTCGTCGCGCCCGGGAACCGGTCACGTGGCAGCTGGATTTCCAGAGCAACCAGGTCTTCAGGCTTGAAGCCGGGGTCGGCGCTTTCGCGGGCCACGAGACTCTTCACGAGGAGACCGCCACCGAACAACAGCGTGACCGTGAGTCCGAGCTCTCCCGTGACGAGAAGCCGTTGGAGCGGGAGCGTCCGCCGAGCGGTCGCACGCGATCCCTTCAAAGCGCCGGACATCTCAGCTCCGGTGGCTTGAAGCGCGGGAGCCAGGGCAAAGGCCAGGGTGGTCGCGACAGATGCGATGAGGCCGAACGCCAAGACGCGGCCATCGATGGCGAGGTGCTCCATCTGATATAGAAACCGCGGGTGAAAGGTTGTGAAGGCCGACGTCAGCCAGGAAACGAGGAGGAGCCCGGTGGCGGCTCCTCCCAGGGCCAGCACGAACCCTTCAGTCAGCAACTGCCGGATCAGGCGCGCACGATCGGCACCGAGCGCCCGGCGGAGCGCGATCTCCCGCTCTCGCTGAGCGGCCCGTGCGAGCAGGAGGTTGGCGACGTTGGCACAGCCGATGAGCAGGAGAACGAGGACCGCTGCCGCGAGCACCAGGATCGCCGTACGCGTCGGGCTTGTTCCCAGCTCGCCGTCCCGGAGCACCTGGACGTCCATGCGCGCAAGATATCCCGGAGCCGGATGAATTCGGCGTTCGACCGCGAGGGCGGCTGCCAGGTCGATCCTGGTTTGCTCGAGGGTCAGACCCGGACGCATGCGGGCGAGGATCGCCGCGCTGAAGCCCGGGTCCGGGCGGTAAGGAACCCAGATGTCGATCGGTCGCCAATTCTCGATCGCCGCGAGCCGAGTTGGTGCGACGCCGATGATGGTGTAATTCACTGAGTCCAGACGCATGGTCTGGCCAACGATGTCCGTCCGAGCGCCAAAGCGTCGTCGCCAGTAGCCCTCGGTCAGCAAGGCCACGGGAGGCGCATTCGCGGCGGAGTCGGCGTCGGTCAACGGCCTGCCTACGAGCGGTTGGACGCCCAGTGTCTTCAAGAGGGAAGGGGTGATCGCGTCGCCATTCACCATTTCCGGCTCACCCCCGGCGTCGGTGTACCAGGTGCGGAAACGGAGGAACTCGAACGCGTCGAGCGAGTGCGCGCCTGCGCGCAACGCCATGGCCTCGGACTGTAGCGGCGCGAGTCCGACGCCCGTTGTGGAGTCGCGAAGCCAAACGCTGACAATCCGGTCCCCGTGGGGGAACGGAAGCGGATTGAGAAGAAGCCTCTCGACCACCGTGAATACCGTGGTGCTCGCCCCGATGCCCAGTGCCAGGGTGATGATGGCAGTGGCTGTGAACCCCGGCGCCTTGCCCAGCGTCCGGACCGCGTAGCGGAGATCTTGCATCAGAGACTCGAGCATGACGGCTCCTTAGGAGGCTTCGGGTGTCAGGTGTCGGGTGTCAGAGATTGCGGCCCCGACACCCGACACCCGACACCTAATCCGTTCGCAATGCCTCCATCGGATCGACAGCAGCCGCCCGGCGGGCGGGGACGTACGTCGCCGCGAGAGTCGCTACGAAAAGAACCAAGGCGACCACCCCGAACACCACCGGATCTCCCGCATTCACCTGGAAAAGCATGCGCTTCAGCACGCGGGTCCCAAGCATCGACCCACCGAGGCCGATCACCAGACCGAGACCCGCCAGTGCCGCACCCCGGCCCAGCACCGACCCCATGACGTTCTGCCGCTCGGCCCCGAGGGCGATCCGAATGCCGATCTCCCGCGTCCGCCGTGCGACACCGGTCGCGACGAGGCCGTAGATGCCGATCGCCGCCAACCCGAGCGCCGCGAGGGCGAAGACGCCCAGGGCGACGGCGTACGAGCGCTCGGTGGCGAGCGAACGCCTCATCTCGGCCGACAGAGGTGCGACATCGTTGACCGGCGTATCCAGATCCAGGTCCTGGAGAGCCTTCCGGACCTGGGGGACCATCGTGGATGGTGCCTCAGACGTACGAACGACCAAGTGGAGGTACATCGAAGCATTGGGTCCGAGGGATCCATAGAGCTGGGGCGGAGGGTCCTGGTTCAATCCGTCTTGCCGGGTGTCTCCAACCACCCCCACGACGGTGACACCAGGCTGTCCATCGACCGTCAGCACTCTCCCGAGAGGGTCCTCGCCGGGGAAGTAGATCCGCGCCCCGGCTTCGCTGATCGCCATGGTACCAGGGTCGGTAGCCCAGCGACCACGCCGCAGGGGAACCCCGAGTACATCGAGAAACGCCGGCGTCGCCTCGGTGATGGGCGTGATGGCATGGAGGTCCGGGTGCTCCGGATTCGTTACGTTGAAGCTGATCTCACCAGAAGCGCCGGGAACGCTGGTGCTCACCGCAGCCGCCGTCACCCCGGGAAGTGTGCCGAGGCGCTCCAGGGCGCGTGCCGCGTAGAGCGCCCGGCTCCGGCCCGTCGGGTACCGGAGCCCGGGGAGCATGACAAACGAGGCCACCACGTCACTCGAGCGATATCCGGGGTCGAGCCGGATCAATTTCCAGAAACTGCGCCCCAGGAGGCCCGCACCCGAGAGCAGGACGACCGTCAGCGCCACCTGAACGACTACCAACGCGTTTCCGGGACGCTGGCGGACGACACCGTGCCGACCGTACCCCTTGATCCCTTCGATGGGGTCGCATCGCCCCGCCTGAATCGCGGGAACGAGCCCGGCCAAGAGGCCCGTTCCCAGGGTGACCGCTCCCGCGAAGGCGAGGACTGGCCAGCTGAGATGAATGTCCACGATCTGAGGCATGTCGCGCCCGACGAAGAACAGCAGGCTCTGGAGGCTCGCGCTCGCCAGAAACAGGCCGCCCACTCCTCCCAGAGCGGCGACCAACACGGACTCCGTCAGGACCAGCGACACCAACCGGGCGCGACGCGCACCGAGGGCCGTCCGCACCGCCAGCTCTCGATCACGATCGACGATACGTGACACCAGGAGACTGGCGACGTTGGTGGCCGCAGTCAGCAGGAGCAGGCCGACGGCACAGAGCAGGATCCAGAGTCCGGTCTGTACCTCTCCGACCAGGAATCCTTGCAGGGGCTCCACGGAAATGAGGTCGCCCCGGACGGTGGGGTAGGCCGATCCTTGCGTCCGGAAGGCCGCGCGCAACTCGCTTTCCGCCCGAATGGGGGTGACGCCCGAACGCAGTCGCACGAGGGTCCACCAGACATTCCCAGCAGAACGTTGGGCGCCTCCGGGCCCTGAAATCCACGGGCCCAGGTTGCACCACATGTCCGCGTGGGCCGGATACTGAAAGGCCGGAAACGTGACTCCGACGACCCGGTACTCCGTCGAATCGAGCCGGATCGTCCGACCCAGCACGCCCGGATCTCCGCCGAATTGTCTGATCCAGAAGGCGTGGCTCAGGACCGTCACCGGAGGACTTCCGGGCCGGTCTTCGTCGGGCGCGAGCAGGCGACCCAAGTACGCTCGGGCTCCGAGCAACGGGAAGAATCCGGCGGTGACACTTGGGGACTGCACCCAGGTGGCGGGGCCCATTCCGCCAAGGATGCGCGGCATCTGATTCATGGCTGCCGCGGCCTCGACGGTCCCCTTCGACTCGCTGGCGACCTCGTAGAGACCCAACGGCGAGGTGCCTCCGGCGAACACGTTCATCAGGCGATCCGATGCCGGGAACGGCAGCGACCTGAGCAGCACGCCATCCACGAGGCTGAACACCGACGTGACTGCCCCGATGCCGATCGCCAGGGTGAGCGCCGCGGTGATCGTGAAACCGGGGGCGAGAAACAGGCGCCGGGCGGCGTAGCGGAAGTCTTGGAGAATCGAGTCCATGGACGGCTCCTCTATTCAGCTCTCAGCGCCTCCACCGGGTCCACGTTCAGGGCGCGACGGGTCGGAGCGATCGTCGCCAGGATCACCACCACGCCCAGCACAGCCACTACCGTGGCGAAGGTCCGGGGATCGAACGCTCCGCCACCGTAGGTCAGATCGGGTGCGTCGGGCATGGCGAGGAGTGAGGCAAACCCGGCGGCCGTTGCCCCCGCGCCGACGAGTCCCAACACCGCTCCCCAGAACGCGGGTCGCAGGCTCCCGCCGAGCACCATCTGTACCACTCCCCACCGCGAGGCGCCGAGCGCCATCCGAACGCCGATCTCCCGCGTGCGGCGCGTCACGAGCTGGATCACCACGCCGTAAAGCCCGACAGCGGCGAGCAACAACCCGATCGCGGCCAATCCGCCGGCGAGTGCCGCCGGGACGTCGGACATCATGCGCTGTATGCGCATCGGACCGTCGTCGAGCGAGACCAGCGTCGCCTGCGTCGGCAACAGGGGATCGACGCCCGCCAGGGCGGCGAGCACCGACTGGGCGATCGCCGCTGGCGCCGAGCGCGCTCTGACCACGAGAGTCACCCCGGGGCTGAGCGGCTGCGGGTAGTACAGACCGTCATCCACGCGTGAGAGGTACGTGCCCCGCATATCGGCGACGACGCCGACGATGGTGGACGCTCCAGAATCGCGACGCGCGAGCCAGGGGTGGTCGAAGACCGTCCGTCCTACGGGATCCTGGCCGGGCCAGTATCGCCGAGCCACCGAGGCGCTCACGATCATGACGTCGCGACCGCCGGCCACTTCCTCCGGTGTGAAGGCGCGTCCCGAGATGATCCGGGCGCCGATCGCATCGAAGTAGTCGCCCGATACGGCTTTCAGAGAAAAGGTGACCCGCACCGGTCCCTGGGACACCGTCCGGTACGCGTGGCCCGCCATCGGGGGGCGATCCGTCCACGCGACGGAGCGCACGTCGGGCAGCTCGCGCAGCCGCTCGGCCACCCGCGCGAGAAGCGCCGTACGCGCGGAGGGATCGGCTCGCAGCGTCTGAGGGTTCAGGTCGAGTAGGAGGATGTGGTCGGCATCGAATCCGGGGTCGATGTGCCGCGCCCGGCGCGCACCCCCGATGAGCAAGCTCGCGCCCGTGAGCAACATGAGGGACACGGCGAGCTGCGCCACCAGCAGGGCATGTCCCCGGCGCCGGCCCCACGCACTCTCGGTGGTCCCCTTCAGCGCCGTCTGGAGATCGCGACGCGCAACCTGGAGCGTGGGCCAGATGCCGACGAGCAGGCCGACGAGGATGGAGATCCCGGCCGTGAACACGACGATCCGCCAGTCGGGGGAGAGGTCGAGAGCGGTCGTGAAGCTTCCTCCGGACACCGCGCCCAGGGTGCCCGCCAGCCAACGGCGGATCAGATCGCCCAGCCACGCGGCGACCAACAGCCCCACGGCCCCCCCGGACAGTCCGACGACGACACTTTCCAGTACCAGGAGCCGCGCTATGCGGCGGCGGCTGGCGCCCAGTGCTGCACGCACCGCCAGCTCGCGTCCTCGCCCGGCGTTCCGCGCGGTGACCAGCCCAATGAGGTTGCCGGCGCCGATGAAAAGGATGATCCCCACGGCGACGAGGAGAATTTCCATGACCTGCCCGAAGGTCTGGAATTCGCCCGAGTCGGTCTGGAAGAGGGTCGCCGGCTTGGCGGAGAGCGTGGACACTTCCGTGTCGGCCGGCGCGAGCGAGCGGGCGATGACGGCCAGCTCCGCGCGGACACCGGCCACGGATTGACGCGGTGCCAGCCGCGCCAGGATCTGCCACTGACGTTGCGACGGATCGTGCAGCCAGTCTCCGCCCGGCAGGAGTCTCGGCTGCGCGGCCGCGGGGATGAAGAGGTCGGGCGTGGACGGGGGGGAGCCCGTGCCGGCAAAGGTGGACGGGGCCACTCCGGCCACGGTCATCGGCTGGTTCTGCACGAAGAGCGTGGAGCCCACCACGCCCGGGTCGGCGGCGAGCTGACGTCGCCAGAAATCTTCGCTGACGACAAGGGCACTCTCGTCCGACGGTCCCGGTGTGCGCCCCTGGGCCGGAAGCACGCCGAGGGTCGAGAAGTAGTTGTCGGACACGAAGCGTACCGTTGTCGGGATGTCACGTTCCATCCGCAGATAGCGAGTCAGGACCAGCTCCGGCGCGGTGGTCGCGACGACCCCGGCCAGGGAATGGGCTGCTCCCCGAATGGCGCGGTACGTGGTGTAGGGGAAGAGCTCGCCCTCAGAGCGATCCCGCGGGGCGGTGAGGCGCACCACGTCCTGAGGGGAGGGGACCGCGAGGGGGCGCAGGGCCACAGCGTCGTAGACCGAGAAGGCGGTGGTGTTGAGGGCGATGCCGAGTGCCAGCGTAAGCACCGCGGTGGCCGTGAATCCCGGCGTGCGCCAGAGCGCCCGGACGGCATAGCGCAGATCGTGGAGCATCGAGTCCATGGGCGGCCCCTATTCCGTTCTCAACGCCACCACCGGATCCACCCGCGTCGCGCGGAACGCCGGCAACCACGTGGCCACTAATGCGATCACTACCAGGAGCAGTGATACAGTCCCAAATGTTGTCACGTCAAACTTCCCAACGCCGAAGAGCTGACTGGCGATCACCTTCGTCGCCAGCATTGCTCCGACGATCCCGACGGCCATGCCGGCGCCGACGAGCGCGACACTATGCCGCAGCACCAGCTGCAAGACGTCGCGCTGACGCGCCCCCAATGCCATCCGGATGCCGAACTCCCGTGTCCGCTGCTGGACCAGGTACGCCATCAAGCCGTAGATCCCCACTGCGGCAAGCAATGCCGCCAGCGCCGCGAACAGACCGAGCAGGATCATCTCGAAGCGCCGCAGGGCGAGCGTCCCGTCCAACACCTCCACCATCGTCTGGACTTCCCCAATGGGCACGCCGACATCCGCCTCGGCCATCGCCCGGCGCATCGGGACGCGGAGTAAGGCCGGATCTCCCGCGGTCTTCACGATCAAGTGGATCGGGAACCATCCGTTGAATCCGGTGACCAGACCACCATGCTCCTGCACCGCCGCGGTCATGAGTGTCGGCACCGCGGGATCACCGACGGACGACGTGACGTTCCCCACGACCCCCACCACCCGGCCCGTGCCGAGATCCGGGCTCTCGATGGTCATCCCCAGTGGATCAGCACCTTTCATGAAGCGCTTCACGAAGGCCTCGTTCACCACCAGCACGTGCTCGCTGGTGACGTTGTCCGACTCGGTGAGCAGTCGGCCTTCGCGCAGGGGAAGGTTCAGAACCTTGAAGTAGCCGGGTGTCACGCCGCGGTAGTCCACCGACCACCAGGTTCCGTCAGGTCTCTTGACTCCGACGTTCCCGCCACGCGTGAGCGGGAGCCCCGCCTCCGTTATCGCCGCCGCTTGGACGCCCGGGAGCGACGTCACCCGTCGCAACAGCTCGCTGTAGTAGGTCGCAATCGCCGCCGAGTCCCGGTACCGGGATCCCGTCAGCCAGAACTCGGCCGACACCACGTGGCTCGGATCGAAGCCCATGTCCGAGCGGACCAGATTGCCGAAGGCTCGCAGGAGCAGGCCCGTCCCCGTGAGCAGCACCAGTGAAAGGGCGACCTCGGCGGCGACGAGCACGTGACGCATCCGACCCCGTCCCCATCCCGCCGTCGTGCGGCCCGCCGTCTCCTGGAACGCCTCCTGAAGGCTGGTGCCCGAGCCCATCAAAGCCGGCACGAGTCCAAAGGCCAGGCCGGTCACGAGCGAGAGTACCGCACTGAATGCGAGGACGCTGCCATCGAGCTGGATCTCGCCCAGCCGGGGCAGCTCATTCCCGCCGTAGGTGCGAAGCGCTTCGAGTCCCCACGCCGCAACTCCCAGCCCCAGCGCTCCGCTCACCACCGCCAGCACCAGACTCTCGGCCAGCAACTGCCGGACGAGGCGCGTCCGCGTGGCGCCGAGGGCGGCACGAACCGACAGCTCACGCCGGCGCGCCGCGGAACGGCCCAGCAGGAGGCCGGCGACGTTGGCGCAGGCGATCAGCAGGACCAACGCAATTGCTCCGAACAGAATACCCAGAGGAGTCCGAGCATCCTGCGCCACCACGGACTGGACGGAGGTGAGACCCAGCTTGGTGGTTGAGTCTTTATGGAAGGTGCTGGCGAAGGAGGCAAACGTCGGTTGGAGTCTCGCGTCCGCCTGTGGCACCGCCAAGCCCGGGGACAATCGTCCCATCAACGTCAGATTCTGTCCACTTCCAACGGTCCGGCTCACCTGACCCAGCGTGGACCAGACGTCGATCCGGTCTCCCCAGGGATCCCGCAAGCCGGCGGGCGTCACACCGACCACGGTGTAGGGGGTGCCATCGAGCTGGATCTGCGCGCCGATCACGCCGGCGGACCCGCCGAGGGCACTCTGCCAGATGTCGTGCGAGATGATGGCGACATTGGGTCCCGCGATCTGATCTTCGTCGGCGGTGAACGTGCGACCGAGGGCTGGAGGTATGCCGAGGACTTTGAAGTAGTCGGCCGACACTCGGACCATCTGCAGATGCTGCGCCGTGTTGCCGGCGAAGAGATTCACCCCCTGGCTGGTACTCGCCGCGAGGGCGTCGAACCCGGGGGCGTTGTCCCGGAAGAACTGGAACTGGGGGTACGTCACCGACTGTTCGCCGTGGTAGCCCTGGAATGTGTACCCCAGGGCCACCATTCGCTCCTGATGTGGATACGGGAGAGGCCGGAAGAGGACCCCGTAGAGCGCACTGAAGATCGCGGTGTTGGCGCCGATGCCCAGCGCCAGCGTGACGATGACGGTCGCCGTGAATCCCGGACTCTTAATCAGAGACCTGAAGGCGTAGCGGATGTCGGACAGCAAGGATTCCATGGGTGACTCCTTTCTGGGGGATTCGGGAGTGGGGATTCGGGATTGGTGCATCGACACCAATCCCCAATCCCGAATCCCCAATCCCGCCTTATTCAGTTCGTAGTGCGACTATCGGATCCACGCCAGCCGCCCGTCGCGCCGGGATGTAGCTCGCCGCGAGAGCCACCAGCGCGAACACCATGACCACTCCCGCGTAGGCCACGGGGTCGAGGGACCCCACACCAAAGAGCTGGCTCTGGAGGACTCGCGACAACATCGCCGCGGCCACGAGCCCCACCCCCAGGCCTGCCGCCGTCAGTCCCAACCCGTCCCGGATCACCAGTCCCAGCACCGTCCCCCGCTCGGCGCCCAGCGCCATCCGGATCCCGATCTCCTGCGTCCGCTGTGTGACCGAATACGCGATGACGCCGTACAGGCCCAGCCCCGCGAGCAGCATCGCGGCGGCCGCGAATCCGGCGAGCAATTCCATGTCGAACCGGCGCTGGGCCAGTGAGGCCGAAAGCAGATCGTCCATCGTGCGGACCGCATAGTAGGCCGACTGGGGATCAATGGCGGCGAGCTCGTGCTTGATGGACGGGACGAGGAGGTGCGGATCGCCCTGGGTCCGAACGACCAGCGTGATGAGAGGCTCCGGGCCCTGTTGATACGGGTAGCTCACCTCCGGACGCGCACCGACGTCGAGCGCCTCTCCGTGGGTGTCGCCCAACACCCCGACGATCGTCTTCGCCGTCGTGTCGCCATTCGTCAGGCGCAGCTTCCGGCCCACCGGGTTCTCGCCGGGATACCACTGCCGGGCCGCGGTTTCGTTGAGGAGCACCACCGGAGGGGCGCCCGCCGAGTCGGCCAGGGTAAGTCCGCGTCCCTTCACCACCGGGATCTTGAGCGCCGAGAAGTAGTCTCCCCCGATGATCCGATACCCCGTCTGGGGCATGTCACTCATGTTCTTGGCCGGGTGGTCAATGACGTCCACCGACGTATTGTCCCCGATGTTGGACAAGGGCAGCGTATTGATGGCGCCGACCTGAACCACTCCCGGGAGCGCCCTGATGCGGTCGATCACCGTGCGCTCGTACGTCATCCAGCTCTGCGGCGTCGGATACCGCGCCGTCGGCATGAGCGAGAACATCGTGATCACGTTCTTTCCGTCGAACCCGGGGTTGACGCCGGACAGCCGGACAAAGCTCCGCAGCAGGAGACCGGCGCCCGTGAGCAACACGATCGACAGGGCGACCTCTCCGACCACGATCCCCGCCCGCAGGCGTCGCCGCTCGCGGGTCCAGGCATGCCGCCCACCTTCTCGCAGCGCGTCATGGGTGCGGCGATCACGCCGGATAATGGGCCACAATCCGAAAAAGAGACCGGAGAGCAGAGAGGTGGCGAGGGTAAACAACAGCACGCGGGCGTCGAGGACCACGTCCGCGAGGCGGGGGAGGGTCGCCGGTGCGAACGAACGGAGCCCCTGGACCCCCCAGATGGCGAGGGTGATCCCCAGCACGCCCCCCAGGAGGGAGAGGAGGATGCTCTCCGTCAGGAGCTGTCGAGCGAGCCGGAAGGAGCTGGCTCCCATCGCCGTACGCACCGCGATCTCACGTTCGCGGCTGGCGGCGCGGGCCAGCAAGAGGCCACCGACGTTGGCGCACGCGATGAGCAGGACGAATCCGACGGCGCCGAGCAGGATCACGAGCGGCCGCGATGCGGCTCCCACCACTTGCTCCTTGAGCGGCCGCGGGACCATCGTCAGGTTGGCATCGCTGTTCGGAAATGCCTGCGCCTGATGCTTCGCGAAAGCGTCGAGCTCGCTGCTCGCCTGATCGAGCGTGACGCCCGGCGCCAGGCGTCCCAGGATCCAGTAGTTGTAGTTCCCGCGGTCGTTTTGCCCGTCGGGCTCGAGGCCCACGGGCAGGTAGATGTCGGGTTCTCGCGACGGGAGCGGTGTGTTCGCCGGCAGGACCTCCGGAAACCGGAACTTCTCAGGCAGCACGCCGACGACGGTGGTGGGGGCGCCGTCTATATCGACCGTCGTGCCCACGATCGAGGGGTCCGAGGCGTACCGGCGCTTCCAGAGCCCGTACGACAGCAGTGCCTCGCGCACCTTCCCGTCGTCCGCGCCGGGCGAAAGCAGGGAGCCGATCATCGGGTGGACGCGCAGCGCGGTGAACACGCTGTCTCCGGCATAGATCCCCAGCACCGCTTCGGGGCCGGTCTGCCCCGAGAGATTGAAGAGCCAATACCGGAAGGCGCCGAGCTGCACGAAGGAGCGGGTGTTCCGGCGCAGATCGCGGAGATCGGGGAACGAAAACTGGTTTCCGCCCGCCGACGCCGCCCGGTCCTTGGAGGCGATGTCCACCAGCCGCTCGGCCTGTTGGTATGCCAGAGGCTCCAGCAGCACCCCGTTCACCACGCTGAACATCGTCGTGATGGCGCCGATGCCGAGGCCCAGCGTCAGCACCGCGACGATGGTGAATCCGGGTGACTTCAAGAGCGTGCGGGCGGCGTAGCGGAGATCTTGCAGCAGCGTGTCCATGCGGGACTCCCGTTGGGCGGGAGAGGGGAAGGGGGAAGCGGGAAGCGTGCCGAACTGGAGACCACGCTTCCCCCTTCCCGCTTCCCCCTTCCCGCGTTACTCCGCTCGCAGCGCAATCATCGGATCCACTCGCGTCGCCCGGCGGGCCGGCCACCAGGTGGCCACGAGTGCGACCGCGGCGAGCAGGACCGCGGTAGATCCGAACGTCACAGCATCAGATGAAGACACTTCGAACAAGAGCGACTTGAGTACCCGGGTCACGCCGAATGCGGCGACGATTCCCAGCGCGACGCCGATGGCCACTCGGCTCAGATTCTCCTGCACCAGGAGCCCCACCACCTGGCCCGGCTGCGCGCCGAGCGCGAGCCGGATCCCCAGCTCGCGAGTCCGTTGGGTCACGGCGTAGGACGTCACGCCGTAGATGCCGACCATCGAGAGGGCCACGGCGAGCAGGGCGAACAGCGTGAGGAGAGACGTATTGAATCGCCGGGCCGCCGTGAGGCGGTCGCCCATCTCGGCGAGACTCGCGATCTCGCCGATCGGCTGCTCGGGATCGGCCTGATGCACCGCCTCGCGGATGGCACTCGCCATCTGCAACGGTTTGCCGTTGGTGGCGCGGAACACCACCCACATCTGGTCGAGCGAGGCCTCCTGCGCCGCGGGCGTGTAGATCTCCGGACGTGGGGTGGCGTCCAGGGAGGCTGAACGGATGTCGTCGATCACGCCGACGACCGTGATGACGTTCACGCCCCTGGGGCCGCCCGGCCGGCCCA